>NZ_JBVJMD010000013.1:0-184487 GCF_055584385.1 Streptomyces sp. NPDC104096
TATCAACATATCTGGCGTTGATTTTTGGCACGCTGTTGAGTTCTCAAGGAACGGACGCTTCCTTCGTACTCACCCTCTCGGGCTTTCCTCCGGGCGCTTCCCTTCGATGTCCCCAACTCTATCAGCGTTTTCCCGTCTCCCTGACCACCGTCCCGCAGGCATGCGGAAGGGGATCCCGAGATAGGATCTGACAAGTTGGGTTCTGCCTGGCGAGGGCACCTCGTGGCGCCGCTCATCCCCAAGCAGGAGTACGACTGTACCCGGGCCCACGAGGCGGTGCAAATCCAAACGGGATGTGGTCTAGACCACCATTGGTACGTATCGTGCGGAACCGGCACTTCATATGACATAACCTGCTGCCGAGTGGGCCGACCCGCACAGGCAGTGACGGCCCGTATGCATCTCCACCGCCGGGAGGCTCCTTATGACCACCGTGACGTCCCCTGTAGAAGGACGCGCCATCGGACTGGCGGCTGTGCCGGATCCGGTCTTCTCCGGAGCCATGGTCGGCCCGGGAACCGCTGTCGACCCCGTGCGTGAGCCTTCGGTGGCCGTCGCTCCGGTGAGCGGCGTCATCGTCTCCCTCCACCCGCACGCGTTCGTCGTCGTCGACGAGAGCGGTCACGGTGTCCTCACCCATCTCGGGATCGACACCGTGCAGCTCAACGGGGAGGGCTTCGAGCTGCTCGTCAACAAGGGGGACACCGTGGTGTGCGGGCAGGCCGTCATCCGCTGGGACCCTGCCGCCGTCGAGGCCGCCGGCAAGTCCGCGGTGTGCCCGATCGTGGCGCTGGAGGCGACGGCGGAGGCTCTTTCCGAACTCCGCGAGGACGGTGACGTGAAGGCCGGCGACAGCCTCTTCGTCTGGAACTGAGGTCAGCGCCGTCCCGCGACGGCGAGTCGGACAACCACCGCGGCGGTGGAACCCGCCGCACAAGCCGGAGAGGGTGACATGGAGACAACTCTGCGAGGCGTCGGCGTGAGCCACGGAGTCGCGATCGGCGAGGTTCGGCACATGGGAACGGCGGTCCTGGAACCGCCGGCCAAGCAGATCGGGCCGGACGAGGCGGAGCGGGAGCAGGGCCGTGCCCGCCAGGCCGTCGAGGCGGTGGCCGCGGACCTGTTGGCGCGCGGCAACCTGGCCGGTGGCGAAGCCCAGGCCGTACTGGAGGCCCAGGCCATGATGGCCCACGACCCCGAGCTGATGGCGGACGTGGACCGGCGTATCGCCGTCGGCAGCACCGCGGAGCGAGCCGTGTACGACGCCTTCGCCTCCTACCGCGAGCTGCTGGCGAACGCGGGTGAGTACCTCGCCGGTCGCGTGGCCGACCTCGACGACGTGCGGAACCGTATCGTCGCCCGGCTGCTCGGCGTGCCCATGCCGGGTGTGCCGGACAGCGACGAGCCGTACGTCCTGGTCGCGCGTGACCTCGCCCCGGCCGACACGGCCCTGCTCGACCCGACCCTGGTGCTCGGCTTCGTCACCGAGGAGGGCGGGCCGACCAGCCACAGCGCGATCCTGGCTCGGGCACTCGGCGTGCCGGCCGTGGTGGCGCTGCCCGGTGCCGGTGAGCTCGCCGAGGGGACGCCCATCGCCGTCGACGGCAGCACCGGTGAGATCTTCGTCCGCCCGAGCGAGGAGAAGACGACGCAGCTCCGGGCCGCGGCCGCCGAGCGCAAGGCCGCGCTGGCGGCCTCGACCGGGCCGGGCGCCACCGCCGACGGGCACAAGATCCCGCTGCTGGCGAACGTCGGAGGCCCTTCCGACGTGCCTGCCGCCGTCGCGGCCGGGGCGGAGGGTGTCGGTCTGTTCCGCACCGAGTTCCTCTTCCTCGACGACAGCAAGAAGGCGCCGTCCGAGGAGAAGCAGATCGAGGCCTACCGTCAGGTCCTCGAGGCGTTTCCCGAGGGTCGGGTCGTCGTCCGCGTCCTGGACGCCGGCGCGGACAAGCCGCTCGACTTCCTGACCCCGGCCGACGAGCCGAACCCGGCGCTCGGTGTGCGCGGGCTGCGGACGCTGCTGGACCACCCCGACGTGCTGCACACCCAGCTCACCGCGCTGGCGAAGGCGGCCGACGGACTGCCGGTCTACCTCGAGGTGATGGCCCCGATGGTGGCGGATCGCGCCGACGCGAAGGCGTTCGCCGACGCGTGTCGGGAGGCGGGACTGCAGGCGAAGTTCGGCGCGATGGTGGAGATTCCGTCGGCCGCTCTGCGGGCGCGCTCGATTCTTCAGGAGGTCGAGTTCCTGTCGCTGGGCACGAACGACCTCGCGCAGTACACCTTCGCGGCGGACCGGCAGGTGGGCGCGGTGTCCCGTCTCCAGGATCCTTGGCAGCCCGCGCTGCTCGACCTGGTCGCGCTGTCCGCGGATGCGGCGAAGGCCGAGGGCAAGAGCTGTGGTGTCTGCGGTGAGGCCGCGTCGGACCCGCTGCTCGCCTGTGTGCTGACGGGACTGGGTGTCACCTCTCTTTCCATGGGGGCGGCGTCGCTTCCTTATGTCCGGGCAGCGCTGGCGAAGCACACGCTGGCGCAGTGCGAGCGGGCCGCCGCCGCGGCGCGGGCCGCGGACAGTGCCGCGGAAGCACGTGAGGCGGCTCGGACGGTGCTGTCCGGCGAGTAGCCGGACCGTGCCGGCCGTCGGCTGTTCGTGAGGGGCGCTCCACCGCCGGGTGGGGCGCCCCTCCTTGTTCAGTGGTGGTGCCCCGGGCTCGACCCGTCCAGTCCGAGGTCGGGCGGTTCGCAGTAGTCGACGTCGGACTCCGGGGAGATCAGGTCCCCGTTCTCCACGTCGGTGCAGTAGGCGTCGAAGACCTCGCCCGCGGTGAGGGGTACCAGGTCCTCGCCGCGCAGGCGCCATCCGTAGATCCGGTCGGACTTGCCGGGTGCGCTGGTCCTCATGACGATGCCGCCGGGGCTCCGGGTGCCGATGCCGAGTGCCAGGACCGTGGTGAACTCGAGCGCTTCGGCCTCGTCCAGTGGTGTGTCCCCCTCGATGTCGTCGTCCGCGTGGAGGACGGCGACGAGTGCCTCGGGTGTGGTGGAGACGCTGCATACGAGGTGTCGGTCGCCGGGCGGGGCGGTGTCGAGGATGCGGGCCACGAGATGCCAGGCGCGGGCGAAGGCGGCGCGGCCGATGTCCTCGCCGCAGGATGCGCAGGCGCCGAGGCGGGCGAGGAGGGTCGTCGCGTACTCCCAGGTGGCCTGTCGGACGGCCTCGTCGACGAGGGCGGGCACGAGGTCGCTGAGCGGGCCGCCGTCGTAGGGGACGGTGGGGCCGGTGGCAGCGAGCTCGGCGGTGAAGCGGGTGCGGCTGGCGGGGTCGTCGGGGTCGAGGTCGGCGGCCGCGCAGTACTCGGCGTACTCCTGCGGGTCGAAGAGCGCGACCGTGGTGTGGCTGCCCTGCGTCGCCCGGTTCTTGAGGAGCGTCTCCACCTGTTCGAGGTAGGTCGCGTGATCGTCGAACGCGAAGCTGCGGTAGCGGAGCATGGCGCGGAAGTCGTGTTCGTCGGTCAGCAGGCCGATGGTGCCGGCGATTTCGCGGCCCAGAACCCGTCGCATGGTCCGGGCGTCGGTGAGTGCCATGTTTCCCCCTGTGCACGGTCGATCAATTCTCACTCACAGTAATCGTCACCGCTGACAATGGGGTTCGATGGGCCGCTCACGGACCACACCTTGCTGAAATACGCAGGTCAAAGCGATGAAGTCGGCGCAGGGGGCCCAGCCTGCCGGTCCCGCGACGACGGCGGTGGTGACGTTCGGTGGGCGGCCGGCCTCGGACCTCGCCGTCGTACTCGGCGGGTCCGGGCCGGCTGCGGAGGATGGCCGACTCCTCCCGGAGGAGGGTCAGGCGCGCTTGCGGGCGAGGTCCTCGTAGAAGTGGAGCAGTTCGAGGTTGTCGATGGAGCCGGGGTTGACCGCCTTCTCCAGCGCGGTGCCTTGGAGCAGTCGCTTGACGGGGACCTCGATGCGCTTTCCGGTCAGGGTGTGCGGGATGCCCGGCACCTCGATGACCTCGTCGGGGACATGGCGGGGTGAGAGCTGTTCCCGGATGGTCCGCTTGATGCGGTCCAGCAGGGCGTCGTCGAGGACCGCTCCCGGGGCCAGGTGCACGAAGAGGGGCATCCAGTAGCCGCCGTCGGGCTGTTCGATGCCGATGACGAGGGATTCCTTGATCTCGGGGAGGCGTTCGACGGCTTCGTAGATGTCGGCGGAGCCCATCCGGACGCCCTGGCGGTTGAGGGTGGAGTCGGAGCGTCCGTGGATGACGACGGAGCCGCGTGCGGTGACCGTGATCCAGTCGCCGTGGCGCCACACACCGGGGTAGGTGTCGAAGTAGCTGTCGTGGTAGCGGCTGCCGTCCGGGTCGTTCCAGAAGCGGACGGGCATCGAGGGCATGGGGTTGGTGACCACGAGTTCGCCGACCTCCTCGACGACGGGCCGGCCGTCGGGGTCCCAGGACTGGAGGTCGGTGCCCAGGCCGGGGGCCTGGAGTTCCCCGATGTACACGGGGAGGGTGGGGACGGCTCCCGCGAAGCAGGAGCAGACGTCCGTGCCGCCGCTGACGGAGGCGATCCAGAGGTCGTCGCCCACCTCGTCGTGCAGCCACCGGAACCCGTCGGGCGGCAGGGGCGAACCGGTGGTGGCGACGCACCGCACCCGGGAGAGGTCGAAGTCGCGCGAGGGATGGACCCCCGCCTTGCGGCACGCCATGACGTACGCGGCCGAGGTGCCGTAGAGGGTGGCCCCGGTGCGTTCGGCCACCCGCCACTGGGCGCCGGTGTCGGGGTAGCCGGGGCTGCCGTCGTAGAGGACGACCGTGGTGCCGGTGAGCAGGCCGGAGACGAGGAAGTTCCACATCATCCAGCCGGTCGAGGTGTACCAGAAGAAACGGTCCTCGGGGCCGAGGTCGCAGTGCAGGCCGAGCTGCTTGAGGTGCTCGACCAGGATGCCGCCCTGGGACTGGACGATGGCCTTGGGCAGGCCTGTCGTGCCGGAGGAGTACAGCACCCACAGCGGGTGCTCGAAGGGCACCTGTTCGAAGACGGGCTCCACGTCCGCGGCGGTCAGCGCCGACCATTCGAGTGCGCCTTCGGGGGCCTCGGTGCCCAGGAGGGGGATGTGGACGACGGCGCGCAGGGTGGGCAGTTCGCGGCGCAGTTCGGCGACGGTCTCGCGGCGGTCGTGCTCCTTGCCGCCGTAGCGGTAGCCGTCGACGGTGAACAGGACGACGGGTTCGACCTGCTGGAAGCGGTCGAGGACGCTGCGGGCGCCGAAGTCGGGAGCGCAGGAGGTCCAGACGCCGCCCACGGCCGCGGTCGCCAGGAGGGCCACGACGGCCTGCGGGATGTTCGGGAGGTAGCCGCTGACGCGGTCTCCGGGGCGTACGCCGAGCGCGCGCAGTTCGGCGGCCAGGGAGCCGACCTGGCGGCGCAGTTCGGTCCAGGTCACCGGGCGCGGGTCATGGGTCTCGTCGACGTGCAGGAGGGCCGGTTCGTCCGGGCGGGTGGCGGCGGCGCGCAGCGCGTGTTCGGCGTAGTTCAGCGTCGCGCCGGGGAACCACTCGGCGCCCGGCATCGACCGGTCGCCCAGCACGCGCGTGCAGGGCGTGGAGAACCGTACGTCGAACCACTCCGTGACGGCCTTCCAGAAGGTGTCCAGCTCGTCGACCGACCAGCGGTGCAGCGCCGGGTAGCCGCCCCCGGCCGGGGCTCCGTGCCGTTCGGCCGCCCAGGCCTGGAACCTGGTGACCTGTGCCTTGGTACTACGCTCCGGATCGGGCTGCCAGAGCGGCTGGGGGTTCTCGGTCGACATGGGGCGGCTCCCGGACTGTGCGCGTGGTGTGCGTCGGTCGCGCACGGGCTGGGGTGTGCGCGTGACGCGGCTGACACGGACGATGCCATGTGATCGACATCCGCACCAGGGCGAGTCCCACATAGTCCGCGTCATGAAGATGTGGTGCCAGCCAGGGTGAACGGAAGTTGAACGCCACGCATTCGCGGTGCAGTCAATGGCAGGGTGAGCAGCATGGACGGTCGTGACCTGGTGCGTTCGATGATGGCGGTCGGCTCCGCGGGGGCGGCCCGGAGGTTGCGTACCATGCGCGCCGCGTGGCGCAGGAGGCGTGTGGATGCCGTCGGTCTGCCGCCACGGGGCGCGGAACGGGCCCGGGTGCCCGGTCCGGTGCAGAGCGCCGAGCCGGGTCCGGGCGGGGGCACGCTGCGGTTCAGCCGCTCCGAGCTGCGGATCCTCGTCGCCATGAACGGGGCGGTGTTCTGGGGGTGGGACGGGGCCGGTCCCGAGCCGTCGTACGCGTTGTCGGGGCGCTGTCCGCGGCCCGATCCGCGGGCGGTGCTGGAGCCGGACAAGGACGGTGGCTGGCGGGTCGTGGCGGAGCGGGTGACGATCGCGGTCTCGCGGCACGGCGCGGTCGAGGTGCGCACCCCGGGAGGTGTGACGCTGCGTCGTGACCTGCCGCCGCGTTGGTGGGAGCCCGTCGCCGGTGGGCAGGCCCGTTGGATGCAGCGATCGGAGGTGGCCGCGGACGCGCGGTTCTTCGGGCTGGGAGGGCGGGCTTCCGGCCCCCGGCTGCGGAACGGGACGTACCGCCTGTGGAACACCGGCCCCGATCGACCCTTCGCGGCCGGCGACGACCCGCTGCACGTCACCATGCCGGTGCAGCTCGTCGTGGCCGACGCGGCCACTCATCTGGTGTTCCACGACACCTCGTGGGACGGCACGGTGGCTCTGCGGGAGGGTGAGGAGGGCGCCGGTTCCGGGCACGACCGGCCCGGCAGATGCGAACTGCGGATGGACGGCGGCCCGCTGCGCTGCTGGGTGATGGTGGGCACCCCCGCGCGCGTGCTGCTCGCCTGGGCCTCGCTCACCGGTGCGCCCGCGCTGCCGCCGGCCTGGGCACTGGGGCACCAGCACGTGCGCCAGGGGGTCGGCGGTGAGCAGGAGGTTCGGCGCATCGTCGCGGGCCACCAGGAGCACGGTCTGCCGCTCGACGCCGTCCACCTCGGCGTCGAGCACTGCGACGAGCAGCAGGTGTTCACGGTCGACCGCGACCGCTTTCCCGGACTGCCGGGGCTCGCCAAGGAGCTGCGCCGGGACGGGATCCGTCTGGTGTCGATCGTCGACCCGGCGGTCAGGGCCACCGCGGGGAATCCGGTGCACGACGGCGGGGACGCCCTGAACGCCTTCGTCCGGGACGCCGCCGGGGAGTTCGTCCAGGGGGTCGCGCGGCCGGGGGAGGCGGTGTACCCGGACTTCACGCACGCGCGCGTACGCAAGTGGTGGGGTGGTCTGTACGCGGAGCGGCTGGCGCAGGGCTTCTCGGGGTTCTGGCACGACATGGACGAGCCGACCTCGTTCACCGCGTTCGGGGAGTCGACCCTGCCGCGGTCGGCCCGGCACTCGCTCGACGGGCGGGGCGGCGACCATCGCGAGGCGCACAACGTCTACGCGCTGTGCATGGCCCGGGCCGCGCACGAGGGGTTGCGGGAACTGGCGCCCCAGGAGCGTCCGTTCGTCCTCTCCCGGTCCGGGTGGGCGGGCATGCAGCGGTACGGGGGCACGTCGTCCGGGGCCGTGGCGGCCGGCTGGCCCGGGCTGCGGGTGTCGCTGTCGCTGGTCATGGGGCTGGGGCTGTGCGGGGTGCCGTACTCGGGGCCGGACGTGGGCGGCTTCGGCGGGACTCCGTCACCCGAGCTGTATGTGCGCTGGCTCCAGCTGGGCTCGTATCTGCCGCTGTTGCGCACCCGGGCGAGCCTGCGCGCGGGGCACGGGGAGCCGTGGGAGTTCGGCACGGACACACTGGAGCACGCGCGCGTGGCGCTCGCGGGGCGGCGGCGGCTGCTGCCGTACTTCATGACGCTGGCGCATCTGGCCAGACGCACGGGTGCGCCGTACGTACGCCCGCTTTGGTGGAGCACTCCCGGGGACCGGATGCTGCGTGACTGCGGGGACGCGTTCCTGCTGGGCGACTGTCTGCTGGTGGCACCGGTGCTCGATCCGGGTGCCAACCGGCGTGCGGTGCAGCTGCCGCGCGGTCTCTGGTACGACACGGCGACGGAACAGCCGTACGAGGGACCCGGTCAGGTGCTGGTGGACGCCCCCCTGTCGCGGATACCGGTGTTCGCGCGCGCGGGTGCGGTGATTCCCGTGCGGGGCGAGGACGACCGCCTGGAGCTGGAGGTGTGGGCACCGGCCCCGGACCGCACGGGAGGCGGCCTGGTGGTCCGGGACGGGGGCGACGGCTGGGACGAGGCGGAGCCGGAGCGCTACACGACCCGCTGGGAGGACCGGCGCGTGGTCGTCGAGCGGGACGGCGGGCGTGAACCGTCCTACCCGGTGCGCGTACGGGGACTCGCCGGGCGCGGGGTTCAGGCGTAACGGCCCTCGAAGAACGCCCGCACGGCCAGGGTGTGCAGCGGGAAGGCGAGTTCCTCGGGCCGGCGCAGCAGGTGCCAGCCCTCGGTCTCGTCCGTGGCCGCCGACGCGGGGAGCCGGTCCGCCGGGCGTTCGGGAAGGAGTCCGAACAGCAGCAGGTGGCCGTCCGGGGAGCTCATCGCGTCGGCGAGCCGGACCTCGCGGCTCGGGGCGTCGATCCCGGTCTCCTCCATGAGCTCGCGCACGACGGCGTGCCGCCAGTCCTCGCGGTCGTCGATGTAGCCGCCCGGCAACGCGGTGCCCCCGCGCGCGGGGGTGATGGTCCGGGTGATGACGACCAGCGCGGTGCCCGACGTGTCGTACACGGGCTGGAGCGCGACCGCCACGGGAAGCGGGTTGCGGTAGGTCACGCCGCCGCAGGCGGGACAGGTGCGGGGCCAGTCGGAGACGCCCTCTCCGTAAGGCGCTCCACAGCTCGAACAGTGGGCACCGGGCGCGGAGTTGGGCGCGGAATGTGGATTTTCGGACACGCGGCGGACTGTATCCGATGACGGGGAGGGCGTCGCCCCTGGCCGTTCAGCGACGTCCGGCGAGGGACCTCGCGGAGACGGGGAAGTCGAAGTAGGTGTCCGGGTAGGGCTCGGGCTTGAAGGTGTAGTGCCACCATTCCTCGGCGAGGTTCACGAAGCCGAGGCCTTCCAGGGTGCCCTTGAGCAGCAGCCTGTTCGCGCGCTGCTCGCCCTGGACGCGCGGGTCGAGGGTGTGGGCCAGGGTGTCGAAGCAGTCGAACCCGGTACCCATGTCGACGGAGTTGTCGGGGAAGCGTTCGCTCCTGGGCGCGTGGCAGGACACCAGGGGCTCGCCCGGGACGTAGGGCCGGGTCGGCGCGGCCGGGAGCCTGACGATCGTGAGGTCCGTCGTCGAGCCGCGGCTGTGACCGGACTTCTCGGCGATGTAGCCGTCCTCGAACAGTCGGGTCTTGTCCACGTCGGGGTAGAACTCGCTCTTCATCCGCTGGTCGTCGAGGTTCTCGGCCCAGCGCACGAAGTGGTCGACGGCGCGCTGCGGCCGGTAGCAGTCGTAGACCTTCAGGCTGTAGCCCTGGCGCAGCAGGCGGGTCTGGGCCCGGTGGAGGGCTTCGGCGGCGGGGCGGGTGAGGAGGCACAGGGGCTGCTCGTAGCCGTCGACGCGCGCGCCGACGAAGTTGTGCGGGGTGATGTAGCGCATCTCCTGGATGATCGTGGGGTCGACGGTTCTCAGGGCCACGAAGTCGGTCGGTGCCTCGGGGGCGGTCCCCGCCCGCACGGTCGCGGAGGCGGCGGTCACGGAGGCGGCGGTCACGGCCAGCAGGGCGGCGAGCGCGGTGATCAGAGCGCGTAAGGCGCCGGAAAGTCGCGTCATGCCTCATGCGTCTATCAAGAACAGGTCGGGCGGGGGAAGCGGTCGTGTGCGGTCCTGCCCAATTCCGGTGACCCGTGGCACACTCCTGACGTACCGTCAGATCTGCTGTCGAGGAGGTGCCGTGGCGCGCACCCGCACACCGGTGGTCGCCGGATGGTTCGCCGGCGGTCCGGGGGACTTCAGACTCCTGGGCACCCGCTGCTCCGTCTGCGCCTGTGTCTTCTTCCCGCGCGAGGACACCCACTGCCGCAATCCAGGCTGCCCGGGTGGCGAGTTGACGGAGGTGCCGTTGTCGCGGCGCGGGCGGGTCTGGTCGTACACGGACAGCAGGTACCGGCCACCGTCACCCTACGTGACCGATCCGGAACTTCCGTGGGAGCCGTACGCGTTGATCGCTGTGGAGCTGGAGTCCGAGCGGATCGTGGTGCTGGGTCAGGCGGCTCCAGGGGTCACCGTCGCCGATCTGACGGTGGGCATGGAGGTGGAGGTCGTCCCCGGCGTGCTGCACGAGGACCCGGAGACGACCTGGACGACCTGGCACTGGCGGCCGACGGGGGTGTGAGGGCATGACGGACGACGTGGCGGTGCTCGGCGCGGGGATGCACCCGTGGGGCAAGTGGGGTCGCGGCTTCGTGGAGTACGGGGTGGTGGCGGCCCGCGCGGCCCTCGCCGACGCGGGGCTGGACTGGCGGGACGTCGGCTCGACCGTGGGCGCGGACACGGTCCGCGGTGGCTATCCGGGGTATGTGGCGGGGGCGACCTTCGCCAAGGCGCTGGGCTGGCAGGGGGCCCGGGTGACCAGCGTGTACGCGGCCTGCGCGTCCGGTGCCCAGGCCGTGGGCACCGCGCGGGCACAGATCCTCGCGGGCCTGGCGGACGTCGTGCTCGTGGTGGGGGCGGACGCCGCGCCCAAGGGGTTCTTCCGGCCAGCGGACGGGGACCGGCCCGACGATCCCGACTGGCTGCGTTTCCGGGTGCTCGGGGCGACGAATCCGATGTACTTCGGGCTGTTCGCGCGCCGGCGCATGGCCGTGCACGGAGACACGCCGGAAGACTTCGCGCAGGTCAAGGTGAAGAACGCGGCGATGGGGTCGCTGAATCCGTACGCGCGCTACCGCTCGCGGGTCACCGCGGAGGAGGTCGCCGCCTCCGCGGTGGTCGCCGATCCGCTGCGGCTGCTCGACATCTGCGCGACCTCGGACGGCGGGGCGGCACTGGTGCTGTCCAGCATGGAGTTCGCGCGCCGCAACTCGTCGCCCGAACCGGTGCGGATCCGCGCGGTCTCCACGGTGACACCGCGGTATCCGCACACCGTCCTGGACCTTCCGGACATCGCCACGGACTCGGCGGCCGTGGTGACGCCCGCCGCCGAGCCGTTCCGCGCGTCGATCGCGCGGTCCGCCTACGAAGAGGCGGGCGTCGGTCCCGAGGACCTGTCCCTCGCCGAGGTCTACGACCTCTCCACCGCCCTGGAGTTGCAGTGGTACGAGGATCTGGGGCTGTGCGCCGGGGGCGAGGGCGCGAAACTGCTGCGCGAGGGCGCGACGGGGCCGGGCGGGCGCATACCCGTGAACGCGAGCGGAGGGCTGGCCTCCTTCGGGGAGGCGGTTCCGGCCCAGGCGATCGCTCAGGTGTGCGAGCTGACCTGGCAGTTGAGGGGCACCGCGGGGGAACGCCAGGTCCCGGGCGCTCGCGTGGGGATCAGCACCAACCAGGGGTTGTTCGGGCACGGGTCGGCGGTCGTCGCCGTCCGCTGAGCGCAGGACGGACGGCCGCGGCGACCGGGAAGCGAACCCGGGCGCGCACCCCGGTTCTCCCACTCTGTGTGATCACCTCGGAATGCTGCGTGAACGTCTCATGAACTGGGCTTGGGTGTACGCCGGTAGCGCCATCATGCTTCCCGTGCACTCCTGGGCGGATACTCTCCGTTTCGCGTTCCAACCGGTGATCAACCTCTCGACCGGCGGGGTCGCGGGGCTGGAGATCCTTGCCCGCCCCGAGACCGGCGACATCCTGGCCGAGGCCCGGCGCAACCCCGAGGTCGACGGCAGGCTGGCGGTGCTGGCGATCCGGGCGGCGGCTCGCAGGGAGGCGCTGCTGCCGCTGCACGTGAACGTGTTCGCGGGCACGCTGGCCGACCTCGGCGGACTCACCACGCTGCACAGCGCGGTGCGGCAGGCCGGGCGGATGCCCTGGGAGGTGACGGTCGATGTCGGACCGCCCTTCACCCATGTGCCGCAGACCGCGTTCCTGGAGGCGGTGCACACGCTGCGCGGGCAGGGCTTCCGGATCAGCGCGGACGGGGTCGGGGACGGGGACGTACCCCTGCGCCTGCTCACGGACATGGCGCCCGACCTGGTGAAACTGGACGCGTCACTGCTGGCGCGGCCGGCCGCGGTACGAGCGATGCGCACCCTGTGCGACGGACTCGGAGCGCTGGTGTGCGTCGAGGCCGTGGAGACCGAACTCCAGTGTGCCGCCGCGCTCTCGGCCGGTGCGCAGCTGGCGCAGGGCGAGCTGTTCGCAGCGCCGTCCCGGTTGCCCGCGGTGGACGTATACGTTCCGCCGCGCTCCCCCGATGCCGTGCCCCATCCACGCTCGGGACTGTCGATCCGGGAGTTCGTGCGCCCGGCCGCGCTGCTGCCCGTGACCGCGTCCGCCGCACAGGTACGGCAGCTGCTGACCGGGGCGCCGGAGGTGTCCGGGGTGCTGCTCGTGGACCGGGCCGGGGTGCCCGTCCGGTCCGTGCACCGCTCCAGGTTCCTGCTGTCGATGTCGGGGCGGTACGGGCACGCGCTCTACGCCGATCGGCCCGCGGTGAAGCTGGGCGACGCGCCCCGCACCGTCGGCATCGACGCCACCGCCTGGGAGGTGCTCGACGTGGTGGCGGTGGGCGGTCGCGGGCGGACCTCGGACGATGTGGCGGTGGTCGACCACGACGGCCGGTGCGTGGGCGTCGTACGGCTCGCGGACCTCGTCCGGGCGCTGGCCGAGTCCCGGATCGAGGAGGCGGCCGGGCTCAATCCGCTGACGCGGCTGCCGGGCTCCGACACGATCACCGGTGAGGTCGACCGGCGGATCGCGGCCGGCCGGACGTTCGCGCTGAGTTGGCTGGACGTGGACCACTTCAAGCAGGTCAACGACGGGGCCGGGTTCGCGGCCGGCGACGAGCTGATCCGGTCGGTGGCCCGCGTGCTCCAACGGGCCGCGTCCGCAGGCGCCCGGGTGGGGCACATCGGCGGGGACGACTTCCTGGTGCTCGCCGATCCGGAGGGCCTGGAGCCGCTGGCCGGTGCCGTGCTGGACGCGCCCTGGTCCGCGGGCGGCCGTCCCGTCACGCTCTCCCTCGCCACGGTCGTGTGCACACCCGGCAGCGTGACGGACCACCGGCAGGCCGCCGCCTGGCTGGCGCCGTTGAAGAAGACCGCGAAGGCGTTGCAGGGCGCCAGCTGGGTCCTGGGGCACGCGGGCCTGTCCGGGTACGAGGTCCTGCGCGGCTCGGGGGCGGCCCCCGCCGGAACCCGGTGGGCGGTGGCCGAGCCCGGAACGGGGTGAGCGGGACGGGGCGCCTGGGCGGGCACCGGGTCTCACGGGACGGGCGGATCCCGGCGGGGCGGCGGATCCCGGCGGGGCGGCGGATCCCGGCGGGACGACTGCTCACCCGGTGCCGGACGCCGGGGCGGCCTGTCCTGCCGGTCCTGGGGCGATCTGCCGGGCGGATGCAGGGGTGTGCTGTCCGGCCGGTCAAGGACCGGCGTGTCGGGCGGATCCAGGAGGGCGGCGGGTCAGAGGCCGGTCCGCGGTCGGTCCGCGGTCGGTCCGCCGCCGATCGGAGGCGCGGGAGACGCGGGAGGCGCGGGAGGCGCGGGAGGCGCGGGGCGGCGCATCCGGGTCGGTGCGGGCCCATGGCGTCCGGCCTGGGGCGGGACGCGCCGGACGGGCCCCCGAGCCCGGCCCGGGGTAGCCTGACACTGAAGGCCGCTCCGACACTGACGAGCTCACCGGACGGCCGCGGTGCGGGCCGCACGCTCCGGCACGTCGGGCGCAACCGTTGCTGTCGGTGCGCTTGACGCTCCTCGGGTGCCGGTGAAAACTTCCCGGTGTCAGTCGACATCGCCGTACATTCTCGGCGGATTCCGGCACTGCGCCGCGCGGGCCCCTGGGCCGAGGGCCGCTCCCCCGTGGGCGGTTCGGCTGCGACGGCACGCTCGTCACGGACGCCGGGCGGGGTGCGGGACTCCCTGCCCCGGCAGAAGTGACCGAGAGAACCGCACGCTGCACGGAGCAGCCGGGGCCGACCCCGGGCCCGGCCTAGGAGCCGCCATGAGCAGTGGAGACACAGTCGTCGGCGAGATCACCGGTGCCGCGTTCCTCGTCCTGTCCGGCGCCGGCGCCCGCGCGGCCGTCACCCTGCCCATGGCCGGTATCGGCCTCTCGCCCGGCGGACCGACCGGCTGCGCCGTCGACCCGGCCGGCGACCTCGGCCGGCGTACCGTGCACACTTTCCCGCCGATCCCGGACAAGGGCACCTCCGACCGGGCGGACGTCCGGGTCCTGGTCGCCGGTCCGTCGTCCGGCGGGGTACTGGCGGGCCTCCTCCGCACCGCAGCCTTCTGAACCCGAGCCCAAGGGATAGCCATGACGGACAACGCCGAGAAGTACGTGGCCGCGATCGACCAGGGCACCACGTCCAGCCGTTGCATCGTCTTCAACCAGGACGGCGCGGTCGTCGCCGTCGACCAGCGCGAGCACCGCCAGATCTTCCCCAAGCCCGGCTGGGTGGAGCACGACGCCACGGAGATCTGGGCCAGGGTGCAGGCGGTGGTCGCCGGGGCGCTCGCGAACGCCGGCCTGCGGGCCGACCATCTCAGTGGGCTCGGCATCAGCAACCAGCGCGAGACGACGGTCCTGTGGGACCGGGCGACCGGCAAACCGGTGCACAACGCCATCGTGTGGCAGGACACGCGCACCACGGCCCTGTGCAACCAACTGGGCGGCGGGGACGGACAGGACCGCTTCCGCGACCAGACCGGGCTCCCGCTGGCCAGCTACTTCTCCGGCCCCAAGGCCGCCTGGCTGCTCGACAACGTGCCGGGCCTGAGGGACCGCGCCGAGCGCGGCGAGATCGCCTTCGGCACGATCGACTCCTGGCTGATCTGGAACCTGACCGGTGGGACCGACGGCGGGAAGCACGTCACCGACGTCACCAACGCCAGCCGCACCATGTTGATGAACCTGGAAACCCTGCAGTGGGACCCCTCGATCCTGTCCGCGATGAACGTGCCGGAAGCCGTCCTGCCCGAGATCAAGTCGTCCGCCGAGGTGTACGGAACCGCCGTCGGCCAGCTCGCCGGCGTGCCGGTCGCCTCGGCCCTGGGCGATCAGCAGGCGGCCTTGTTCGGCCAGGCCTGCTACGACGTGGGGACGGCGAAGAACACGTACGGCACGGGCAGTTTCCTTCTGCTCAACACCGGAGACCGGCCCGTACCGTCCAAGAGCGGGCTGCTGACGACGATGGGCTACAAGATCGGTACCGCGGCGCCCGTCTACTGTCTGGAGGGCTCCATCGCGATAACGGGTGCTCTGGTGCAGTGGTTCCGCGACCAGCTCGGCATCATCCGGACCTCCGACGAGATCGAGACCCTGGCGGAGTCCGTCGACGACAACGGTGGCGCGTACATCGTGCCCGCGTTCTCGGGTCTGTTCGCGCCGTACTGGCGCTCCGACGCGCGCGGTGTCATCACGGGCCTGACCCGGTACGTCACGAAGGGACATCTCGCGCGAGCGGTGCTGGAGGCGACGAGCTGGCAGACGCGCGAGGTCGTGGACGCCATGTTCCAGGACTCCGGGGTGCAGATCACGACCCTGAAGGTGGACGGCGGCATGACGAAGAACAACCTGCTCATGCAGCACCAGGCGGATGTGCTCGACGTTCCCGTGATCCGGCCCAAGGTCTCCGAGACGACCTGCCTGGGCGCCGCCTACGCGGCCGGGCTGGCCACCGGTGTCTGGAACGACCTCGGTGAACTCAAGGCGCACTGGCAGGAGGACGTCGAGTGGACACCGGGCATGAACCCGTCGGTGCGCGACCACGAGTACCACAACTGGCGCAAGGCGGTGGAGAAGAGCTTCGGCTGGATGGAGGACGACGACGACCACTAGGGCCTGTCGTCCGCATCAGCGGAGACCACTCGGCCCTGTCGTTCGGATCGGACCGCGCGGTCAGGTGGTGACGGCGCGGCGGCGGTCCGCCGCGAGGGCCATCGCGTGCTCGACGACGCCGACGAGGACGGCCTTGACCGACTCGCGATCGCGGGCGTCGCACAGCACGAGCGGCACGTCGTCGTCGAGGTCGAGGGCCTTGCGGACGGCTCCGGCCGGGTAGCGCGCGGCCCCCTGGAAGCAGTTGACGCCGACGAGGAAGGGTATGGAGCGCCGCTCGAAGTAGTCGATGGCGGCGAAGCAGTCCTCCAGGCGCCGGGTGTCGGCGAGGACGACGGCGCCGAGCGCGCCCTCGGAGAGCTCGTCCCACATGAACCAGAAGCGCTCCTGGCCAGGTGTTCCGAACAGGTACAGGACCAGGTCCTCGCGCAGGGTGATGCGTCCGAAGTCCATGGCGACGGTGGTGGTGTGCTTGCCCTCGACGCCGCTGAGGTCGTCGACCGGGCGCCCGGCCTCGGTGAGCAGTTCCTCGGTACGCAGCGGCCTGATCTCGCTGACCGCGCCGACCAGCGTGGTCTTGCCGACGCCGAAGCCGCCGGCCACCAGGATCTTGAGCGTGACGGGCTCGATCAGGTGCTTGCCGCGCTCAGAACGCCCGAGGATCATCGATCTCTTCTCCTGCTGTGTGGGGGTCGGCCGACGGCGGGCCGTAGCCTCCGCCGCCGGGGGTTTCGACGACGAGCACGTCGCCGGGGCGGACGTCCACGGAGTCGCTGCCGCGGAGTCGGACGACGGTGCCGTCCGCGCGTTCCACCCGGTTGGCGCCCAGGGCGCCGGGCGCGCCGCCCGCCATGCCGTACGGCGGCACTCTGCGGTGCTGGGACAGGGTGGAGACGGTCATGGGTTCACCGAACCGGATCCGGCGGACGGCTCCGTCCCCACCGCGCCAGCGTCCGGCGCCACCGCTGCCGGGCCGGACGGCGAACTCCTCCAGCCGGACCGGAAGCCGCCACTCCAGGACCTCGGGATCCGTCAGCCGCGAGTTGGTCATGTGGGTCTGGACGACGCAGGCGCCGGGGAAGCCGTCGCCCGCGCCTGATCCGGAGGCGACGGTCTCGTAGTACTGGTGGCGTTCGTTGCCGAAGGTGACGTTGTTCATGGTGCCGGAGCCCTCCGCCTGGACCCCGAGCGCCGCGTAGAGGGCGCCGGTGATCGCCTGGGAGGTCTCCACATTGCCCGCGACGACGGCGGCCGGCGGCTGCGGGGCGAGCATGGAGCCCGGCGGTACGACGATGTCGAGCGGACGCAGACAGCCGTCGTTGAGCGGGATGTCGTCGTCGACCAGGGTGCGAAAGACGTACAGGACGGCCGCGTCGACCACGGAGAACGGTGCGTTGAAGTTGGTGGCGAGCTGGGCCGAGGTGCCGGTGAAGTCGACGGTCGCCCGGCGGTTGTCGCGGTCCACGCGCACGCGTACGCGGATGACGGCGCCCGAGTCGGTCTCGTAGGCGCACTCGCCGTCGTCCAGGGTGTCGATGACCCGGCGCACCGCTTCCTCGGCGTTGTCCTGTACGTGCCTCATGTAGGCCTGGACGGCGTCGAGGCCGAAGTCCTCGATCATGCGGCCGACCTCCTCCACGCCCCGTTGGTTGGCCGCGATCTGGGCACGGAGGTCGGCGAGGTTGGTCCTCGGGTTGCGCGAGGGGTGCGGGGCCTCGGTGAGCAGGCGGAGGGTCTCCTCCTCCCGGAACCGGCCCCCTTCGGCGAGCAGCCAGTTGTCGAACAGGACGCCCTCCTGCTCGATCGTGCGGCTGTCGGCCGGCATGGAACCCGGGGCGATGCCGCCGATCTCCGCGTGATGGCCGCGGGAGGCGACGTGGAACAGGATCCGGTCACTCTCCGTGCCGTCGGCCGTCCCGGCGCCGAAGACGGGGGTGATCACGGTGACGTCCGGAAGGTGGGTGCCGCCGTGGTACGGGTCGTTGACCGCGTAGGTGTCGCCGGGCCGCATCGTGTCGCGTCGGCGGCGGACGACCTCCTTGACGCTGGTGCCCATCGAGCCCAGGTGGACGGGGATGTGCGGGGCGTTGGCCACCAGGTTCCCGTCCGGGTCGAACAGGGCGCAGGAGAAGTCCAGCCGCTCTTTGATGTTGACGGACTGGGCGGTGGACTCCAGCCGGACGCCCATCTGTTCGGCGATCGACATGAAGAGGTTGTTGAAGACCTCAAGCAGAACCGGGTCGGCTTTCGTGTCGAGGTCGGAACTCTGCGTGACCGTCGCGCGTTCCATGACCAGATGCCCGTCGTGGGTCGTCGCGGCCCGCCAGCCGTCGTCGACGACGGTCGTGGCACCGGCCTCGGCGATGATCGCGGGGCCGGCGACGGTCTCGCCGGGGGGCAGGCTCTCGCGGTGATGCAGGGGTACGTCGCGCCAGACGCCGCCGGTGTGGAGGCGGACGGTCTCCGGCGCGCGGGTGCGGCCTTCGTACGGGGCGAGGGCGGACAGATCAGGGGGGTCGGTGAGGCCGGTGGCTTCGACGGAGAGGGCTTCGACGACGATCGGGCGGTCCAGGACGAAGGAGTACGTGGCGCGATGACGTTCTTCGAAGGCGTGTCTCATGGTGTCGGGCTCGGACAGCTCGACGGTGAGGGTGGTGTCGGTGCCGTCGTAGCGAAGCTGGGCGCGGCGGGTGACCCGGACGCGGTCCTCGGGGACGTCCTCGGCCCGGAGTTCGGCGCGGCCCGCGGCCTCCAGGTCGGCGGCCGTCTTGTGGATCCCGGGCATGGCGGACGCTTCCAGCGGTGCCTCGACGGACTGCTCGCGCATGGCCGTGGTGTCGGCGAGGCCGATGCCGAGCGCGGACAGGACACCGGCCATGGGGGGCACGAGGACCGTGCGGACGCCGAGCGAGTCCGCGACCATGCAGGCGTGCTGGCCGCCCGCGCCGCCGAAGGTGGTGAGGGTGTAGCGGGTGACGTCGTGGCCCTTCTGGACGGAGATCCTTTTCACCGCGTTGGCGATGTTGGCCACGGCGATCCTCAGGTAGCCCTCGGCGACCTGTTCGGGGCTGCGGTCGTCGCCGGTCTGCTCGTGGATCTCGCGTGCGAGGGTGGCGAAACGCCCGCGGACGAGGGCGTCGTCGAGGGGCTGGTCGCCGTCGGGTCCGAACACCCGGGGGAAGTGGGCGGGTTGGATGCGGCCGAGCATGACGTTGGCGTCGGTGACGGCGAGCGGACCGCCGCCGCGGTAGCAGGCCGGGCCGGGGTCGGCGCCCGCCGAGTCCGGCCCCACGCGGTAGCGCGAGCCGTCGAAGTGCAGGACGGAGCCGCCCCCGGCCGCGACCGTGTCGATGTCCAGCATCGGCGCGCGCAGCCGCACCCCGGCGATCTGTGTGGTGAAGACGCGTTCGTACTCCCCCGCGAAGTGCGAGACGTCGGTGGAGGTGCCGCCCATGTCGAAGCCGATGACGCGGTCGAAGCCGGCGAGCTGCGACATGCGGGCCATGCCGACGATGCCGCCGGCGGGGCCGGAGAGGATGGCGTCCTTGCCGCGGAACTGGTGAGCCTCGGCGAGTCCTCCGTTGGACTGCATGAACATCAGTCGTACGCCTTCGAGTTCGCCCGCGACGTGCTCGACGTAGCGGCGCAGCACCGGCGAGAGGTAGGCGTCGACGACGGTGGTGTCGCCGCGCGGGACCAGCTTCATCAGCGGGCTGACCTCGCTGGACAGCGAGATCTGCGGGAAGCCGATGCGGGCGGCCACCGCGCGGACGGCGTGTTCGTGTCCGGGGTGGAGATGACTGTGCATGCAGACCACGGCGACGGCCCGGATGCCGTCGTCGTAGGCCTCCTGGAGGGGACCCGCGAGAGCGTCCGGGTCGGGGGCGCGCAGGACGGTGCCGTCGGCGGCGATGCGCTCGTCGACCTCGACGACCCGCTCGTAGAGCAGCTCGGGCAGTTCGATGCGGCGGGCGAAGATGCGGGGCCGGTTCTGGTAGGCGATGCGCAGGGCGTCGCGGAAGCCGCGGGTGACGACGAGCAGAGTGCGTTCGCCCTTGCGTTCCAGGAGGGCGTTGGTGGCGACCGTCGTCCCCATCCGGACGGCCGCCACGGGGTCCCGGGAGCCTTCGAGGAGGGCGCGCACCCCTGCGACCGCCGCGTCGGCGTAGCGCGAGGGACTGTCCGACAGCAGTTTGTGCGTCAGCAGCCGGCCGTCGGGGCGCCGCGCGACGATGTCGGTGAAGGTACCGCCCCGGTCCACCCAGAACTGCCAGCCTGTCACGTCTTCACCTCGCTTCCGCGCTGCTCACAGCGCCCGGAGGCCGTCGATCACGTCGCGCAGAATACTCTCGTCCGGCAGTTCGGCAGGGGGTACGGGCCGGTTCACATGGACGAATTCCCCGGTCACGAGGTCACCGACGAGGACCCGGACCACTCCGATGGGCAGATCGAGCTCGGCGGCGAGTTCGACGACCGACTGCGGGGTGTCGCGACACAGCTCGACGATGTCCACGTGCTCCGGGGACAGGCTGTGGTCCCCTTCGGGGTCGTCTCCGTGGGGTTCGGTGACGACCACCGCGATCAGGTCGAGGCGGTGCTGAGCCGCACCCGCGGTGCGGCCGCGCGTCATGGCGTACGGACGGACGACCGGTCCGGCGTCGTCGTCGAACCAGAGGCTTCTGCGCTGACCGTCTGTGCTCATGCCATCTCACTACCCGCCCGAGGGCAGGTCGGTGCGCGGGGAGGCACCCAGATGTGCGCCCACTCTCTTGACCAGCAGCGTCATCTCGTAGGCGACCTGGCCCACGTCGGAGTCGGCGTCCGCGAGCACGGCGAGGCAGCTGCCGTCGCCGGCGGCCGTCACGAACAGGAAGGCCTCCTCGAGCTCGACGACCGTCTGGCGGACGTTGCCCGCGTCGAAGTGCCGGCCCACACCCTTGGCGAGGCTGTGGAATCCGGACGCGACGGCGGCGAGGTGCTCGCTGTCCTCCCGGGTCAGGTCCTTGGAGACCCCGATGGCGAGACCGTCTCCGGAGAGCACGACGGCCTTGCGAATGCTCGCGACGCGGTCCACCAGTTCGTCGAGGAGCCAGTTCAGCTCGCCCTTGCCGCTCGTGGTGTGGTCGGTTGCCTTCGGTGCGGTCATCGACCGTCCCCCTCTGTCGTTCCTTGTGATGCCGTGTCGCTGTGGGAGTCGTCGCTCTCGGCGTTCTCCTGGCGGCCGCGTTGCCAGCCGCGCTGGAGTGAGGCCATGCGGCTGCGCACCTCGTCGGCGTCGCGTTCCGCGAGCTCCGTGCTGTCCTGCGGGCGCCGCCCGGGATCCTGTTTCAGTTGCGGTGCCAGGCTGGCCTGCCGCACCCGCCGGGGCAGTGGGCCGGTGCCGGGGGCCGTCTCGTGAGCAGGGGTGCGCGGGGGGTGTTCGGTGGCGTCCTGGCCGCTCGGCGGGTCCGTGCGGCGCCGGGTGCGGGCGGGCAGTGCCGGGGCGGCCGGCGACTCGTCCGGCCCGCCGGCCCGGGGGGCGGTGAAGTCGGGGAGCCCGTCGCCGCGGTCGGCGGCGCCTCGGGCCCGGCCCAGGGGCGCGGTGACCCCGCGGCGGCGGGTCGGCAGGGGGGCCGGGAGGTCCGTGGCCGGGCTGCCCGTGCCAAGGCCGCGCGGGCCTGGCACCGTGGACGGTTCCTCGTCCGGCTCCCGGCGCCGGGAGCGCTGCTCGGCCACGGGGCGGCCGTGGGAGCTGACCAGCTTGGGAGAACTGCGGCGGGGCAGCGGGAGCGGGGCGCTCGGATGCTCGCCGGGGTCGACGCGGTCCGTCGGGCGCTGGGGGTCGGTGTATCTGCGGTTCCGCTCACCGCCGGGGCCGCTCGGTCCGGCCGCCGCGCCCGCCCCTTCGGGCCTGCTCTCCCCGTCCGGCGCGGGGACGATGGAGCGGCGCGGGCGGAACAGCCCGCCGGCTTCGTCCTCCTCGCCGTCCTCGCTGTCGAGCACGCCCGGGAAGCCGTCGAGGCCGTCGAGGTCGAGGGGGCCTTCCAGTTCGACCGGCCCGTCCAGGAGCGAGGCGGGCAGACCGGGCAGTTGCGCGGGCGCCGGGGAGAGGGTGGTGCGCCGGTTGTCGACGGGAGATCCCACGGTCGACGCCCGGGGCCGGTCGAGGCGGAATCCGACGCCGTTGGTGTCCGGCACGTCGTCCGTCAGCAGGACGTCCGGGATGAAGACGACGGCGGTGGTGCCGCCGTAGGGGGACGGCTGGAGGGAGACCCGGACGTTCTGCCGCTGGGCGAGCCGGCTCACCACGAACAGACCGAGCCGGTCGGTGTCGGAGAGCTCGAACTCGGGGGTCTCGGCGAGCCGGAGGTTGGCGTCCAGCAGCGCTTCCGCGGTCATGCCGAGGCCGCGGTCGTGGATCTCCAGGGTGAAACCGTTGGCGACCCGTTCGCCCAGCACCTGGACGGCGGTGTGCGGCGGCGAGAACACCGTGGCGTTCTCGAGGAGTTCGGCGACGAGATGGGTGAGGTCGGCGACCGCCGGGCCGGTGATGGCGGTGCGGGGCAGCCGGCGCACCTCGATGCGTTCGTAGTCCTCGACCTCGGCGACGGCGGCGCGCACGATGTCCATGAGCTGGATGGGTTTGCGCCACTGCCGCGAGGGGGCCGCGCCGGAGAGGATCACCAGGCCCTCGGCGTGCCGCCGCATACGGGTCGTGAGGTGGTCGAGGCGGAAGAGGTCGGCGAGTTCCTCGGTGTCGTCGGTCCGGCGTTCCATGGTGTCGAGCAGGGTGAGCTGCTTGTGGAGCAGGACCTGGCTGCGGCGGGCGAGGTTGACGAACACCTCGGAGACTCCGGCGCGCAGCTGGGACTGTTTGACGGCGGCCTCGACCGCGGCCCGTTGCAGGGTGTTGAGCGCCTGGCCGACCTCGCCGATCTCGTTCCTGTCGTACTCCAGACGCGGCATCTCGGTCTCCACGTCGACCTGCTCGCCCGCGGACAGCCGGCGCATCACGCTGGGCAGCCGCACACCGGACGCCTCGTGGGCCTCGAGGCGCAGTTGGCGCAGGTCGCGGATGAGGCTGCGTCCGATGCGTACGGACAGGAAGAGCGAGAGCAGCAGGGCGATCAGGCCGAGCACGCCGACGACGGCCGACTGGACGATGACGCCCATCGCGATGGGGCGGACCCGGTCCTGGAAGCGGTCGCTCGCCTGGTCGTCGAGGTGGGCGAGTTCGTCGAGCACATTGCCCGCCGCGACGTCCCAGTTCTCGGCGGTCACGCCACGGGGCATGCCGTCCGGCCGGGTGGCCAGGACGGACTGCTCGGCCGTGCGCAGCGGGGCGGTGGTGGCGTTCTTCCAGAAGCGCTCGTAGCGGTCGCGTTCGGCGGTCGGCAGCTGCGGAAGGCTGATGTCGTACACCGCGGCCCGCTGTGCCTCGATGTTCGAGAGGTGGTGGACCTCTTCGCGCGTGACCCGGCCCACGACCAGGGCGGAGCCGAGCAGGGCGTCCTCCTGGGAGAGCAGTTCGCGGGCGCGCGCGACGTTGACGAGGGCGCGGTACTGCTTGTCCATGTCCGCGCTGTCGACCACGTCGATGGTGGCCAGCAAGGCGTAGCAGGGGTCGATCAGACGGTTGTAGAGATCGAGGGCCTGGGCCCGGGAGAGGGTGCCTTCCTCGACGCTGCGGCGCAGCGAGCCGATGCCGTCGAAGGCGTCCAGGACAGCGGTGAGGGCCTCGGCGTCGTCCTGGTCCAGCACATCTCGGACGTCGGCGCTGCCGGAGTTGCCGCGGAACTCGGCGATGACCGCGTTCGTGGTCCGGCGGGTGCGGCGGAGCGCGGCGAGGGCGTCGGCGGCGCGCGGGTCGGCGAGGTAGACCAGGGTCTGGCGGCGTTCCTGCTGGATGGCGCGAGCCGTGTCCTCGACCGGGTAGCCGATCCTGTCGACCATCGACGACACGTTGAACAGCCTGTTCACTTCGCGGCCCATGAGTACCGTGGCGAAGCCCCAGACGGCTGTCAGGGACACCAGCGGCACGAGAAGCAGCGCCACGATCTTCCGGCGGATCGACTTCCCGCGAAAGCGCATGGCCTCCCCCAGCTCGACCCCCACAGGGAAGGGGGGTACACATGTGCGTCAACAAACGGCGCGAGCCTACTACTGACGCACGAGTAACTCGAAGAGCCATCCGGAAGCAGAAATTCCGAACCAGCCTCGAGACATGGCGAGTTGTCCTGCCATTACGGGAGATTGCCTCCCCGAAACCGGCGGCGACCGAGGAGTCCGTTCCCGCGTTCCCGTACGGGTAGTTGGCCAGAATTTTTCGTTCATTGGGAATCTTCGGGAGGCTTCGTTCGTCTTTTTCTACGGGAGTCGGGGGCGGAATCGGCCACAGGAGCCGCATCTCGCACCCGGGCGGCGTAAAACAGCGCAAGCCGGGCAGCCACTGGGGAGTCGGGGTCTTCGGACCGGGCGAGGGGTCTGCTGGCGGTGGGGAGTGACACGGTGATGGGCACGGCGGAGCGGCATGACGCGCCGGAGTACGGCGCGGTGACGCACAGGACGGTGCCTCGGCGGCGCGAGGCACCGGATCACGACATTCCGACGGACGGACACGGACCGGCACCGGAGGCGGTCCGGGAGACGGTGCGGGAGACGGTCCAGGACCGGCCGCGGTACCGGCCGTTGTGGGTCGAGGAACCCGCCCGTCGGCGCCGGATGCCGGACCCGGTGCGCACCGCGGCCGTGCGCGCGGTGCTGATCATCGCGGTGACGTTGATCATGGCGATGACGGCCGTGCTGTGCACCCTGGCAAACTCGTGGCTGGCGTTCCCGATGGTGATCGGCAGCGTGACCGGCACCGTGGTCGCCACCTGGGGCGCGCTCGACGTCTGGGTCACGCGCCAGGTCTGGAGCCAGCGCAACGGCGTGGTGTCGGTCCCCAGCAGCACCGCCCGGTCGCTGCGCCGCGAGCGGCGCCGGGCCCGGCGGCAGGCACGGGTCGCCGAGCGGACGAGGAAGCGCATAGGCAGGGCCGACGGCGCCGGACAGCTGTCGCACTCCTGACCGGGTTCCGCGTCGGCCCCGCTCGCGGGGAGAACCGCTCGGCTCTCCCCGCGAACCGCGGCACGCACCACAGTGCGACCCACGACGCGGGCCACGGCAGTGCCGCGGCCCGTCCGGGCCACGGCTAGGCGGGCCGCTTGAACATCCGGGTCGCCGTGATCTCGCTGTGCACCGACTCGCCCTCCCCCGCGGGGGCCTGCTGGGGCAGACCCGGGCGCAGGTGCTCCTCCACGCTGATGTACTTCAGGCCGGCGCGCAGGTCGGCGTCGTTGCGCAGTCGGATGACCAGCGGGAACTCCGCCAGCGCCGTGGTGTCGAACAGGCCGGTGGTGTAGAGGAGTTGGACGCCGAGCGCGTCGGACACCGCCCGCTGGAGTTCCAGCAGATAGGTGGCGTTGGCGCGCCCGATGGGGTTGTCGAGGAACAGGGTGCCGGCGTGCCGGTGCTTGTCCCGGCCCCGGTCGTTGGAGCGCAGGGCGGCCATCGTGCAGTACAGGGCGATGGCCGCGGTGAGCAGCTGGCCGCCGGAGAACACGTCGCCCATCTGACCGACGGGGACCCGCTCGGCGCGCAGGACGGCGTCGGGCTTGAGGATCTCGACCGCGATACCCCTGGGCTGGAGAGCGGCGGCGACCCCGCGCAGCAGCAGGGACATGCCGTCGCGCCGGAGATCGGAGTTCTTCTTCACCGCGGCCCGGGTCGCCTCGTCGACGACCTCACCGAGGCGTTCGGTCAGCGTGGCCTGGTCGGGTTCCTCGAAACGGATGCGCAGGAACTCCTGCCCGGACCACTCGCCGAGCCCCTCGGGCAGCCGGGACAGACGCTGGGCCGAGCGCAGGGTGGCGAGGGACGACTCCACCAGTCCCCTCAGCCGGTCCACGATCGAGTCCCTGTTCCGCTCCAGCTGCGCCAGTTCGTCGGTGAGGACGCGCAGCCGGGGTGCGAAGGCGTCGGCCCACTTCTGGGCGTGCTCGGGCAGCGACGCGGCGGGCAGCTCGCGGATCTGCTGGCGGGCCGGGGTGCGGACCTGCTCGTAGCGGGTGGAGTTGGCGTGCCGGACCAGGATGTCGCCGGCTTCGCGTACGGACGCCTCCGCGGTGGACAGGTCGGCGGCGCAGCCGCGCAGCGAACGGCGGGACTCGGCGGCCGACTGCCGCGCCTCCTCCAGGCTGCCGGGGTACGGCTCGACCTCCTCCTGCTCCTCCTCCGACGCGTGTTCGCGCAGCAGGTCGCGGAGCATCGCGGCGGTCTCCTCGAAACCGCCGACGGCGTCCTCGGCGGCCCGGTGCGTGTCCAGCAGTTCGGCGTGCGCCCCGCGGGCCTCGGCCAACGCCTCGGTGCGGACGGCCAGTTCCGTGGCGGCGGTGCGCCGCAGCGCCTGCGCGTGGTCGGCGTCGCGCGGCTGGAGCTCCTCGGACAGCTCGGTGTGCGCCTCGCCGTCCTCCGGGGCGTGCCGCTCGGCCTCGCCGCGCAGCCGCCCGAGCTGCTCGCTCGCGTGGGACATCCGGGTCTCCAGGAGCTGCACCAGCTCCTCGGCCCGTGCGGCGGCGGCCTGCCGGGACGGTCCGTCGGAGCCGTCCGGCGACTGGAGCAGCTGCTCGGCACGGGTGCGGACCTTGTTGCTCAGCCGGTCCAGTTCGGTCCGTGCCGCGCTCTCGTCGCTCTCCGCGCGGGCCTGCTCGGCGCGCAGGTCGGCGCCGACGCCGACCTTCTCGTAGACCTGGGAGGCGGCCCGGTAGGCCTCGCGCAGGGCGGGCAGGGACGCCTGGGACGCGTTCGGGTCGTCCTGCGGCACGTCGTCGGGGGCACCGGCGATCTCGGCGCGCTCGGCGCGCAGCGCGCGGGCCGTGCGACGGCTGTCGTCGGCGGCGCGCTGGGCGGCGCGGCGGTCCTCGTCGGCGGCCCGGGCGCGCTCCAGACAGGTCTGCGCGCGGGCTTCCGACTCGGCCGCGTCGTCGGCCAGTTCACGCAGTTTCACCTGCCAGCCGGCGCGCTCGCGCAGCCGGAAGGCGAGCCCGGCGAGGGCGTCCGCGGCCCGCCGGGCCTTCTGCGCGCTCTCCTGGCGTTCGTCACGCATCCGTGCGGCCTCGGCGGCGGTCTCCTCGGCCTCGGCCCGCACGGTCCGCGCCTCGACCAGGTCGGCCTCGGCCTCCTCGGCGAACGCGCGTGCCTCCTGGGCGAGCTGGTCCAGCTGCGCGAGCCGGCCGGCCGGGCAGCCCGTGCGCCACGAGGCGAGCCGGGCGGCAAGTTCCCGGTCCTTGCCCAGGCGGGCGGCGAGGCCGCGGATCTCTTCGTCGCGCTCCGCGGCCCGCGCCCGCAGGGCCTGCCGCTCCTCGTCGGCGGCGTGCTCGTCGTGCATGGCCGGGTTCGGCGGTACGAGGAAGACGCCGCTGTCCTCCGACTCCGCGGCCGGGGCGGGCGCGAGGAGGGCGGCCGCCGTGCCGACCGCCACGGTCGACCGGGGCAGCAGCGCCGCGTTGCCGAGGGCTTCCCGGGCCCGCGCGTGCGAGTCCGGATCGGTGATGATCACACCGTCGACCAGTTCGGGGCGGGCGGCCAGCACCCGCGCGTGGTCGGTGGGGTCGACGGCCTGGGCGAGGTAACGCCAGCCGGGCAGCGCGGGAATGCCGTGCTCGCCGAGGAACTCCACGGTGGCCAGCACGTCCGGGCCGGGCGGCAGCAGACCCCCGTCGCCGAGCGCGCCGAGGATACGGGCGTCGTCGGCGGCCGCGGTGCGCAGCTCGAAGAGCTGCCGTTCCGCGGCGGAGACGGCGTCGGCGAGCAGTTCGCGCAGCTCGTCGGCGAAACGGTCCAGGTCCGTGGGCGCGAGGACGCCGTCGCGGGCGTCCGGGCCGGTGTCCTGCCGGGTCCGCGGGCCGTCCGGCTGCGCGTCACCGTGCGCCAGTCCCAGCAGTTCGGCCAGCCGCTCCTCGGCGGCGAGTGCCTCGGCGAGGCGCAGTTCGGCCTCGCGGGAGCGCTCTGCCGCCGTCGCGGCGTCCGCGGCGCGGGCCGCGGTCAGTTCGGCGCGGGACTCCGCGGAGGCCGCCTCGCGGGCGTGTTCGCCCGCCCGGCGGGACGCCTCGCGTGCGGTGTCCCAGGCCGCGACGGCCGTCTGCTCGGCGTCGCTCGCGGCGAGGGCCGCGCGCGCGGGGTCGGCGTCGGGCGCGCTGTCGTCGAGCCAGCCCGCCCGCACCGCCTCGGCCGTCTCCTGTTCCACCTCGGCCAGGCGCTGGCGCAGGTGTCCGATCTCGCTGCGGGCGCGCTGGGACTCGGTCGCGGCGGCCGTGGAGTCCCGGTGGGCCGAGTCGCCGGCCTCCTGGAGCGCCGCGGACCGCTCCTCCTCCTCGTTGGCGAGGGTCTCGGCGTTCTCCGCGGCCGTGTGCAGGGCCCGTACGAGGTCGACGGCGGCCTTGGTCCTGGCGGCGAGCGCGGGTGCGGCGTCGCGTTCGGCCTCCTGGATCGCGGCGGACACCCGGGTGACCCGGTCGGTGGCGGCCCGGTGGCGCAGTACGGCCTCGGCGGCCTGCCAGGCGGCGTGCAGGGTGCGCGCCTCGGCGAGCTCGCGCTTCTGCGCGGCGGCCGACTTCTCGGCCGCGGCCAGCGCCAGCGAGGCGTGCCGGTAGGCGAGTTCGGCGGCGACGAGGGCGCTGCGCTCACGCGCTCCCTCGGCGTGGGTGACGGCGTAGGCGGCGGCCGTGACCCGCTGGGCGAGGTCGGTGGCACGCGTGCGTTCGAGCACGGCACGGGTGGACAGCCGGCGCGCCAGCGTGCGGGTGCGGCGCTCGGCCGCCGTGTGGATGTCACGCGCGCGTGCGCGTGCCTCGGTGGCCTCCACGATCCGGCCGAGCAGGTCGACCGACCCGGCGGTGAAGTCGCGTTCGGCGATCAGCTCGGCGCGTCGCCCCAGCTTGTTGCCGAAGCCGCTGACGAGATCGGCGAGTCCGTCGGTGTCGCGGGTGTCGGTGACGGCCCGCAGCAGCAGGTCGGTGAAGTCGGAGTCCTTCTTGACCGCGAACAGGCCGGCGGCCTCGCCCTCGTCGGCGTTCATCTCGCGCTGGTAGCGGAAGAGTTCGGGGTCGAGGCCGAGGTCGCCGAGGTGTTCGATCCAGCGGTCGTGGATCTCCTCCCAGTGCACCTCCAGGTGCGGGTAGGCCTTGCCCGCGTCGGTGATGGCGTCCCGGAAGCCCTTCATGGTGCGCCGCCGGCCCTGCGCGCCGGACTGGCCCTCGACGGGCGGCCGTACCGCGGTGGCCTCGGCGACCGGCAGGTTGTCCAGGCTCAGCCCGGGACCGGGCCGGAAGGAGTACCAGGCCTCGGCGAACTTCCGCGGGTCGTTGGAGACCTGGCGGCCGCGCCATTCGCTGGCCTTGCCCACGACCACGCACTCGCCGGTCAGCACGTGCTGCCATTCCAGAGCCACGTGCCCGCAGTCGTCGGCGAGCAGGAACTTGCGCAGCACGCCGGAGCTGGCGCCGCCGAGCGTGTTGCGGTGGCCGGGCAGCATCACCGAGAAGATCAGCTTGAGCAGGACCGACTTGCCTCCGCCGTTCTCCAGGAAGAGCACGCCGGCGGGTGCGGGCCGGCGCGGCGGGCCGACGGGCTCCTCCTCGAAGAACTCCGCCTGGGTGGGCGCGGGGTCGGGCACGACGTCGCCCACACCTCGCAGGTCAAGCACGGTGTCGGCGTAACGCGCACCGGCGGGCCCGATGGAGTAGAGACGGACCCGGGACAGCTCGTACATGGCGGACTCTCGTAAGTCTTCGGCAGATCGGTCGGCATGGCGGGGGCGGAAGCCTCCGGCGGTCCAGCGGCTTCCGGCGCGCTTCGGGGCCTTCGGGGACTCGGGCCCTTCGGGGACTTCCGGCGCGCTGTGGGCGCTGTGGGCGCTGTGGGCGCTTCAGGAGTGGAACGGGAGGCCCGCGTCGGCGACCAGTTCCAGGTCGTCCGTGTCCTCGGCGGGCAGCAGGCTCGGCGTGCCGTCGGTGACCGGGACGACGCCCAGCTCGATGAGCTCGGCCAGGGCCGCGCCGCCCGCCATGTCCCGCACCTGGAGCTGGTAGCGGGCCGTGGTGCGGTAGGTGCCGCCGCCGTCGTCGCCGGTGCGCTGGAGGAAGCCGGAGTCGGTGAGGAAGGCGACCGCCTTGCCGACGATGCCGGTCGTGGAGCCGGCGAGGCGTCGCGCGTCCTTGGTCGCCCCGGTCGCGCTGCGTCTGGCCCAGATCCGCCAGGCGGCCTCCAGACCGGGGGCGTCGGTCGCGGGGTCGCTGTTCCGGCCCTGTTCGTCCGCGCGCTCCTCCAGCCGACGGCAGGCCTGGCGGACGAACGCGTCGACGCCGTTGACGCTCACCCGGCCGATGTACCCGTCGTCGGCGAGGTCCTCCGGCCGGGGGAACGCCAGCGCGGCGACGGCGAGGTGGGCCAGGCCGTGCAGGAAGCGGTCCCCGGAGTCCGCGGACGTCCGGCGCGCGTAGTCGCCCATGCGTACGGCGAACACCGAGTCCTCGGCCGCGGTCACGGCCATCCCCGCCCGTGGCGAGACCTCCAGCACCACGAGCCCGAGTCCGGCCGCCACGGCGTCGGCGAGTCGCGCGAACGGCGGATCCTCCCGGTAGCGCCGCAGCAGCTCGGCGTACTCCTGGTCGCGCGCGGGCTGCACCTTGGGCTGGAGCCCGAAGGCGACGAGGCGCGCCGCGTCGGCGGTGTCGGCGGGGGTGACGGCGGCGGTCGCCGGAACGGGACCGGCGTCCGGCTCACTCCACTCGGCGTACTCGCTCACGGTCGGGACTCCTTGTCGCGTCGACGGTCGTTCGTTCGGTTCTCGGGCCGGCTCATGCCGCCTCCGTCCGGTCCGCCGCCATCCCGGCGGCGTCCAGGAGCGCGGTGCCGACGATCAGGTCGGCGCCGCCGAACTCCGGGTCGTCCAGCTCGGTCCCGTCGTCCACGGCGAACAGCAGCTTCTCCTCGCCCTGGCGGTAGGCCGTGCCCACCGCGGGGCTGGCCGCGTGGACGGCCAGCAGCGCCACCAGATAGGGCAGTTCGGCGTCGCGTCGCCGGGCGTCGGCGAGCAGACCCGAAAGCCGCCGCGGCGCGTCCGCAGGCAGGGCGAGCAGCTCCATCGCCGCCGCCAGCTGCTCCTCGCTGAACCGGCTGTCGTCCGGCGTGGCGATGAGGTCGGGCTCGGGCATCTCGGCGCCGAGGTGCTCGCGCTCCACCGGCGGCGTCAGCAGGATGTCGACGAGGTCCCCGACCCGCACCGACACGGGCGTGCGCAGACCCGTCCCGCGGGCGAAGAACGCGTCGGTGACCCGGACCGCCTGCTCGACCGGCAGCGGCAGCGCCGGGGCGACGAGGTGTCCGTACAGGTCGATCCCGGACGTCGTCATGGGGGTGGCGAAGGCCTGCCGGTCCTGCTCCGCGCGGAACAGCGGTCCGGCCTCCAGCAGCCGCGACTGCAACTGCGTGTGGCGGCGGATGCAGTCCTTCACGATGTCGACGAGCTCGGCGGCGCGCCGCTTCTGCTCGGGGTCCTCGGACTCGTCGCGGGCCTTGCGGATGTTCGTGAGGATCGCGTTCTCGTGGCGGTAGCGGTCGGCCACGTGGTCGAGGGCCTCGGCGATCATGTCGGGCACGGAGTTGAGCCAGTCCACGGCCCGGACGTTGCGCCGGGTCGCGTCCAGCGCCCGGCGCAGGGTCTCGGAGTACTGCACGGTGCGGTAGCGGGCCTGTTCGGCGGCGAGCTGGGCGTCGGCGAGCCGACCGCGGCTGATGAGCACCTCCAGCTTGACCTCGGCGGCGATCTGGGCGCTGGTGACATCGGTGTCGAGGGCGCCCACGAGGACGTTGACCGCCTCGTCCGTCGTGCGCAGATAGACGCTGCCGCCGGGGCCGGGGACCTCCTCGATCAGCTTGAAGTCGTAGTCGCGGCGCACATAGCTGCCGTCGGTGGCGAACGTGCCGTACACGGCCCGGAAGCCGCGGTCGACGCTGCCGACGTTGATCAGGTTCTCCAGGACCCAGCGGGCCACCCGCTCGTGCTCGGCGGCGGTGCGCTGCGGGGCCTGGGCGGTGATGCGCGGGACGAGCCTGGCCACTATCTGGTCGTGGTCGGCGCCCGTGTCGAAGTCCATGTTCAGCGTGACGAGGTCGATCGCGGCGAGGGCGATCTCCGCCATGCCGTACACCGAGTACGCGCCCGCCAGGTTGGCCTTGCGGGCGTCGAGGTCGTGGATCGGCGCCGTGCAGGCGAGCGCGCGCAGCCGCCGCGCCAGCCCCTCGTCGGCGGCCGGACCCGGTGCGGGTCGCGGCGCCACGCTGAGCTGGGGCGGAACGCTGTCCGGCGATGCAGGCGAAGTCACGGTGCACAGACTAGGTCCTGGATCTGACAACGACCCAAACGACGCAGATGGGTCCCGGCGTCACGCTTCTCACACCGCCCCGGCGACAGCCCCTCCCGCACCGGTCCCCAAGCGGTTGCGTCCGCGCCTGCCCCGAGGCCGTACCGCCCGCGCGGCCCCTGTGGCGGTCCCGCTCGCACCCGTCCGGCGGTGGTCTCCCTCACACAAGCCCCACCGTGGTCCCTCTCACACGAGCCGCACGGCGGTCACCCTCGCGCCCGGCCGCCGGCCGACTCCGGTGGTGGACCCCCGGCTCACCCCGCGCCCGCCACGCGCCGCCGGCTCACACGTCCGCGGCGGCCGGCCCCTGCTCGTCCTCCCCGACCCTTCGCCGGTACACCTCCACGACCCGCTCCAACGAATCCGCGAGGTAGACCTCCAGCAGCTTTTCGGCCTCGTCCTTGTCACCGTTCTCCAGCGCCCGGAGGATCTGGCGGTTGCGGGCGAGGTAGGGCTCGTGCAGTTGCCGGGGGTCGTCCACGACGTGGAAGGCCAGCCGCAGCTCGGCGAAGACGCTGCGCATCAGCTCGTCGGTGCGCTCGCTGCCGGCCAGGGTCACGAGTTCCCGGTGGAAGTGGATGTTGGCCGTACCCACTGCTTTCCAGTCGTTCCCGACGACCGCCGACCGCCCCTCGGCGACCGCCGCGGCCAGACCCTCCACCGGGTACGGCGGCTCCCCCAGACCGCGCACGACGGCGCACTCCACGAGGATCCGGGTGCGGTAGATGTCCTCGACGTCCTCGACGGTCAGGACCCGGACGAAGACGCCCCGGTTGAGCTCGTGGACGAGCAGGCGTTCATGGGTGAGCAGCCGGAACGCCTCGCGCAGCGTGTTGCGCGAGATCCCGAGCGCCCCGCCGATGCTGTCCTCCGACAGCCGGGTCCCCGGTGGGAAGTAGCCGTCGGCGATGCGGCTTCTGAGGATGTCGGAGACGCGTTCGGCGGTGCTGGTGCGCCCCAGGAGCGCGCGGTCGTCGGCCAGTCCCGTCAGCTGCTCTGCCATGCCCGGAATTGAACCGCAGACACCAGGACGAGACAACAGGGGTATTGAGGGATCGTTGAACAATCCTCTACGGTGCTTCGCACGGCACGACAGCGCCCGGCCCAGGCCCACCGCAACGCTCGGCACCGCAAGGCTCGGCACGCCCCCGCACGGCACGACAACGCACGGCACGACAACGCACGGCACGGCACGGCACGGCTCACCCAGCACCCCTCCGTCATCCCTCTGCGAGGTGCCCATGAGCACGACCCCTCCACCCGAGGCCTCGGCCACCACCGCCGCCACCGCCGACCTCACCGCCACGGGCGAACACCCCGTCGGCGACGGCGCGTCGGGCTGGCTGCGGGCCCTCGGTCCACGCGGCCGCCGCGCCTTCGCCGGCGCCTTCGGCGGCTACGCGCTGGACTCCTACGACTACTTCACCCTCCCACTGACCATGGTCGCGCTGGCCGCCCACTTCGGCCTGGACAGCGGTCGGACCGGTCTGTTCACCACCGTCACCCTCGTCGTCTCGGCCCTCGGCGGCGCCCTCGCGGGTGTCCTCGCGGACCGGGTCGGCCGGGTACGGGCGCTGATGGTCACGGTGCTCACCTACGCCGTGTTCACCGTCGCCTGCGGCTTCGCACCCGACTACGGGACCCTGCTGGTCTTCCGGGCCCTCCAGGGCCTCGGCTTCGGCGGTGAGTGGGCGGTCGGCGCGATCCTGGTGGCCGAGTACGCGAGCGCCCGGCACCGCGGCCGCTCGCTCGGCGCGGTCCAGAGCGCGTGGGCCGTGGGCTGGGCCCTCGCCGCGATCGTGTACACCCTGGTCTTCTCGTTCCTCGGCGACGACCTGGCCTGGCGCGTGATGTTCTGGACCGGCGCCCTGCCCGCCCTGCTGGTGGTGTGGCTGCGCCGCCGGGTGCAGGACGCGCCCGAGGCGGCCGTGGCGCGGCGGCGGGACCCGCGGCGGGGTTCGTTCGCCGCGATCTTCCGGCGCGGCACGGCCGACACGCCGGGCCTGCTGCGTACGACGGTCTTCGCCGGCCTGCTCTCCACCGGCGTCCAGGGCGGCTACTACACCCTCGCCACCTGGGTTCCGACGTATCTGAAGTCGGAGCGGGGTCTGTCGGTCGTCGGCACCGGCGGCTATCTGACCTTCCTGATCTCGGGCGCCTTCACCGGCTACCTCACCGGCGGCCATCTCACCGACCGACTGGGCCGCCGGCCCAACATCTGGCTCTTCGCCCTCCTGTCGGCGGTGTGCGTCCTGGCGTACGCCCACATCCCGGACGGCGCCGACACCCTGCTCCTGGTGCTCGGATTCCCGCTCGGTTTCTGCATGTCGGCGATCTTCAGCGGCTTCGGCTCGTACCTGAGCGAGCTGTACCCGACGGCCGTGCGGGGCACGGGCCAGGGCTTCACGTACAACACCGGCCGCGCCGTGGGCGCCGCCTTCCCCACCACGGTCGGCTTCCTCGCCGACAGCTGGGGCGTGGGCGGCGCACTGGTCTTCGGCGCGATCGGTTACGGCATCGCGGCACTCGCGCTGCTGGGGCTGCCGGAGACGCGCGGGAGGGAACTGCTGTGAACCGTACGCAGGACCGGCCCTCGCCCGGCACCACGGACCGACCCTCGCCCGACATCACGGACCGGCCCTCGCCCGGCACCGCCGACCGTCCCCTGCTCCTCGCCGACGAGCACGCGCACGCGTGGACCCCGAGAGCCGCCCGGACCCGCTTCCGTGACGGCCTGTCGGGTCCGACGGCCGGGGTCGCGGCCGGCCACACCCAGGTCAACCTGATCTCGGTCCCCGCCGACTGGGCGTACGACATGCTGCTGTTCTGCCAGCGCAACCCCAAGCCCTGCCCCGTCCTGGACGTCACGGACGCCGGTTCGTGGACCACCGTCCTCGCGGACGGCGCCGATCTGCGCACCGACCTGCCGCGCTACCGGGTGTGGCGGGACGGCGAGCTGGTGGACGAGCCGACGGACGTACGCGCGTACTGGCGCGAGGACCTGGTGTCGTTCCTGATCGGATGCAGCTTCACGTTCGAATGGGCGCTGTCCGGGGCGGGCGTCCCGATCCGGCACATCGAGCAGGGCCGCAACGTCCCGATGTACGTGACGAACCGCCGGTGCCGCCCGGCGGGCCGGCTGCGCGGCCCGCTGGTGGTGTCCCTGCGCCAGGTGCCGCCGCAGCACCTGGCGGCCGCGATCCGGGAGAGCAGTCTGCTTCCGGCGGTGCACGGCGCTCCGGTGCACTGCGGCGATCCGTCGGGGCTCGGCATCGCCGACCTGGCCCGGCCCGACTTCGGCGACCCGGTGGACGCCGAACCGGACGACATCCCGGTGTTCTGGGCCTGCGGGGTGACGGCGCAGGCCGCGGTGGTGGCCTCGCGGCCGCCGTTCGCGCTGACGCACGCGCCGGGACAGATGTTCCTCACCGACGCCCGCGACGAGCAGTACCGCGTGGCCTGAGCAGGAGAGACGTGACATCCATGACCTCCATCGACCTGAACGCCGACCTCGGCGAGGGCTTCGGCCGCTGGCGGCTGACCGACGACGAGCAGTTGCTGTCCGTCGTCACCAGCGCCAATGTGGCGTGCGGCTTCCACGCCGGGGACGCGGCCACCATGCGGCGGGTGTGCGCGCAGGCGGCCGAGCGCGGGGTGGCGATCGGCGCCCAGGTCTCCTACCGGGACCTGGCCGGATTCGGACGGCGCGCGATGGACGTGCCGGCCGCCGAGCTGACCGCCGAGGTGGCCTACCAGATCGGTGCCTTGGAGGTGTTCGCCCGCGCGGCCGGCGCGCGCGTGGCGTACGTCAAGCCGCACGGCGCGCTGTACAACCGCGTGGTGCACGACGAGGAGCAGGCGCACGCCGTCGTGGACGGCGTGCGCCTGGCCGACGCGACGCTGCCGGTGCTCGGACTGCCCGGTTCGCGCCTGCTGGAACTGGCCGCGAAGGCCGGGCTGCCGGCGGTCGCGGAGGCCTTCGCGGACCGCGCGTACACCGAGGAGGGCACACTCGTGCCGCGCGGCCGGGACGGCGCGGTGGTCACCGACGCGGCGGCGGTCGTGGCGCGCTCGGTGGGCCTGGCCCGCTCCGGCACGGTCACCGCCCACTCGGGGGTGCGGATCGAGGTACGCGCGCGGTCCCTGTGCCTGCACGGCGACACGCCCGGCGCGGTGGACCTGGCCCGGCAGGTACGGCGGCGGCTGGAGGAGTCGGGCGTGCGGGTGGAGGCGTTCGTATGAGGGCACTGCCCGTGGGTGAGGACGCGCTGCTCGTCGAGGTCTCCTCGGGCGAGGAGGCCCAGGCCCTGCACGCCGAGTTGGTGCGCAGGCGCGCGCAGGGCCTGCTCGTCGTCCGCGAGATCGTCCCGGCGGCCCGTACGGTCCTGCTCGACGGGGTCGCGGCCCCGGACCGGCTGGCCCGCGAACTGGCCCGCGCCGAGTTGCCGGCCGCCGTCCCGCGCGACGCGGCGGTGGTCGACATCCCGGTGCGCTACGACGGCCCCGACCTCGCGGACGTCGCCGCGCACTGGGGTGTCGGGGCGCCCGAGGTGGCCCGTGTCCACACGGCGGTCGAGTTCCGTGTCGCGTTCTGCGGCTTCGCCCCCGGCTTCGGCTATCTCACCGGTCTGCCGCCGGGCCGCGAGGTCCCGCGGCGGACCACGCCGCGTACGGCCGTCCCGGCCGGGGCGGTGGCGCTGGCGGGCCCCTACACGGGGGTGTACCCGCGGTCGTCGCCCGGCGGCTGGCAGCTGATCGGCCGTACGGACACGGAGTTGTGGGACCCCGCGCGGGTGCCGGCCGCGCTGCTGTCGCCGGGTACCCGGGTGCGCTTCGTCGCGGTGGAGGGCGCATGACGGACCGCGCGCTCGCCGTCGTACGGGCCGGGGCGCTGACGACCGTGCAGGACCGGGGGCGTCCCGGGCACGCCCACCTCGGGGTGCCGCGCTCGGGGGCGCTCGACGGACCCGCGGCGGCGCTCGTCAACCGGCTGGTCGGCAACCCGCCGGAGGCGGCCGTCCTGGAGACCACCCTGAACGGCTGTGCGCTGCGCCCGCGTTCGGCGGTCACCGTGGCGGTGGGCGGCGCGCCCTGCCCGGTCACGGTGGACGGGCGGCCGGTCGCCTGGGGGGCGCCGGTACGGGTGCCGGCCGGGGCTCTGCTGGACGTGGGGGCCGCCGTGCACGGCGTTCGCAGTTACGTGGGCGTCGGCGGGGGCGTCGCCGTCGAGCCGGTCCTCGGCAGCCGCTCCACGGACCTGCTCTCGGGGCTCGGGCCGCCGCCCCTCGCGGACGACTCGGTACTTCCCCTGGGCCGGGTCGCCGGTCCGTACGCGCGCGTGGACACCGCTCCGCAGCCGCGGCCGCCGACGGAACTCGTCCTGCGGGTGTCGCTCGGCCCGCGCGACGACTGGTTCACGCCACGGGCCGTACGGGCCTTCACCACCGGCGCCTACCGGGTGTCGGCGGCGAGCAACCGCATCGGCCTGCGCACGGAGGGGCCCGCCCTGGAACGGGCCCGCCCCGGTGAACTGCCCAGCGAGGGCATGGTCCTGGGCGCGGTCCAGGTGCCCCCGGACGGGCGTCCCGTGGTCTTCCTGGCGGACCACCCGACCACCGGGGGCTACCCGGTGATAGGGGTCGTGCGGGCCGCCGACCTCCCCGCGGCCGCGCAGGCGCTGCCCGGGATCCCGGTCCGCTTCGTGGCCGTGGGCCGGCGCTCCGGGCGGCCGGGGCCGGTCTGACCGCTCCCGCCTGCCGCGCCGTCCGCGGGTGGACGACGGGAACGGCCGGACCGGCCCTACGCGGCGTCCACCTGATCGACCGACGACAGCGCGGCGAGCGCCGTGGAGACCGCCGCGGAGGCCCGCAGGTCGAGCCGGGCGCTCGTGCCGCGGGCCCGGTGGCGCATCTCGTCGGCGGCCAGCGTGAGCAACTGCGGCAGCAGGTCGGTGCATCGCCTGACCACCCAGGCGGTGCCCGCGGTGGCCAGCCACAACAGGCTCGCCGATCTGGTCGGCGCGGGGAACTCGGGCTGGGGCGAGGGCGCCGCCCCCTTCGCGACGCCCGCCTGCGCCAGCAGGTCGTGGAAGCGCACCGCGAGCTGCCGGTGCCCGCGCTCACCGGGATGCAGCCGGTCCGAGCTCCACATGGCGCGGTCGGTGAGCCACTCCTCGTCGGCGGCGTGCAGATGCACCGCCCCGTAGCGTTCGGACAGCGCGTGCACCACGGCGTTGACCGCGCGCTGCCGCCGGGCGAGCGGCCGGGCCAGGGCACCGGGGAGCCGGAGCATCGCCCCCGGGTCGGGCAGGCAGGCCGTGAGCAGGACGGCGCGCTGGGCGGTGAACGCCGCGTACACCTTGTCGAGCCGGGCGGCGACGGCGTGGATGTCGAAGGTGCAGCGCAGTGTGTCGTTGACGCCGATCACGACGGACACCACGTCCGGCTCCAGCCCGAGCGCGTCCTGCGTCTGCCGTTCCAGCACGTCACGCGTCTGCGCCCCGCTGACCGCGAGGTTGGTGAACTCCACGGGCCCGGCGGCGAGTCCGTCGGCGAGCAGCGCGGCCCAGCCGCGCCATTTCGCGGCGTCCGCCGGATCGCGCACCGGGTCGCCCAACGGGTCGCCCACGCCCTCGGTCAGCGAGTCGCCGAGGGCCACGAAACGGACGGGTCTCATGCGGCGCCCTCCGGCACGGCGGGACGCGCCCGGACCGTCGGTACGTGGGCGTCGTGCGCGGCCAGGAACGCGTCGACCGCCGCGTCCCAGCCGAAGCACTCCGCACGCGCGCGTGCCACTTCGCGCCGCTCGGCCTCGGACCGGGCGAGGAGGGTCTCGACGGCGTCCGCGAAGGCGTCGCCGCTGTCGGCCGCGGTGGCGCCGGCCGCCCCGATCACCTCGGGCAGCGCGGAGGACGCGCTCGCCACCACCGGGGTGCCGCACGCCATCGCCTCCAGCGCGGCGAGCCCGAACGTCTCGGCGGGACCGGGTGCCAGCGACACGTCGGCGGAGGCCTGGAGCGCGCCGAGCAGGGAGCGGTCGGCGACGTGTCCGAGGAAGGTGACCGGCAGTCCCCGCTCCTTGGCGCGCTGCTCCAGGCGGGGCCGCAGGGGCCCGTCCCCCGCGACCACCAGCACCGTCCGCCGGCCGCGCCGCAGCAGCGCCTCCAGCGCGTCCAGCGCCGTGCCGGGCCGCTTCTCCACGGACAGCCGGGAGCACATCACCAGCAGTGTCTCGTCCTCGCGCGCGTGCAGGTCGCGCAGCGCCGGGTCGCGCAGCGCGGGATGCCGCTCCACCAGGTCGACGCCGAGCGGAGCCCGTACGACGTTGCGGGCGCCGATGCGGACGAACTCCCGCTCGGCGAACTCGGTGGTGCACACCACGCGCGCGTACGTGTGCGCCGTGCGCACGTTGAGGGCGTCGGCGGTGCGGCGCGCCGCCCGTTCCGACAGGCCCCAGGTGCGCAGCACCCCGTCGGCGGTCTCGTGGGAGACCATCACGGCCGGGACCCGGGCGCGCCGCGCCCACCTGCCGGTCCACCGCAGGGTCGTGCGGTCGGACACCTCGAGCCGGTCGGGGCCGAGCTCCTCCAGGAGCCGGGCCACGCGCCGGCGGTCGGTGAGGACGCGGTAGCCGCCGGTGCCGGGCAGCAGCGGGCCGGGCAGGGTGATCACCCTGCCCTGCTCGGTCTCGCTGTCCGTGTGCCGCTCGCCGGGGACGATCAGGACCGGCTCGTGCCCCGCGGCCCTGAAGCCCTTGCCGAGCTCGCGCAGCGCGGTGCGCAGCCCGCCGGAGGCGGGGGCGACGAAGTTGGCGAGCCTGACGATGCGCAACCCGCTCATGCCGCCACCACCGGCTTCCGCCTGCGCGCGGCCAGGACGTCCGCGTAGTGCCCGATGAGCAGGTCGCCGACGGCCGCCCAGGTGCGGCCCTCGACCGTGGCGTGTCCGGCGGCGCCGTAGGCGGCGCGCCGGGCGGGGTCGGCGGCCAGCGCCGCCACCGCGTCCCGTACGGCGTCGGCGTCGCGCGGCGGCACCAGCAGCCCGGTGCGGCCGTGGTCCACCAGGTCCAGCGGGCCGCCGGCCGCGGGCGCCACCACGGGCACACCGCTGGCCATGGCCTCCTGCACGGTCTGGCAGAAGGTCTCGAAGGGGCCGGTGTGCACGAAGACGTCCAGGGAGGCGAAGATCCGGGCGAGGTCGTGACCGGTGCGGCGTCCCAGGAAGACGGCGCCGGGCAGCGCCTCGCCGAGGCTCGCCCGGCTGGGCCCGTCGCCGACCACCACGACCCGCACGCCGTCCAGGCCGCAGACTCCGGCCAGGAGCTCGACCTGCTTCTCGGGGGCGAGCCGTCCGACGTAGCCGACGATCAGCTCGCCGTCGGGGGCGAGTTCGCGCCGCAGTTCCTCGTCGCGGTGCTCGGGGCGGAAGCGCTCGGTGTCCACCCCGCGCGGCCACAGCTTCACCCGGGGCACGGCATGGGCCTCCAGGTCGCGCAGGGCCGCGCTGGACGGGGCGAGGGTGAGGTCGGCGGCGGCGTGGACGGAGCGGATGCGCCGCCAGGCCGCGGCCTCGCCCGCGCCCATGTACGTACGGGCGTATCCGGCGAGGTCGGTCTGGTAGACGGCCACGGCGGGCAGGCCCAGCCGGGCGGCGGCCGCCATGCCGCGGACACCGAGGACGAAGGGGCTGGCCAGGTGGACGATGTCGGCGCGGTGCTCGCCGATGGCCGCGGCGACCCGTCGGCTGGGGAGGGCCACGCGGACCTGGGGGTAGCCGGGGAGCGGTAGGGAAGGGACGCGGACGACGGAGCACGGCGCGTGGGCGTCGGGCCCGCTGCCGAGGGCGGCTCCCGCCTGTTCGAGCGGGGCCGTGAACTTCGGGGAGGTTGCCGGAGCGACGACAACAGGGGCGTGACCGCGATCGACGAGGTGCCGGGCGGTCTGGAGCGCGCAGTGGGCCACGCCGTTCACATCGGGGGGAAAGGATTCGGTCACGATGACGACACGCATACGGGTGTTCTCGCCGTGCTGGACGTGGTCGCGACAACGTGGATCTTTCCGAACGAGGAACGTCCCATGAGCGTTGCGCTGCACACCCGAGCAGGCCAGATCTCGTCCATGCACACCTGGTCCGCGGGTCATCCGAAGTTCACACGACGTGCCGCGCCGCGTGCATCCCCCCGATCCGGTCCGGCCCGGGCCCGCCATGCGGGAGCCGCCCCGATTCGGCCCGGGGGCGCGAGGCCCACCGTCCCGGCCGACGTGGCCGGGGCGGGAACGGGGGCGGGGGCCGGGCGGGACCGCCCGGCCCCCGCCCCCGGCCGACTCACATCGCCGAAGCGTCCGGTCCGATGCGGCTGCGGACCGCCGTTTGGACCTCGTCCTCCTCCGCCGGGTCCGCGGCCAGTCGGCGCAGGCGCTCCACCACGCGCGCGTCGCCCGTCTCGGCGTGCCGGGCGGCGACCTCACGGGTGGACTCCTCGCAGTCCCAGAGGCACTCGACGGCGAATCCGACGGCGAAGGCGGGGTCGGTGGCGGCCAGCGCCCGTGCGCAGCGTCCCCGCAGATGGGACGAGGCCGTCTCGCGGTAGATATGGCGCAGGACGGGGGCCGCGCAGACGATGCCGAGCCGCCCGGCGCCGTCGACGAGGGTCCACAGGGTCGGCGCGTCGGGGCCTTCCCCGCGTACGGCGTCGCGCAGGGCCCCGAGGACCAGGTCGCTGTCCTGGGCCCCGCCGCGGCAGGCGAGCACCCGCCCGGCCGCGGCGCCGAGCCGATCGGGCCGGCGGGCCCAGCCACGGGCGCGGTCGACGACGACGGCACCGCGCATGCGTTCGAAGGCGTCGACGGCGGCCTCCACGACGGTCGTGGAGCCGGTGGCCACGGCCGCCTCGATCAGGTCGAGGGCGGCGGGATCGTCGCGGTCGGCGAGGTAGCGCAACGCGGTGCAGCGGGCGCCGTCGTCGCCGTCCCGGGCGGCCTGGAGGATCTCGGGCCGGTCCTCCGGGCCGGCCACGGCGACCAGGCAGCGGGCGGCGGGCACGTGCAGGGCGGCACCCCGTTCGATGCCCTGCTGGGCCCATTCGAAGACGGCGCGCACGCTCCAGCCCGGCCGGGGGCCGCTCGGCCGCATCTGGCGTTGCCATCGGTCGAAGCAGCCGGCCTCGTGGGCGGCGCGCACGCGGGCGGAGACGTACTCGCGCGGATCCTCGGCCCACAGCCGCCAGGGCCGGGGCTCGAAGGCGTCGCGCACCACGGCGGCCAGCTCGGCCTCGCCCTCGGCGTCGGTGGCGAACCGCGCGAGGACGGGGGCGGCCAGGGCGCGCAGGCCGGCGTCGTCGTCGCGCAGGGCCAGCTCGTCCAGGGCCCAGGTCCAGTTGGAGCCGGAGGCGGCGTATCTGCGCAGCAGGTCGAGGGCGTCCCGCCGACCGTAGGAGGCGAGATGGCCGAGCACGGCGAGGGCCAGCCCGGTGCGTGACTCGCCGGTGTCGAAGGCGTCCTCGGCGTCGAAGAGATGGGCCTCGATCTCGCCGAGGTCACCATCGAGATCGAGGTGGAGACGGGCGTAGTAGAGGGAGCGGTTCTCCACCTGCCAGTCGTGGCGGGGGTCCCGCAGCACACAGTGGTTCAGGGCCGCGAGCGCTTCGGCGCGCGGGGCGGTGAGCGCGTGCAGGGTGCCGTCGCCACGCCCCCGCTGGAGCAGGCCGAGCAGCGTACCGCTGGGCGCTATGACCGGATCGAACATGGGAAACAGCCTCACATCAAGCGTCGACGCAACCGGGGACGTGCATTACCTGGCCGCGTGACAACACGTCGGGGCGCCCGCCGCTTCCTGCTTGCTGTAGACCATTTTCCTCTGCCTCTCGTCGGTGGCCCATGCGGACCGCATCACGGCCCGCGCGGTGCGGCAACGTCTGCCCAGCCATCGCGTCCGTGAATCACGACGTCATGATGACCCGGCGCTTCCGTCTGCCGCGACCGAAATATCCGGCGGCCCCGCTCCGCCTCCCCCTGTGGTGTGTCATGCCTGATCAGGAAACCGGTCCTGGCTGCTCGGAGCGGTCGGTTCAGGTGACCCCGAACAGCTCCAGCAGCTCCGTCTTACCGAACATGCGCGCGGTGTCGACGGCGGACGGAGTACCGGCCGCCGGATCGGCGCCGCCCTCCAGGAGGACCGTGACGACCTCCGTCTCGCCCTTGAAGACGGCGCCGGCGAGCGGGGTCTGGCCCCGGTCGTTCACCCGGTCGGCCTCCGCCCCGCGGGCCAGCAGCGCGCGCACCGTCTCCGCGTGACCGTGATAGGCGGCCAGCATGACCAGGCAGTCGCCGCGGTCGTTGGTGAGTCCGGCCGGCACGCCCGCGTCGACGTACGCCACGAGCGCCTCGGTCCGGCCCTGCCGGGCCAGGTCGAAGATCCTGGTCGCCAGTTCCACGACCTCGGGGTCGGGGACATCGGTCATCGGCCTGACCGCCTCTCGCTACGGACGTCGGGGACAGCGGGACCCGCGCGCCTGCGGGCCGCGGAGCCCGGGCCCCGCGGGGAGCAAGCCTACGACCACGGGTGATGCGGCCGTACGGGTGATTCGCCAGCGTACTGGCTCGGCGCGCACATGACCGGGCCCGTCGAGGCAAAGATCCCCGCAGGACCCGTTCGACGCAATCTTCCTGCTCAGGCGGCTCATCAGACCTTCCGCCGACCGGGGGAAATCGCTCAGATTTCACCCAGTTGCACCTTTTATCCTATGGATACATCCTGTGATCCTGGAAGTACTCATGGTGACTGTCCCCACGAACCAGGAGAGCTCAAATGATCCTGTCCATCTCAGGCGTGGTCCTGCTCGGCATCGTCGTCTTCCTCTTCTTCCGCAAGGACGGCCTCAAGCCGTCGCACTGCCTGGCGTCCACGCTGTTCGGCTTCTATCTGGCGAGCACCGCCATCGCCCCGAGCATCAAGGCCGGCGGAGAGAGTCTGGCGAGCCTCCTCGGCGGCATCAAGTTCTGACCCCGCCCGTCCCGCCCGCACCCACCTCCAGGAGACAGCAGTGGCCCGGCGCCCCCTCCCTCGCATTCTGAGCAACGGCAGCGCGCAGATCGCCCGGAGCCGGGAGCTGGCCCGGACGGCGGCGGACAGCGCCACCGACGTCCTGCATCCGCTGATCACGATCACTCGCGGTCTGCGCCGACTGGCCTCGGCCGGGTGGCGCAAGGTGGCCGAGACCCCCAAGGACAAGCGGGGCCCCCTGCTGTTCATGGTGACCTCGGCGATCCTGGTCGTGGCACTCATGCCGTACGGCCCACTGCTCGCCGCCGTCACCCTGATGGCGGCGGCAGCCTGGCACGGCAGGGACCGCACCCCGCCGGAGCCCGACGGCCCCGACGAGTCCCAGACGCAGCGGCTCCAGTCGCTGCACGAGGCCCTGGTCCCGTACTTCTCGACCGCGGACGACCCCGCGCCGCTGTACGCGCACGGCGGCGACTGGGAGAAGACCTTCCCGGCGTACGAGTTCGACGACACGGGCCGCCTCACCCACCTGGTGATCCGCTACCCGGCCTACTTCACGGACGGCGAGGCCGCGTCGCGCACCCGGATCGAGAACCTGCTCACGGCGAAGTCGGGCCGCGGCCGCGAGTACCACTTCGGCTGGGACGAGGAGGGCAACCAGGTGACGGTCACGGCCCTCGCCCCGCTCCCCACCGACACCGCCGCCCAGCGCTTCGTGACGGCACCGGGCGAGATGGTGCTCGGCTTCACCGACCCCACCCAGATCCAGCGCACCCTGCCCCTGTCCTACGGCGAGGAGCAGCGTGACGTCCCCCCGGTGGTCTGGCGCACCGGAGTCCGCTCCACCGAACCGCACCTGCTGGCGGTGGGCCAGCCCGGCAGCGGCACCTCCACGCTGCTGCGCTCCATCGCGCTGCAGGCCCTTCAGCACGGTGACGTGATCGTCGTCGAGGGCGGCGGCACCGGCGAGCACGCCTGTCTCACCGGGCGGGACGGGGTCCTGGCGGTCGAGTGCGGGCTGACCGGGGCCCTGGCCAGTCTGGAGTGGGCCGCCCACGAGACGGAACGCCGTCTGATCGCCGCCAACCGCGCCCGCCAGGAGGGCCGCCCGCCGCCGGAGGACACCAGACGGCCGCTGTGGATCCTCCTCGACCGGCCCAGCGCGTTCACGCACCTCGCCGCCGCCGACGGCCGCACGGATCCCCAGTCCCTGCTCCAGGCGCCCCTGCGGCACGGCCGCGCGGCCCATGTGACGGTGGTCGTGGCCGAGCAGTTCGACACCGTGGACACGCTCAGCGACGCGGTACGCCGGCACACCCGCGCCCGTGTCGTGCTCGGTCCGGTCACGGCACAGCAGGTCGAGGCCGTCCTGGGCGCTCCCCCGCACACCACGCCCGCCGGCCACGTGCCGCCCGGCCGCGGGTACGCCCGGCTGGGCGTCGGCCCGGTGCACCGCCTCCAGGTCCCGGCGACGCCCGACCCCTACGACGACGCGACCTCCGACGCGCACCGGCAGGCCGTACTGGCGCTGCTTCCCCAGCGCTCGACGCCGGCGGAAGCGCAGCCGGAACAGCGGGAGCAGGAACAGCAGCCCGAGCGGGCGCCCGCGGAGCCGACGCCGGCGAAGGCGGTGGTGGCGGCGGTGGAGCAGGCCTGACCACGGCCGCGGGCCCTGGCCCCCCACCCCCCTCTGCCCCTACGCCACGAAGGTGCGCGGGGCCTCCGCCCCCGTGGTCCCGCCGCTCTCCACCAGCCGCGCCGCGGCCGCCAGCCGTGCCGCGGCCTCGTCCGCCACCGCGCCCCCCACGGTGAACGGCAGCCGCACGTAGCCCTCGAAGGCCCCGTCGACGCCGAAGCGGGGTCCCGACGGCACCCGCACCCCGACCCGCTCCCCCACCTCGGCGAGCCGCGAGCCGGACAGCCCGCCCGCCCGCACCCACAGCGTGAGCCCGCCGCGGGGCACCTCGAACTCCCACGTCGGCAGCTCCCGCCGTACCGCCGCCACCAGCGCGTCGCGGTTGTCCCTGGCCTGGGCGCGCCGCAGCCGCACGGCCTCTTCCCACCCGCCGGTGCTGAACAGCCAGTTCACCGCGAGCTGCTCCAGCACGGGGGTGCCGAGGTCGGCGTACGCGCGGGCGGCGACCAGGCTGCGGATCACGTCCGGTGCCGCCCGGACCCAGCCGATGCGCATCCCCGCCCAGAAGGCCTTGCTGGCCGACCCCACGGTGATCACCGTGGATCCGGCCGGGTCGAAGCCGCACACCGGCCGGGGCATCTCGACGTCCTCGTCCAGCCAGAGTTCGCTCATGGTCTCGTCGCAGACGAGCACGGTGCCCGCCGAGCGCGCCGCCTCCACCAGCCGTCGCCGCTGGTCCTCGGCGGCCAGCGCGCCGGTCGGGTTGTGGAAGTCGGCGACGACGTACGCCATCCGCGGCGCGGCCTCGCGCAGCACCTGACGCCAGCGCTCCAGGTCCCACCCGGCGAGCCCCTCGGCCATCGCGACGGGCACCAGCCGGGCCCCCGCCTCCCGCATCAGCTGGAGGATGTTGGCGTACGACGGCGACTCGACCGCGATGCGCTCGCCACGGCCGGCGAAGAGATGGCAGATCGCGTCGATGGCGCCCATCGCGCCGGTCGTCACCATGATCTGTTCGGGCATGGTCGGGATCCCGCGCGCGGTGTACCGCTCGGCGATCATCGTGCGCAGCGCGGGCAGCCCGGCCGGGTAGTCGCCGTGCGTGTGGGCGTACGGAGGCAGTTCCTCCAGGGCGCCCTGCACCGCCCGGGTCAGCCACGGCTCCGGCGCGGGCAGCGCGGCGCAGCCGAGGTCGATCACCGAGCCCAGGGCCTCGGGCGGCAGGGGCTCGAGACCGCGGGCCGGGAGCGGGTTCCCGGCCGGTACGGCCGTCCAGCTGCCGGCGCCGCGCCGGGACTCCAGGAAGCCCTCGGTGCGCAGCGTCTCGAAGGCGGTGGCGACCGTGGTGCGGCTCACGGCCAGGGAGAGGGCCAGTTCGCGTTCGGCCGGCAGCCGGGCGGCGACCGGCACCCTGCCCTCCAGGACCAGCAGCCGGATGCCGTCGGCCAGCGCACGGTAGGCGGGCGGGCGGCGGGTGCCGGGGCCCGCGGGGCGGTCCTGCTGCGACCTGAGCAGCCGGGCGAGCTGAGCGGCACCCACCGCGGAAGTCCACTGCGCCATTTTTTCCAGTCCACCTTCCTCGAATTGGCCATGGTTGGCTCTGGTTTCCAAGCCACAGAGTGTCATGCGCCAGGCCACTACCACCACAGGGAGCCCCCGTGTCCGCGTCACAGCCCCTCGCGCGCCGGCTGATCCAGCTCTACGCCGGTCTCGTGCTGTACGGCGCGAGCTCCGCTCTGCTGGTGCGGGCGGACCTCGGCATGGAGCCCTGGAACGTGCTGCACCAGGGGATCGCCGAACACACCGGTCTGACCATCGGCGCGGTGTCGATCGTCGTGGGCGCGGCGGTGCTGCTCCTGTGGATACCGCTGCGGCAGCGTCCCGGCCTCGGCACGGTCTCCAACGTGTTCGTCGTCGGTCTGGCCATGGACGGCACGCTCACGCTGCTCCCCCAGGTCCACGGCCTCGCCGTCAGGGTCGGGCTGCTGCTGGCCGGCGTCGTCCTCAACGGCGTGGCCACCGGCCTCTACATCACGGCGAGCTTCGGACCGGGCCCGCGCGACGGGCTGATGACCGGACTGCACCGCCGTACGGGCCGTTCGATCCGGCTGATGCGGACGGCCGTCGAGGTGACGGTCGTCGTCACCGGTTTCTGCCTCGGCGGGACCGTCGGGGTCGGCACCGTGGTGTACGCCGTCTCGATCGGTCCGCTCGCCCAGCTCTTCCTGCGGTTGTTCGCCGCTCCGGCGGCATCCGGCAGCAGCCCGGTGGTTGCCGCCGGGACACCCCGTGGAGCGATACTGCGTCCGTGACCACGCAGATACGCCACCCCTACCTCGACCACCCGGGCCCGATCGCCTTCGCCCACCGCGGCGGGGCCGCGGACGGTCTGGAGAACACCGTGGCGCAGTTCAGGCGCGCGGTCGAGACGGGCTACCGCTACATCGAGACGGACGTGCACGCCACCCGGGACGGCAGGCTCGTCGCCTTCCACGACTCGACGCTGGACCGGGTGACGGACGGCGCGGGCCGGATCGCGGACCTGCGCTGGGAGGAGGTGAGCCGCGCGCGCGTGGGCGGCAGGGAACCGGTGCCGCTGTTCGAGGAGCTCCTGGAGACGTTCCCCGAGGTGCGCTGGAACGTCGACATCAAGGCGGAGCCCGCGCTGCACCCGCTGCTGAACCTGATCGCCCGCACCGACGCCTGGGACCGGGTCTGCGTCGGCTCCTTCTCCGAGGCCCGCATCGTGCGCGCGCAGCGGGTGGCCGGGCCCCGGCTCGCGACGTCGTACGGCACCCGCGGGGTGCTCAATCTGCGGCTGCGGTCCTGGGGGGTGCCGGCCGCGGTGCGCGACTCCGCCGTCGCGGCCCAGGTGCCCGAGGCCCAGTCGGGCATCCCGGTGGTGGACCGGCGCTTCGTGCGCACCGCCCACGCGCGCGGGCTCCAGGTGCACGTGTGGACGATCAACGAGGCGGATCGGATGCACCGGCTCCTCGACCTCGGGGTCGATGGCATCATGACCGATCACATCGACACGTTGCGCAAGGTCATGGAGGACCGGGGCGTCTGGGTCTGAGCCCGGGAGCACCGGCCCCGCCCTTCGCACACCACCTCCAGCGGGGAAGCGAGGGGCGCGGGTGGGCATCGACACCGTGCGGACCACGACGGCCGACGAGGCCGCCGGGCGGCGGCGCGAGCAGCGCGGCTGGTACTTCTACGACTGGGCGTGCTCCGTCTACTCGACGAGCGTGCTCACCGTGTTCCTCGGTCCCTATCTGACCTCGGTCGCCAAGGCGGCCGCGGACGCCGACGGGTACGTCCATCCGCTGGGTGTGCCGGTGCGCGCGGGCTCGTTCTTCGCCTACTCGGTGTCCCTGTCGGTGATCGTGGCCGTCGTGGTGATGCCGCTGGTGGGGGCCGCAGCCGACCGGACGGGCCGCAAGAAGCCCCTGCTGGGCGCGGCCGCCTACGTGGGGGCCGCGGCGACGACGGGCATGTTCCTCCTCGACGGCGACCGCTATCTGCTCGGCGGCGCGCTGCTGGTCGTCGCGAACGCCGCGCAGTCGGTGGCGATGATGCTCTACAACTCCTACCTGCCGCAGATCGCGCCGCCCGAGGAGCGCGACCGGGTCTCCTCCCGCGGATGGGCCTTCGGGTACGCGGCCGGAGCCCTGGTCCTGGTCGCGAACCTGGTGCTGTATCTGGCCCATGACTCCTTCGGCGTCTCGGAGACCATGGCGGTACGGATCTGTCTGGCGTCGGCGGGTCTGTGGTGGGGCGCGTTCACGCTGGTGCCGCTGCGGCGGCTGCGCGACCGGCCCTCGACGGCGCGGGAGGCCACGGCCCCCGGCCTGCGGCAGCTCGTGGCGACCGTCCGGGACATGCGCCGCCACCCGCTGACGCTGTCCTTCCTGCTCGCCTACCTGATCTACAACGACGGCATCCAGACGGTGATCTCGCAGGCCTCGGTGTACGGCTCCGAGGAGCTGGGGCTCGGGCAGTCCACGCTGATCGGGGCCGTGCTGCTGGTCCAGGTGCTGGCGGTGGCGGGCGCACTGGCGATGGGCCGACTGGCCCGGACGTACGGGGCGAAGCGGACGATCCTCGGCTCGCTGGTGGCCTGGACGCTCACCCTGGGCGCCGGCTACTTCCTGCCGGCCGGGGCGCCGACCGGGTTCTTCGCCCTGGCGGCCGCGATCGGGCTGGTGCTCGGCGGCAGCCAGGCGCTCTCGCGCTCCCTGTTCTCCCATCTCGTCCCGCCCGGCAAGGAGGCGGAGTACTTCTCGGCGTACGAGATGAGCGACCGGGGCATGAGCTGGTTGGGCCCCCTGCTGTTCGGGATCACCTACCAGCTGACCGGAAGCTACCGGGACGCGATCATCTCGCTGGTGATCTTCTTCGTCGTGGGGTTCGCGCTGCTCGCGCGGGTTCCGGTGCGGCGGGCGATCGGCGACGCGGGCAATCCCGTACCCGCGAAGATTTAGCACTCGGGGCGAAAGGGCGGTAGTGTACGCGTTTGGCCTGCCAGACGTACCGTTACTGCGCGTCAAAGATGCCGAAACGCTGTGTGACATCTGCTAGCAGATGTGACAAACCGGGCGCTGGTGGGTACAACAAGGGGCGGCTACGACGGCGACGCATGACCCGGAACGGGAATCTTTACCGCCGACCGGACGTTGACCGGATGACGACGACAGCGACACCTGTCCTGTGGGCGACAAGCCCGGGAGGCACGATTCATGAGTGAGCGAGCTCTTCGCGGCACGCGCCTCGTGGTGACCAGCTACGAGACGGACCGCGGCATCGACCTGGCCCCGCGCCAGGCCGTGGAGTACGCATGCGAGAAGGGACATCGCTTCGAGATGCCCTTCTCGGTCGAGGCGGAGATCCCGCCGGAGTGGGAGTGCAAGGTCTGCGGGGCCACGTCACTCCTGGTGGACGGCGACGGCCCTGAGGAGAAGAAGGCCAAGCCCGCGCGTACCCACTGGGACATGCTGATGGAGCGGCGCACCCGCGAGGAGCTCGAAGAGGTCCTCGAGGAGCGTCTGGCAGTTCTGCGGTCCGGGGCGATGAACCTGGCGGTCCATCCCCGCGACAGCCGCAAGTCCGCCTGATCCCCGCGGGATCCGAGCGGCACACAGCGCACCACGTACAGGACGGCGGGCGCCCTACCGGATTTCCGGTAGGGCGCCCGCCGTCCTGTACGTGGTGCGGCCGGGCGGCCCGCGCTCACCACGTCAGCGGTGGGCGCGGTCCCTGCTCACCGCGTCAGCGGCGGGCGCGGCCCCTGGGGCGTCTCGCCCGGCTCGTCCCTGATGACCTCGCCCTTGATGACCTCGCCCGGGACGACCTTGCCGTCGGGGCGGTGGATCCTGGCCTGCTGGAAGGCGTCGCCGAAGGTGCCGGGGGCGGACCGGCCGAAGGTGCGGTCGAAGGAACGCTCCGCATAGCGGGCCACGACCTTCTGGACCGGCGGGACCAGCAGGAGCAGGCCCAGGGCGTCCGAGATCAGGCCGGGAATCATCAGCAGCAGCCCGCCGAGCATGAGCAGGCCGTTGCCGCTGCCCCTCGACGGGGAGCCGCCGCCCTGGAGCGCCTCGTTCAGGTTGCGGAAGGCACGCCGGCCGGCTCGCTTGATGACCACCGCGCCCAGCACGAACCCGGCCACCAGCAGCAGGAACACCGTGAAGCCGCTCGTCGCGCCCGCGACCACGGTCAGCAGCCAGATCTCCAGCACCACCCACGCCGCCACGCCCAGGGGCAGGAAGGTCCGCAGCCGGGAACGCGGGGGCCGGGTGGAGGAGGGGGTCGGAATGCCTGTCGTCATGCGTCCAGTGTGCCCGGACCGGGCTCAATGCCGGATAAGGGGCCGATCAAGGGTGCCCGTGCGGCCACGGGGCACCCGTGACCGCGGGCTCCGTACGGTTACCGCTTCGGCGGCTTCGCGGCTGCGCCACGACCCGTGATCCTGCCGACCCGCTCCCCCACGCCCCACGCAGTGACCCGCCACAGCGCCTCGACGAGGATGTCCTTGCTCATCTTGGAGTCGCCGAGCTCGCGCTCCACGAAGGTGATGGGGACCTCGACCACCTGGTAGCCCGCCTTGACCGCGCGTCGGGCCAGGTCGACCTGGAAGCAGTAGCCCTGGGAGGAGACCTCGTGGAGCCCGAGGCCCTCGAGGGTCTCGCGGCGGAAGGCGCGGTAGCCGCCGGTGATGTCGCGCAGCGGCAGGTCGAGGGCGATGCGCGAGTAGAGGCTGCCGCCGCGGGAGATGAACTCGCGGGACTTGGGCCAGTTCACCACCCGGCCGCCCGCCACCCAGCGGGAGCCGAGGACGAGGTCCGCGCCCTTGAGCGCGGTCAGCAGCCGGGGCAGCTCCTCGGGCTGGTGGGAGCCGTCGGCGTCCATCTCGATCAGGACGCCGTAGTCGTGCTCCAGACCCCAGCGGAAGCCCGCCAGATAGGCGGCGCCGAGGCCCTCCTTGCCCTTGCGGTGCAGCACATGGACCTGTCCGTCATCGGCCGCCAGTTCGTCCGCGAGCTTGCCGGTGCCGTCGGGGCTGTTGTCGTCGGCCACGAGCACGTGCGCCTCGGGAACCGCTTTGCGCACCCGGCCGACGATCGCCTTGATGTTCTCCGCCTCGTTGTAGGTGGGGATGATCACCAAGGCCGTGCCGAGCGGACCGAGCTGCCTGCCCCGGGCCTGTCCCGCAAGGGTCCCGTCGCCGTCGTTCACTGCTGCCCCTTCATTTCCGTACGCCGAGGTCCACCATAGTGGCCACCGCCTGCGCTGACGTGACACCACGGACCTACGGCGGTGTCGATTCGGCAAGAGCGGGGTAAGAACATATGTTTCGCCCGTGATCGACCGATCGGTGTCCGGCGACGGCGGTCGGGGAGCGGCTGCGGCCCGGGGTGACCGGGCCGGGGGGCGGCTGGGGCCGGGGGCGGCCGACCGATCGCCGGCCGGGGACGGCGGATGGGGGCCCGGCGCTCTTCGGGCCGACCTGGGACCCGCCGGCTGCGGGTCGGCCGAAGGCCGTTGTCTACTGAGCGCCCGGGCCCCATCCCGGTCACACCTTGCCGACCGGCCGGAACGTTCCCTCGCCGGCGCGGACGCTGAGCCTGGCTACCGGTGGAGGTGCCCCGGTACGGCACACCGTCCCTGACCCAGCGGCGCTGCGACGAGTGCGCGGACGTTCCCCGGTCGGGCGTCCGGTGGTGGACTCCGCCGAACCTACCGGCCACCGGCCGTGACCTGTCAACAGCCGTCCGACCTGCTGGTTCTTCACAAATACGCAGGTCAGCGCATGGGATACACAGGTCGCGCGCCGGATCACTCGCCCGGCCGTACGAACACCGTCCGTCCGCCGACCACCGTGCGCAGGCAGACGGGGAGGTCGGCACCGGGGGTGAGATCGGGCAGGCCGGGGGTGCCGGAGCGGGGGTCGGTGGACCAGCGCGCGACCCGGTCGTCCGGGGCCTGGACGACGAGGGCGTCGGTGCGCCACACGGCGTAGTCCGCGGGCGCGCCCGGCACCAGGACGCCCGCGTCGTCGCGTCCGATCGCCCGCCAGCCGCCACGCGTGTGCGCCGTGAAAGCGGCTCGGACGGAGACGCGGTGCTCGGGCGTGCGGTGGAAGGCGGCGGCCCGGACCGTGCCCCAGGGGTCGAGGGGCGTGACCGGGGAGTCGGAGCCGAAGGCCAGCGGCACACCGGCCCGCAGCAGCGCCGCGAACGGGTTCAGCGTCCGGGCCCGCTCGGCGCCCAGGCGGTCGGCGTACATGCCGTCCTCGCCGCCCCACAGCGCGTCGAAGGCGGGCTGGACGGAGGCGGTCAGTCCCAGCTCGGCGAAGGCCGCGACGGTCTCCGGGGTGAGCATCTCGGCGTGCTCGACCCGGTGCCTGGCGGCCCGTACGCGGGCGAGGCCGACCTTCTCGGCGGCCGCGCGCACGCCGTCCGCCACCGCGGTCACGGCGGCGTCGCCGATCGCGTGGAAGCCCGCCTGGAGGCCCGCCTCGGTGCAGGCGACGACATGGGCGGCGACCGCCTCGGCGTCGAGGTAGGCGGTGCCGGTGTGGTCGGCGTCGGTGTAGGACCGGTGCAGACAGGCGGTGTGGGAGCCGAGGGCGCCGTCGACGAACAGGTCCCCGGCGGCACCGAGGGCGCCCAGCTCGCGCGCCCTGTCGATGTCCCGGTCGGCCCAGTAGCCGACGACCCGCGGCCCCGGCTCCTGGGCGGCGAGCCGCAGCAGGCCGGTGAAGTCGTCCTCGGAGGAGATCTCGGGACCGCCGCACTCGTGCACGGACCCGATGCCCAGGGAGGCCGCGTGGGCGAGGGCGGCGCGCTGGGCGGCGGTGCGCTGCGTCGGCGTCACGGCCGCGAACGCGGCGGCGCGCACGGCGTGGTGGGCCGCGCGGGTGAGGGGCTCCCGGTCCGCGAAGCCGGGCTCGGTGCGCGCGCGCGGCGCCAGGTCGAGCAGGGCGGTGGTGACGGCGGCCGAGTGGACGTCGATCCGGCTGAGGTAGAGCGGCCGGCCGCCCGCTGCCTCGTCCAGCTCGTCCCGTCGGGGGACCCGCCGTTCGGGCCAGCGTGCGGCGTCCCAGCCGTGGCCGAGCAGCACCCGGTCGTCCGGGCGGCGGGCGGCGAAGTCCCGCACCAGGTCGAGCGCCGCCGCCAGGGAGGGCGCGGACGACAGGTCCAGGCCGGTCAGCGCGAGGCCGGTGGCGGTGCTGTGCACATGGGCGTCGGTGAAGGCCGGGGTGACCAGGGCGCCGTCCAGGTCGACCACCTCGTCGACACCGTCGGCGAAGGCGTCGGCGGCGCCCTCGGAACCGACCCAGGCGACCTGGCCGCGCTCGACGACCATCGCGGTCGCGAAGGGGTCGGCGGGGCTGTGGACCTCTCCTCGGCGGAGCAGGACGGTCTTCGGTTCGGCGGTGCGCTCACTCATGTGAACAGTCTCGCGCCTCGCCGCGGCGGCGCTGCACGCAGGTGGGTCAGATGCGCGGCGGCCGGGCCTCGTACGGTGTCGAGAGCACCACGGTGGTCCGGGTGGACACGCCCGCCAGGGAGCGCAGCCGGGCCAGCAGCTCCTCCAGCTCGTGCGGGGTCGCCACACGCACCTTGAGGATGTAGTTCTCGTCGCCCGCGACGCTGTGGCAGGCCTCGATCTCGGGGACCTCGGCGAGGCGGTCGGCGATGTCGTCGGGCGCGCTGGGGTCGAAGGGTTTCACCGAGATGAAGGCGGTCATGGGCAGCCCGACGGCCTCGGGGTCGACGACGGCCGCGTAGCCGCGGATCACGCCGCGCTGTTCCAGCCGGCGCACCCGCTGGTGCACGGCGGACGTGGACAGGCCGGTGGCCTTGCCGAGGTCCGTGTAGCTCATCCGCCCGTCCTTGACGAGCAGCTGCACGATCTGACGGTCGAGCTCCTCCATGGCGCAAGAACCTACAGGGCGCTTGATCTCCTCCGATACCCGAGCAGCCCAGGTCATACCCGGTTCGTGATGTGAAGGAGCGCCGCCGGGGCGCCGGACGGCGACGCCCGGCGGGGGACGGGTCCCGCGCGCGGGGCACCCGCGGTCCCCCGCACGGGGCATCTGCGAGCGGCATGTGACGAACACCACAGCACCCGGACCGTCTCCGTGCCGGTCTCGCGATTACCGCCGAGATCGGACGGGAAGTGCTTGCTGTGGTCGAGGCCGCAGTGCCTTCACGGCCCAGCCCGAGGGGGAGAATCCCATGCAGAGTCTTAAGCGCCCTGGTCGTACTTTTGCCAAGCGGCAGCAGCCCGTCGTCGAGCCCGCGCCGGAGGGCGTCGAACCCGACGACTTCGACGGCGACGAGTTCGACGCGTACGACACCTTCGAGATGTTCCGGGTGGTCTGCCCGGACTGCGCGCAGCCCATCGCCCTGCTGGCGGACGAGGAGTTCCTGCCGGAGCACGCGCTGTGCGCCTCACCGTGGAACCCCTTCGGGCTCACGGTGTGCGCCGGTACCGGCCGGGAGGCCTCCGCGGCGCAGCCCGCGGACGAGTCCATCGAACCCCAGGAGCAGGACACCGCACTGCTGTTGACGCTTCCCCAGGGACTCGACTGGCGGACGCAGCCCTTCTCGCACGTCGGCGGCCCGGGCTCGCGCCCGATGCGCGTGCCGGTGATGCGCCGGGCCGCCTGAGGCCCCTCGCTCCATCCCCGTAGCCGCCCTGCACCATGGCCCGCAGGCTGCCGTGGTGCGGGTTCGGTGTGCCCGGATCCACCGGGACGGCGATCCCGCCGAAGTGCGCCCGGCGGCAGGCGATCCACCGATCCTCCGCACGGCACCGGCGCGCCCACGCGTCGCGCATCCGGACGTGGCAGTCCTGAACCTCGGCGTGTGGCCGGTGAGTTGGGCATACCGCCCTGGAAGCAACACGGTCGACGGTGCGTCGGATGCGCGGCGACAGCCCTGCGCACGGCATCCCGGCCTCGGGGGCACACGGCGAACTGAGGGTCGATTGTGCGGGAAGGTGACCTGCCCGCCGCCGTCGCGTTGCCCTGGTATGACCCTTGCCCAGTCGGTGCCCGCAGTCACGCGCCGGGTGTTCGTCCCGGCACCCGCGGAATCGGTTCCGCTGCCACCCCCACAGCCCCAGGACCCGCCCATCTACCGTGCCCTGATGCGCGCCTGGGCCGACCGGGGCCGCACCCTGCCGGGCCGCCACGACCCGGAGTGGGTCAGGCTGGCGGCCCCGCAGGTGCGGCCGGGTCAGTTCAGCGGGTCTCCGGACCCGCGAGGTGACGGGCGATGACCATGCGCTGGATCTGGTTGGTGCCCTCGACGATCTGGAGGACCTTGGCCTCGCGCAGGTAGCGCTCGGCGGGGAAGTCCGCGGTGTAGCCGTAGCCGCCGAGGACCTGGACGGCGTCGACGGTGACCTTCATCGCGGTGTCGGTGCAGTGCAGCTTGGCCATCGCCGCCTGCTTCGCGAACGGCCGCCCCGCGTCCCGCAGTCGTGCCGCCGACAGGTACAGGGCCCGGCCCGCCTCGATCTGCGTGGCCATGTCGGCCAGCATGAAGCGCAGCCCCTGGAAGTCGGCGATCGGCCGTCCGAACTGCCGCCGTCCGGTGGCGTACTCGACCGCCGCGTCGAGCGCGGCCTGGGCCACGCCTATCGCGCAGGCCGCGATGCCGAGCCGGCCGGAGTCGAGCGCGGACAGCGCGATGGCGAAGCCCTGGCCCTCCTCGCCGATGCGCCGGGCGTCGGGGACCCGTACGCCGTCGAAGTTGACCTGCGCGGTGGGCGAGCCCTTCATGCCCATCTTCTTCTCGGGCGCCGCGGCGCTCAGGCCCTCGGCGTCGGCCGGCACCAGGAACGCGGTGATCCCGCGCGCGCCGTCCTCGCCGGTGCGGGCCATGACCGTGTAGAAGTCGGCGACCCCGCCGTGGGTGATCCAGGCCTTGGTGCCGGTGATCACCCATTCGTCGCCGTCCCGCACCGCCCTGGTGCGCAGGGACGCGGCGTCCGAGCCGGACGACGGCTCGGAGAGGCAGTAGGCGCCCAGCAGACCGCCGCCGAGCATCGCGGGCAGGTGTTCGACCTGCTGCTCCTTGGTGCCGTAGGCCGCGACGGCGTAGGAGGCCAGGGTGTGGACGCTGACGCCGAGGCCGACGGTCAGCCGGGCCGCGCTGAGCTCCTCCAGCACCTGGAGGTAGACCTCGTAGGGCTGCTCGCCGCCGCCGTACTCGCTGCCGTAGGGCAGACCGAGCAGACCCGATCCGGAGAGCAGGGTGAAGACCTCGCGGGGGAAGCGTCCGGCGTCCTCCTCCTCGGCCGCCTTCGGTGCGATCTCGCGCTGCGCGATGTCGCGGACGAGCGAGATCAGATCCCGGGCCTCGTCCGTGGGCAGTTGCCGTTCCACCGGCTGCGGGGCGCGCTCCAGCATGGCGACGCTCTCCTCCCTGTCGGGCACATCGGCGGATGTACGCCTTGGGTGTGGGCGGCTCCGCCAGGTCTTTCTCGGTACCGCCGCCGCGCCTGCTTCCGGGTCGCGGAAGCGGCTGACCAGCGGCTGTGCGCTGTGAGTATGCCCGATCGGGGACACCCAGTCACCAGTTAACGACCGCTTACTTCAAGAATTTCCGTCCATGATCGAATGCCCGGGACCGGTCTGGACCATTGACCTCATCGGTCCAGTCCAACTAGGCTCGACCGCGGGCGCGTTCGCCGTGTCCATGCCGATCGACGCACACTTCTTCCTCCACGAGGAGACGGGACACCCGACACAGAGGCAGGGCCCGGGACGTACGACCGGACACCCGCCCCGGCACCTCTCACCGCATCACGAACGCCGGTCCGGCGCATCACGAGCAGCCCCGGCCGGACGACGGACCCGCACCTGCGGCACCCGGGCGGTCGTCCGCGCGGCCCGTCAGGCGTCCCGGCGGGCGGGCGCCGGAGCCGGATACGCGGGGTCGAGCTCCTCGATGGCGCGCAGGGTGCCGCCGAGCGACTTGACCAGCAGCTCGCCCATGGTCGCGCGGGACAGCTCGGGACGGTCGATCCAGTCGAGGGCCGCCCCCTCCACGCCGCACACCCAGGCGACCAGCCCCATCCGGGCCAGCGGCGCGATGTCGGTGCGGCCGTACGCCCCGTCGGCGATGGTCGCCACGATCGCCTCGCGCACGCCGTCGCGGATGGCGTGCACCTCGGCGTCGAAGCCGACACCGCCGCTGACGATCGTGCGATAGGCGGCCTGGTTGTGCTCGGCGTAGCGCAGATAGCTGTCGATGGTGCGGTGGACCCGGTCGACCTGGCCCAGTTCGACCCCGCCCGCCGCGTAGGAGACCAGATCCGCGACGGAGTCCTGGATGATCGCCAGGTAGTAGCCGCGCTTGGACTGGAAGTAGTAGTAGATCAACCCCTTGGCGACGTGCGCCTGCCGGGCGATGTCGTCCATCGAGAGCGCGTCGTAGGACGTGTCGGCGAACAGCCGACGCCCGATGGCGATGAGTTCGGCACGGCGCGCCAGTGAGCGCTCGGTGCCGCGCGCCCGCGGACGGACGGCCGTGTCACGCTGTTGACTGATATTCAATTTCGACCCTGGTCTCCTACGGGCGGCGGAACATCCGCAGTATGTCAGGTTCGGGTATGCCTCAGGTCACAGCAGTCCGAGCTGGGTGACAAGCATCGCGACCACCACGACGAGGGTCCACCCCAGCGCGTGTTCGAGGAATTTCGGGCCGTCTTCCCGGGGGCCGCCGGTGCGGGCGCGGACGGCGGTGGCTGACTGTGCGGTCATGTCTTCTCACTACGCTCGGAGGTACGGGACGAACGGGGTACGGGACGAACGAGATACGGGACGAACTCCCCCACACCGGCCCGTGCCGCCCCCGACCGGTCCGTCCACCTTGCCACCGTCCGCGGCCTTTGCGGTGGAGAGTTCCGTCACAGCACCGACGGCCCCCGGGTCGGCGGGGGCCGTCGAGTGAGAGGCCGGAGGCCGGCGGGTCCCGGGATCAGCGGACGCCGACCGCCGCCAGGGCATCGCGCTGGCGCGGGGTCGGGTGCGCCGGGAAGTAGAGGTAGCAGACCCCTCCGGTGCCGGAGACGACCTTGCCCGAGGCGTTGTAGCGCTTGGTCCGCAGCCAGATGTTCTCGAACTCGGACCGCTTGTACACGCGCCGGACCGCCGCGTCGTCCGCCGAGGCCGGGTCGTTGGCGATCACGTCGCCGTCCGCGGTGAAGCCGATCACCGTCATGAGATGTCCGGCGGTGCCGTAGCCGGCGCCGGTCAGCTCGGTCTTCAGGAACGACTGGGACGTTATGGCCGGGATGCCCGCCGCGATCAGCGTCTCCAGGTCGACGAGGGATCCGAGCCGGGTGACGACGCCCTGGAGGTCCTTGAAGGTGGCCGCGTAGGCGGCGTTGAACGGCCAGTTGCCGCAGCCGCTGTACTGGTGGTCGTAGGTGCTCCGGGCCGCGTGGCACACCTGCGGGTCGGCGTAGGACGGGTCGACCCAGGCCAGCTGTTCCGGGGTGAGCCGGTGACCCCAGTACTCGATGATCATCTGCGAGGAGGTCGGACTGCACCAGGCCTCGCCGCCGTTGTCGTACTGGGGGTACTGACCCTTGTGGATCTCCTGCGAGTAGCGCGGGACGGCCAGCTCCCCGGCGCGCACGGGCGTGGACGCGGGGACCGTGAAACGGTCGGGGATGTCGGAGCCCATCGCACCGATCCGCCAGACCTTCGGGGTGAGCTTGGTGCCGGGCCTGCGGTACAGGGTCAGCCGCAGCCGGTACGAGACCAGGCGCAGGCCCGACGCCGCGTCGTCGATGGAGAAGGTGTCCGTCCAGATCGTGCTCTTGCCGTCGGTCTGGTCGTCGACGGAGGTGCGCTTGATGTCCTGGTCACCGGCGGCCCAGCGGCCCATCACGTACCAGGGGGTGTCGGTGCCGTCGGTGTACGTGCCCCGGAGTTCGATCTGGAGCCAGGTGCCGGCCGGGGTGCGGGCGTTCCACGAGGCGATGACCTCGGTGGCGGGGACGGCGAGCGGGTGGACCGGGGAGGTCCAGGTCCCGTACTCCCAGGCCGCGGTGGTCCCGGTGTGCGGGTCCGTGTAGGAGGAGGTGCCGGCCGGGGTGCCGATCTCCAGACCGGGCCGGGCGCCCGCGACGGGCCGGGTGCCGCGGGCGGCGCCCTCGCGCCACTGGCTGTACGTGGTCCAGGCGCGGTAGTCGACCGCGCGCGCCGGGGGTCCCCCGGGTGCGGCAGCGGCGGGTACGGAGTCGGCGGCGGTGGCCGGTCCCGCGCCGCCCGCCACGGCGGCGGCGACCGCTGCGGCCAGAACGGTTCTCCGGGACGGCTGTTCGGCTCTGCTCATAGGCGGAAGGCTCCCAGGTGTCCGAGTGGGGGGCGGATCCCATGCACGATGTGGGCCCACTATGGCCGCAGGCGACATGCTCCTGCCAGCATTTCGGCCCATGCCGCGCCCACCAATATTGGTCTCAACCACTGACATGACCTGCGACGGTTCGGACGTACGAGCGATGTGGGCACATCGGCGCGAGCGGGACGGCCGTAGACTTTTCCGGACTCCCACGGCCGCAGGCGCACCCCATGCTCCCCCCGAACCCCCCCACCTCGCACCCCGAACCCCGAACACCCGCCCCTCGCACCCCAGGAACGGCCATCCAGCACCTCGCCTCCCGGCTCCGCAGCCTCCCCCCGTCCTGCGGCCCGGTCCGCCTGATCGGGGTCGACGGACACGCCGGCTCCGGAAAGTCCACGTTCGCCGGACGGCTGGCCCACGCCCTCGGCGACGCGCCGGTCCTCCACCTCGACGACATCGCCAGCCACGACGAACTGTTCGGGTGGACCGCGCGGCTGGGCAGCCAGGTGATCGAGCCCCTCGGCCGGGGCGGACAGGCGCACTACGCGCCCTACGACTGGCGCACCCGGCGCTTCCGGGCGCCGCGCGCCCTTGCGCCGGCGCCGGTGATCCTCGTCGAGGGCGTCGGCGCGGGACGCCGCGCGCTGCGACCGCACCTGGCCCGGCTGCTGTGGATGGACTTGCCCGAGGCGGAGTCCTGGGCGCGAGGCCGGTCACGGGACGGCGAGGAGCAGCGGGGCTTCTGGGACGGGTGGGTCGTGGCGGAGCGACGGCACTTCGCCGACGACCCTTCCCGGCCGTTCGCGGACCTTCTGGTGCGGCAGGGACAGGAGGGGTACGAGGTGCTGCCGGGACCCGCCGGGTCCAGGAAACCGGACCGGAAGAACACGCACAGTGACGGACCGTCCGCAGTGTGCTGAACCGGTGAAGATCCCCGCGCGGGAACTTCCGGGAGTGTCCCAACTCGGCTTGACCGGGCGCCCGTACAGGTCTTACGTTCTCAATGTGCGGCGTTGCACGCCGCCCCTTGACGCGAAGCCCCCGGTTGTTCCCCCGTGATCGGGGGCTTCGTTCTGCCCGCAACCGGTTCCGCGGGCCCGTACCGGCTGCCGCGCGGCGTGATCCGCTCACGCTCGGTGACCACCCCCGGGGTCCGTCCCGTCCGCTCCCACCTCGCCAAACGGCCGGTACCGCACCCTACGGCGGGCCGTGCCCCCGCAGGTACGATGCCCTTGGTGCGACCTACGGACGGCTGCTTCGCGCACCTGGCAACTCCGGTCCGCGGCACAGCGGTTCGACCAGGACGCCGCCGGGCGCCGCCCGACGGCGTCCATACCGACGGGGGCACGGTTTGTGGGGGACGTGACGTGATGGACTTCGGCACGCAGGGCCCGAAGGCCCCGGCCGACCTCGCCTGGACGCGAGGCGTGGACGCCTACACGATGGGGGCCTATCCGCAGGCGGAGGAGGAGTTCCGCACCGCGGTGCGGATCGACCCGGGGATGGCGGACGGCTGGCTCGGTCTGCACGCGCTGCGCGTCGACACCACGACCGCGCTGCTGCGGATGTTCCGGCACCGGGAGCGTTTCGGCGAGCAGCGGGCCCGGCACCGGCGCACGCTCAACTCCTGGTACTGGCTGGGCTGGTGGGTGCAGCCCGTACTGGAGAGCCCGCGCGATCTGCTGCTCGCGCACGCCTCCCACTGGCTCGACGGCCGCCATGTCCCGGAGCTGGACCGGGCGCTCGCCGGACTCCCGCCCGTCGACGCCGATCCCCAGGTCCGCTTTCTGCACGCCTGCCGCGCCTACCTCGTCAAGGACTGGGAACAGCTCGTACGGCACACCGAGCAACTGATCGACGACCCCATGCTCGGCATCGAGGCCGGCCTGTTCGGCGGGATGGCCCGGGTCCGGCTGGAGATGTACGGGCAGGCCGAACCCCTGCTGTCGGCGGCCCTGATGCGCTGTCGCAGCGAGCAGCCGCAGCGCAAGGAGCTGCGGTACTGGCTGGCGCGGGCCCACGAGGGGACGGGCCGGTCGGCGGCCGCGCTCCCGCTGTACCGGGCGGTGCACCGGGTCGACCCGGCCTTCATGGACACCTCGGCCCGGCTCGCGGCGATCTCCGAGGGCGACGGCTACGACGACCACGCCGACCTCGCGGCGATCACCCTCACCGGCACCGGGCAGGACACCGTCGACGGCCCCGACCTGCTCGACCCGCTGTACGGCGCCGAGGGCCGGGACCTCAAGTACCCCGCGACCGACCTGCCGCCGTCCGGTCCCCTGCCGTCGGCCGGCGACCCGGTGGTGCGCGCGAAGAGCGCGGTCTCCGCCTCGCCGCTGCCCGCCGGCCCCACCGACCCCGGGTTACTCGAGGAAGCGCTCGCCGAGCTCGAACGCATGGTGGGCCTGGAGCCGGTGAAACGTCAGGTGAAGGCCCTGTCCGCGCAGTTGAACATGGCCCGGCTGCGGGCCGGGCAGGGCCTGCCGGTGCAGCCGCCCAAACGCCACTTCGTCTTCTCGGGCCCCTCCGGCACCGGCAAGACCACCGTGGCCCGCATCCTCGGCCGCGTCTTCTACGCCCTCGGTCTGCTGGGCGGCGACCATCTGGTGGAGGCGCAGCGGGCCGACCTCGTCGGCGAGTACCTCGGCCAGACGGCCGTGAAGGCCAACGAGCTGATCGACTCGGCCCTCGGCGGCGTCCTCTTCGTCGACGAGGCGTACTCCCTGTCCAACACCGGCTACGGCAAGGGCGACGCCTACGGCGACGAGGCCCTCCAGGTGCTGCTGAAACGGGCGGAGGACAACCGCGACCACCTGGTGGTGATCCTGGCCGGGTATCCGGAGGGCATGGACCGGCTGCTCGCCGCCAACCCCGGACTGTCCTCGCGCTTCACCACCCGGGTCGACTTCCCCTCGTACCGCCCGCTCGAACTGACCTCCATCGGCGAGGTGCTGGCCGCCGAGAACGGCGACGTGTGGGACGAGGAGGCGCTCGACGAACTGCGTTCCATCGCCGGGCACGTGGTCGACCAGGGCTGGATCGACGAACTGGGCAACGGGCGGTTCCTGCGGACGCTGTACGAGAAGAGCTGCGCCTACCGGGACCTGCGGCTGTCGATGTATCCGGGGAGCCTGTCGCGCGACGACCTGTCGACGCTGCGGCTGCCCGACCTGATGCAGGCGTACGGCGAGGTGCTGTCGGGCCGGGGCCCGCAGGATCCGTCCGCCCTGTGACGGATCCCGCGGGCCCGCTCGCGCGTCAGCTCGCCATGGCCCCCTCCGGGGACGGGGGACCCGCCTGCTCCAGCGGGACCGGGATCTTGACGGTGCTCACCCGCGGCTCGGCCACCCTGGCCTCCGGGGCCTTGCGGTGCGCGGGATCCCGTACCTCGCCGACCAGCAGCTCCAGTACGTCCTCCAGCGCGACCAGGCCGAGCACCTTCCCGGTGGGATCGGCGACCTGGGCCAGGTGCGTGGCCGCGCGCCGCATCACCGTGAGCGCGTCGTCCAGCGGCAGTTCGGACCGCAGGGTCGTCATGGGCCGCCAGATGTGCTGCGGCACCGCCCGCCGGGACTCCTCCACGTCGAGTACGTCCTTGACGTGCAGGTACCCCATGAAGGCGCCGTTCTCCGCCGCGATCGGGAACCGGGAGTAGCCGGTGCGGCCGGTGAGCTCGACGATCTGTCCGGGGGTGACCGAAGGGCTGACCGTCACCAGGGACTCGCGCGGCAGCAGCACGTCCATGACCGGGCGGGAACCCAGTTCGAGGGCGTCCTCCAGGCGCTCCTGCTCCTCCGGGTCGAGCAGGCCCGCCTGCCCGGAGTCCTCCACCAGCCGGTTGAGCTGCTCGCTGGTGAAGACGGCCTCGACCTCGTCCTTGGGCTCGACGCGGAAGAGCTTCAGGATGCCCTGGGCGCAGGCGCCGAGGGCCACCGTGATCGGCCGGCACAGACGGGCGAAGGCGACCAGACCGGGGCTGAGCCACAGCGCCGCCTTCTCGGGGGCCGCCATCGCGAGGTTCTTCGGGACCATCTCGCCGATCACGAGGTGGAAGAAGACCACCGCCGCGAGCGCGATGACGTACCCCAGGGGGTGGATCACACCGGCCGGGAGGTGGATCGCCTCGAAGAGCGGCTCCAGCAGCCGCGCGACGGTCGGTTCGGCGACCGCGCCCAGCGTCAGCGAACAGACGGTGATGCCGAACTGGGCGGCGGCCATCATCTGCGGCAGCCGCTCCAGGCCGTGGAGCACCTGGCGGGCCCGGGCGGTGCCGAGCGGCTCGATCTGGCTGCGGCGCACGGACACCAGCGCGAACTCGGCCCCGACGAAGAAGCCGTTGGCGAGCACGAGCAGCGCCGCGAAGACGAGTTGGAGCACGCTCATCGGGCCGCCTCCATCACCGCGGCGGTCCTGACCAGGCGGACCCGCTCGGCGCGGTAGTGCCCGACCTGACGCACGGACAGCCGCCAGCCCGGCAGCTCCGCCCGGTCGCCGGGGGCCGGGATCCGGCCCAGCAGGTCGGCGACCAGGCCCGCGACGGTCTCGTACGGGCCCTCCGGCACGTCGAGGCCTATGCGCTGCAGGATGTCCACCCGGCAGCTTCCGTCGACGTCCCAGGCGGGCCTGCCGTCCTCGGGCGGGGCGGCGGCGAGCTCGGGCAGGTCCTGGCCGTCGTGCTCGTCGCGGACCTCGCCGACGAGTTCCTCGACGATGTCCTCCAGGGTGACCACGCCGGCCGTGCCGCCGTACTCGTCGACGACGACCGCGATGGGCTGCTCGCTGCGCAGCCGTGCCAGCAGCGGCTGCACGGGCAGCGACTCGGGCACCAGCAGCGCCGGGCGGGCGATCCGGCCGACGGGGGTGCGCAGCCGGTCCTGGGCGGGGACCGCCAAGGCGTCCTTGAGATGGACCATGCCCACGATCTCGTCGATCTTCTCGCGGTAGACGGGGAAGCGGGACAGGCCGGTGGCCCGGGTGAGATTGACCACGTCCTCGGCGGTCGCCGACGACTGGAGCGCGCTCACCCTGACCCGCGGGGTCATGACGTGCTGCGCGGTGAGCTCGCCCAGCGACAGGGTCCGTACGAAGAGGTCGGCCGTGTCCTGTTCCAGGGCGCCGGCCTGGGCCGAGTGCCGGGCGAGCGAGACGAGCTCGCCCGGGGTGCGGGCGGAGGCCAGTTCCTCTGCGGGCTCGATGCCCAGGGCGCGCACGAGCCGGTTGGCGACGGCGTTGAGCGCCGCGATGACCGGCCGGAACAGCCGGGCGAAGACGTGCTGCGGGCCCGCGACGAACCGGGCGACCTGGAGCGGCTTGGACACCGCCCAGTTCTTGGGCACGAGTTCGCCGATCACCATCTGCACGGCCGCCGCCAGCAGCATGCCGACGACCACGGCGACCCCGGACGCCGCGCCCTCGGGCACGCCGAGCGCGGTGAACGGGCCGTGCAGCAGCCGCGCGAGCGCGGGCTCGGCGAGCATGCCGACGACCAGGGAGGTGATGGTGATGCCGAGCTGGGTGCCGGAGAGCTGGAAGGACAGCTCCTTGAGCGACTCGACGACCGTACGGGCCCGTCGGTCGCCGTCGGCGGCGGCCTTCTCGGCCTCCGGGCGTTCGACCGTCACGAGGCCGAACTCGGCCGCGACGAAGAAACCGTTGGCGAGGATGAGCACAAAAGCCGCTCCGAGGAGCAGCAGGGAGATGGTCATGATGCCGCCGCCTCCGCACGGACACGGACACGGTCCGCGCTATGTCGGCAGGGGGCGGCGCAGGTACTACAGGACGATCCGTCCATCGCCGGAGAGGGTCACTCCTCGGGTTGCAGGAATCCCCTGTGTGCCGGGACGGCACCACAGGGGCGGAGGCGCAGCGAAAGCGCCTCCGCCACCAGATTAATCAAGACACCGGCCCGTGCGGCAGGGTGGACGGCCCCGAGTCAGCCCTGATGTTGCTCCGGGTCGCGGATCGAGCGGGCTTCGACGAGCATGCGCAGGGTGCGCGCGTCGGCGACGGCCCGCTGCCTGGCGATGCCGGGCTGGATGCCGAGCGCGGGCAGGCTGGTGCCGTCGCTGAGGTCGAGGTAGACCCAGGGGTCGCCGGCCCGCAGATTCACCCGGAGGATCTCCGCCCAGGCCAGGCGGCGCCTGCTCGCGATGTTGACCACGGTGACGCCGGAGTCGTCGGCGACGACCCGCACCCGGGCTAGCAGGGCCAGCACCCAGAAGATGACGGCTCCGGTGAGGACGAAGCTGAGCCGCTCCCCCGGGCCGAGCTGCTCCAGCAGCATCGCGACCGCGGAGATGACCACGAAGATCGCGACACCGGCGCCGAGCAGCACGGCGCGGGTGCGGCCCGGCCGGAAGGTGACGGGCAGGCTGGGCAGGTCGGACATCGGTGTGCGTTTTCCCGGACTCAGAGGCGGCAGGCGTGGATGGCCGTGGTCAGGATGGCCCGCGCGCCGATGTCGTACAGGTCGTCCATGATCCGCTGGGCCTCCTTGGACGGGACCATCGCGCGGACGGCGACCCAGCCCTCGTTGTGCAGCGGGGAGACGGTCGGGGACTCCAGGCCGGGGGTCAGCGCGACGGCCTTCTCCAGCTGCTCGACCCGGCAGTCGTAGTCCATCATCACGTACGTCCGGGCCACCAGGACGCCCTGGAGGCGGCGCAGGAACTGCTGGACCTTGGGCTCCTCGACGTCCGCGCCGGTGCGGCGGATCACGACGGCCTCGGACTTCATGATGGGGTCGCCGAAGACCTCCAGGCCCGCGTTGCGCAGCGAGGTGCCGGTCTCGACGACGTCCGCGATGACCTCGGCGACGCCGAGTTCGATGGCGGTCTCGACGGCGCCGTCGAGGTGGACCACGGAGGCGTCGACGCCCTGGTCGGCGAGGTAACCCGCGACGATGCCCTCGTAGGAGGTGGCGACCGTGCGGCCCTTGAGGTCCTGGACGGTGTTCGCGGTGCCGGGCTTGGCGGCGAAGCGGAAGGTGGAGCGGGCGAAGCCGAGCGGCAGGATCTCCTCGGCCCCGGCGGCGGAGTCGACCAGCAGGTCGCGGCCGGTGACGCCGATGTCGAGGCGGCCGGAGGAGACGTAGATCGCGATGTCGCGGGGGCGGAGGTAGAAGAACTCGACCTCGTTGACCGGGTCGACGATCCGCAGCTCCTTGGACTCCCGGCGCTGCTGGTAGCCGGCCTCATGCAGCATCTCCGCCGCAGGTCCGGACAGGGAACCCTTGTTGGGGACGGCGATGCGCAGCATGAGGTCGGCTTCCTTCGCTCGGTCGTACGGGAGTGCCGTACGGGGAGTTTCGTACGGGGACGGTGGTGCGGGTGCGGCTCAGAGGTGGGCGTAGACGTCGTCCAGGGAGATCCCCCGGGCGACCATCATCACCTGGACGTGGTAGAGCAGCTGCGAGATCTCCTCGGCGGCTGCCTCCTTGCCCTCGTACTCGGCGGCCATCCAGACTTCGGCGGCCTCCTCGACGACCTTCTTGCCGATGGCATGGACGCCCTTGCCGACCAGCTCGGCGGTGCGGGAGGTGGCGGGGTCGGCGGTGGCGGCCTTGTGCTGGAGCTCGGTGAAGAGCTCCTCGAAAGTCTTCTTGGACATGGTGGTCCTCACCCTACGCGGTCCCGCCGGTACCTCAGTGCCAGGGTTCGGATACTGAACGCAGGACGGCCGCGGTCGCCACCGCCGCGGTCACCGCCTCGTGGCCCTTGTCCTCGCTGGAGCCCTCGATGCCCGCCCGGTCCAGTGCCTGTTCCTCGGTGTCGCAGGTCAGCACGCCGAAGCCGACGGGGACACCGGTCTCGACGGACACCTGGGTGAGGCCATGGGTGACGCCCTGGCACACGTACTCGAAGTGGGGCGTGCCGCCACGGATGACGACGCCGAGGGCGACGACCGCGTCGTAGCCGCGGCCCGCGAGGACCTTGGCCGCGACCGGGAGTTCCCAGCTGCCGGGGACCCTCAGCAGGGTCGGCTCGTCGATGCCGAGGTCGTGCAGGGCGCGCAGCGCGCCGTCGACCAGACCGTCCATCACCTTCTCGTGCCACTGCGCCGCGATGACGGCGACCCGCAGGTCCCCCACGTTGCGTACGGACAGTTCCGGTGCACCCTTGCCGCTCACGTCTCTCCTTCGTGCTGTCTGTTACTGGTTGCCGCAGGTGGACGCGGTGGGCGCGTCCAGCCAGGGCAGGTCGTGCCCCATCCGGTCCCGCTTGGTGCGCAGGTAGCGGAGGTTGTGCTCGCCCGCCTGCACGGGCATCGGCTCGCGGCCGGTGACCTCGATGCCGTGGCGCTCCAGCGCGGCGGTCTTGTCGGGGTTGTTGGTCATCAGGCGTACGCCGCGCACCCCGAGGTCGGTGAGGATCTGCGCGCCGGCTCCGTAGTCGCGGGCGTCGGCGGGCAGGCCGAGTTCGAGGTTGGCGTCGAGGGTGTCGTGGCCGCGTTCCTGGAGCTCGTAGGCGCGCAGCTTGGACAGCAGGCCGATGCCGCGGCCCTCGTGTCCGCGCAGATAGACCACCACGCCCCGGCCCTCGCTCTGGATGCGTTCCAGGGACGTGTCGAGCTGGGGGCCGCAGTCGCAGCGCTGGGAGCCGAAGACGTCGCCGGTGAGGCATTCGGAGTGGACGCGGACCAGGACGTCCTCGCCGTCGCCGAGGTCGCCGTGGACCAGGGCGACGTGCTCGACGCCGTCGACGGTGGAGCGGTATCCGTACGCGGTGAACGTGCCGTGGACGGTGGGCAGTCGGGTCTCGGCCTCGCGGCGGACGGTGGGTTCGGCGGAGCGGCGGTAGGCGATCAGGTCCTCGATGGAGATGATCGTCAGTCCGTGCTTGCGGGCGAACGGGATCAGCTCGGGCAGCCGCAGCATCCGGCCGTCCTCGCCGGCGATCTCGACGATCGCGCCGGCCGGGCGCAGTCCGGCCAGCCGGGCGAGGTCGACGGCGGCCTCGGTGTGGCCGTTGCGGGCCAGGACGCCGCCCGGCCGGGCGCGCAGCGGGAAGATGTGGCCGGGGCGGACGAGGTCGGTGGGCTGCGCGGTGCCGCTCGCGAGGAGTTGCAGGGTGGTCGCGCGGTCGGCGGCCGAGATGCCGGTGCTCACGCCGTGCTCGGCGGAGGCGTCCACGGAGACGGTGAACGCGGTCTTCATGGACTCGGTGTTGTCCTCGACCATCTGCGGGAGCCGGAGCCGGTCGAGTTCCTCGCCCTCCATGGGGGCACAGATCAGGCCGCGGCACTCGGTCATCATGAAGGCGACGATCTCGGGGGTGGCCTTCTCGGCGGCGACGACGAGGTCGCCCTCGTTCTCGCGGTCCTCGTCGTCGACGACGACGATCGGGCGGCCGGCCGCGATGTCGGCGATGGCCTGCTCGATCGGGTCGAGCGCGAAGTCCTCGACGCCGTCGGGGCCGTCGGTGCTGTACGGGAAAGGTGCCGCGTTCATGCCGGTGCTCCTTCCAGAGCGGGCTGGGGACCCCGGCGGGACCGCAGCCACCAGTCGCGCATGCCCCACAGGACGAGCGCGCCGTAGATGACGTAGACGAATCCGGAGAAGGCGAAGCCGTTGGCGAAGTTCAGGGGGACGCCGACGACGTCGACGAGCAGCCAGGCGAACCAGAACTCGACCATGCCGCGGGCCTGGGCGTACATCGCGACGACGGTGCCGACGAAGATGTAGGCGTCCGGCCAGGGGTCCCAGGACAGGGACGGGTAGGCCTTGAAGAGCAGGGCCACGGCGACGGTGCCGACGGCGGCGGCCGCGACCAGGACCGCGCGCTCGCGCCAGGTGGCGAAGCGTACGGCGATGTGGCCGTCCTCGCCCTGGCCCTTGCCGCGGTTCCACTGCCACCAGCCGTAGACGGCGACGACCATGACGACGACCTGCTTGCCCGCGCTGCCGGAGAGGTGGGCGGTGGCGAAGGCCGCGAACAGGATGAGGCCGGAGACGAACTGGGCGGGCCAGCTCCACAGGGAGCGCCGCCAGCCGAAGGCGAGGGCGATCAGCCCGATCACGTTGCCTATCATGTCCGACCACTTGATGTGCTGGTCGAGCAGGACGAAGGCCTCGGAGTTCAGCCAGTTCACCGGGTGACCCCCTGACCGGCCGCGAGCAGGCGCTCGACGTACTTGGCGACGACGTCCACCTCGAGGTTGACCGGGTCGCCGGGCTGCTTGAGGCCGAGCGTGGTCAGGGCGAGGGTGGTGGGGATGAGGCTGACGGTGAAGTGGTCGGGGCCCGCGTCGACGACGGTGAGGCTGATGCCGTCGACCGTGATGGAGCCCTTCTCGACGACGTAGCGCGCGAGGTCCGCGGGGAGCGAGACCTTCACGATCTCCCAGTTCTCGGAGGGGGTGCGCGCCAGGACTTCGCCGGTGCCGTCGACGTGGCCCTGCACGATGTGCCCGCCGAGGCGGGCGCCGACGGCGGTGGGGCGTTCGAGGTTGACGCGGGAGCCGACGCCCAGGGCGCCGAGGCTGGAGCGGTCGAGGGTCTCGGCCATGACGTCGGCGGTGAACTCGTCACCCTCGTGCTCGACGACGGTGAGACAGACACCGTTCACGGCGATGGAGTCGCCGTGCTTCGCGCCCTCGGTCACGACGGGGCCGCGCAGCCGGAAGCGCGAGGCGTCGCCGAGGTTCTCGACGGCGGTGATCTCGCCCAGCTCTTCGACGATTCCGGTGAACACTTCCCGGGTCCTCCTGCCACATAGGGGCACGGACTCCGGGGCCTGTCGAGGACGACAGAAAGTACGGACTACGGCACCGGGGGCGACGCCGGACAGACTCGTCCGCACGGACGAGCACATACGGCGGCGCGCACGAATGCCCGCCCGCCGCGCACTGCCTCCCATCCGGACTTTAACCGTCGGTCCAGGAATTTCACCTGGTCAACCGGCCGCTGGAAGCGACCGGGTCGCGGACTGTAACCGCCGGTTCGGACTTTCACCGACCCCGGAGTGCGCTGCTTTAGGTACAGGGCCAGTCTGCCACGGCCGATCGGTGTCCATGCGGACGACTCGTGTGGGGTCGCTCACAAGTGACGTCACTGGACTTCTCGAACGGCCCTACGGGACCCAATCCCCCGTCACCCCAGGCCACTTGGGACCGACCCGCACATGGTCCATACCTATTGACGCAGTGGTCTAGTCCTTTTTAGGGTTCGACCGATGCCCGGCGGCGGTGACGACGGCCCTTGCCCGCCGCCGGGCCGCCCCACCCGCGCACGCCCCGGCCCTCGGCCGGGCGCGCTACCGCTCCCCCGGTCCGAACAGTTGCCGCTGGGCCGACTCGCGCGCCGTCAGCAGCGCCCCCCGCAGCACCGCCGCACCGCCCAGCAGGCCGGCCCGCACCTCCGTCGGCAGCGGGGACATCGTGCGGATCCGCTCCGCGACCCGGGCGGCCAGCACCTCGCCCCCGGCCCGCCCCACCTCGCCGCCGAGGACCACGCAGCCCGGGTCCAGCACGGCGGCGACGGAGGCGACGCCGACGGCGATCCGGCCGGCCAGGGCGTCCAGGAAGCGGTCGGCGGCGGCGCCGGACGTGGAGACCGCCTCGGCGACGACGGCGGCGGCCCGCGGTTCGTGGGCGGCCGGCGCGGCGAGGATGCCGTGCTCCGCGGCGAGGCCGGTGATCGCCTCCGACCCCACCAGGGCGTGGAAGCCGCCGTCGCAGCCCGTGGCCGAGGGGAGCCCGCCGGTCCCCGGCACCGGCAGGAAGCCGATCTCCCCCGTCCCGCCGGAGGCGCCCCGGCGCAGGACGCCGTCGAGCACCACGGCCGCGCCGGTGCCGTGGCCGAGCCAGAGCAGCACGAAGGTGTCGCGGTCGCGGGCCGCGCCGTCGCGCTGCTCGGCCAGGGCGGCGAGGTTGGTCTCGTTCTCGACCAGGACCCGGGCGTCCGGGAACCGCTCCTGGAGCGCGGCCACCAGGCGGCGGTGCCATTCGGGCAGCCCCGTGGAGTCGCGCAGTTCACCGGTGGCCGGCGCGATGAGGCCGGGGGCGCCGATGCCGACCGTGTGCAGCCGGTCGACACCGGCCTCCTTCGCGACCCGTTCGACCAGCGCGACCGCCCGTTCGAGGGCCGGCCCGGTGTCCGTGTCGCCGCCGATCGGCACCGACGCCTCGGCGAGCACCTCGCCGAGCAGGTCGGAGACGACCACGGCGACGCTCTCGGTGCGCACGTCCAGCGCGGCGAGATGGGCGAGGTCGGCGACGATGCCGTACAACCGCGCGTTCGGACCGCGCCGTTGCTCCCCGGACTCGCCCACCACCGAGATCAGGCCGGAGACGGTGAGGCGCTCGACGAGGTCGGCGACGGTCGGCCGGGACAGACCGGTGCGCTCTTTCAACTGCCCTGCCGTCAACGGGCCTTCCTGCAACAGCCGCAGGGCGAGCCGGTCGTTGATGGCCCGGGCGGTGCTCGGGGATGCGGGCATGCCGGGAATCCTCCCAGATCGACGCGGCCGCACGGCGGGCACCTGCCCCTCGCCTCGCGAGGCCTGATGAACCCTTTCTATCAGGCAGGGTTCCTGATAGTTTACGTCGGCGCTACGGCGATCCACTACAGGGGTACACACGTCCGGGAGGGGCCCGACAATGAGTGCAGTGGTCTACGAGGCGTCCGAGGTGCGGCGCGCCCGGTACGCCGTGGCGGCCGTGTTCGCCGTGCACGGCGCCGTCACCGGCTCGTTCGCGACCCGGGTGCCCTGGATCCAGGACCACGCCTCGCTCAGCACCGGCCAGTTGGGGCTCGCCCTGGCCTTCACGGCGTTCGGCGCCTCCTGCTCCATGCCGCTGGCCGGCCGGATCAGCCACACCCTCGGCAGCCGCAACGCCCTGCGCCTTCTGATCGCTATGTGGACGGTGTCGCTGATCCTGCCCGGCCTGGCGACCAATCTGTACACGCTGTGCCTGGCGATGTTCGTCTACGGGGCGAGCGCGGGCATGGCGGACGTCGCGATGAACGCGCTGGGCGTCGAGGTCGAGCGGCTGCTCGACAAGTCGATCATGTCCGGGCTGCACGGCATGTGGAGCGCGGGCGCCCTGATCGGCTCGGCGGCCGGCACGCTCGCCGCCCACCTCGGCTCGGACGCGCGCCTGCACTTCGCGGCGGCCTCCGTGATCCTCACCCTGCTCGGCGTGCTCGCCTGCCGCTGGGTGCTGGACCTCCAGCCGGCCGAGGACGAGGAGCCGCCGCCGCGGTTCGCGCTGCCGCCGCGGTCGGCGCTGCTGATCGGCGCGGTCGGCTTCTGCGCGGTGTTCGCCGAGGGCGCCAGCCTGGACTGGTCGGCGGTGTACCTGCGGGACCGGCTGGAGGCGTCGGCGGGCCTCGCGGCGGCCTCGACGACCGGCTTCATGCTGACCATGGCGGCGGCCCGGATCCTCGGGGACGCGGCGGTGGACCGCTTCGGCGCGGTGCGCACGGTCCGCGCGGGCGGCGTCCTGGCCACGCTCGGCGGGCTGCTCGTCGTGGTGGCCGGCCATCCGGCCGTGGCGATGGGCGGGTTCGCGCTGATGGGGCTCGGTATCGCGGTCGTCGTACCGCTGTGCTTCGCGGCGGCGGGCCGCAGCGGCCCGAACCCCAGCCAGGCCATCGCGGGCGTCGCGACGATCACCTACACCTCGGGGCTGATCGCGCCGAGCCTGATCGGCGGGGTCGCCCAGGCGACCAGCCTGATGGTGTCGTTCTGCCTGGTGACCGCGCTGTCCTGCGGGCTCGCCGTGTTCGCGGGCGTGCTGCGGGCCGGTGAGCGCGACCGGCCCACGGTCAGTCCGCGGGCCGCAGCAGTTCCCGACCCGCGGCCCTGAACCGCTCGCTCCAGGGCGCGGGCCGCAGCGTCGCCGCGTCCAGCCGGACCAGTACCCGGGCGCCCTGGGCGTAGGTCACCGCCCCGTCGGCCGAGCAGAACCGGAACCCGTACGTCAGACCGGTGTTGCCGAGCCGTTCCAGCCAGAGGTGGACGGCGTAGGTGCCGGTCCGGGTGACCGGGGCGTCGTAGCTGATCCGGAGTTCCCGGACCGCGTTGCAGGCGTCCCCGGCCGCCGCCCAGTCGCCGTCGAAGCGGATGCCGTGCTCCTGCCACAGCTCGCTCCACGCGCGCTCGACCATGAGCGGGTAGCGGGCGTTGTGCAGCAGGCCGAGGGCGTCGAGGTCGTCGAAGTGGACGGTGACGGGGACGAGTCGGCCGTAGGAGAGGGCGGGGGCAGTCGGGGCTTCGGCGGTCACGGGTGGTGCTCCTGACACAGTTGAGACGCTTACGTCCATCCTAAGCGGACGCTCAGAAGGCGGGCCGGGGCGGCCCCCGCCCACCCCACCCGGCCGGTCTCCCAGGAAAGGCCCTGCCCAGCCCCCTCCTCGACAATGGTGCGGACGGTCGTACCTTCCGACGAAAGCGAACCCGCACCATGGATCTCGGTGTCCGCTGGAAACTGCACGGGGACGGACGCACTCCGGCGCCGGGCGCGGTGGTCCGGCCCGACGAGCGGCTGTCCTGGCCCCGCACGGTCGGGCTGGGCGCCCAGCACGTGGTGGCGATGTTCGGCGCGTCCTTCGTGGCCCCCGTCCTGATGGGCCTGGACCCGAACCTCGCGATCATGATGTCCGGCGTCGCCACCGTGATCTTCCTGCTCGCGACCCGCGGCCGGGTGCCCAGCTATCTGGGCTGTTCGCTGTCCTTCGTCGGGGTCGCCGCGGTGATCCGCGCCCAGGGCGGCACCAGCGCCACGGTGACCGGCGCGGTCTTCGTCGTCGGTGTCGCCCTGTTCCTGGTCGGACTGGCCGTGCAGCGCTTCGGGGCGCGGATCATCCACGCCGCGATGCCGCCGATCGTGACCGGCGCGGTCGTGATGCTGATCGGCTTCAACCTCGCCCCGGTCACCGCCTCCACCTACTGGCCGCAGGACCAGTGGACGGCCCTGCTGGTGATGCTGTTCACCGGTATGGCGGTCGTCTGTCTGCGTGGTTTCTGGTCCCGCATCGCGATCTTCCTGGGCCTGGTCTTCGGATACGGCATCTCCTGGGCCTTCGACGCGGTCTTCGGGAAGATCCACTCGGTGGACGCGAGCGGCAAGGTCACCGACCACTGGCGGCTGGACCTGTCCGGCGTCGGCAAGGCCGACTGGATCGGGCTGCCGTCGTTCCACGGGCCGTCGTTCCAGTGGTCGGCGATCCTGGTCGCGCTGCCGGTCGTCATCGCGCTGGTCGCCGAGAACGCCGGACACGTCAAGGCGGTCGGCGAGATGACCGGCGACCCGCTGGACGACGAGCTCGGCACGGCGATCTCGGCGGACGGCGCGGCCTCCATGCTGTCGACCGCGGTGGGCGGTCCGCCCAACACCACGTACTCCGAGAACATCGGCGTGATGGCCGCGACCCGCGTCTACTCGACCGCCGCCTACTGGGCCGCCGCCGGCTTCGCCCTGCTGTTCGGTCTGTGCCCGAAGTTCGGCGCGGTCGTCGCGGCGATCCCGGGCGGGGTGCTCGGCGGCATCACCGTGATCCTGTACGGCATGATCGGGCTGCTCGGCGCCCAGATCTGGCTGAACGGCAGGGTGGACCTGCGCAACCCGCTGAACCTGGTGCCGGCCGCGGCGGGCATCATCATCGGCGTCGGCAACGTCAGCATGAAGTTCACCGCCAACTTCTCGCTGAGCGGGATCGCCCTCGGCACCCTGGTCGTCATCACCGGCTACCACGCGCTGCGCGCCTTCGCGCCGGCCCACCTCAAGTACCAGACACCGCTGCTGGACGCGGGCACGTCGGCGTACGACGACAACGACGGTGGCGGCGACGGCGGTCAGCGCGCCAGGTCGTAGGCGTACGAGGCGCTGAACGTCCCCGGCTCTCCCTTGCAGCCGTCGGACTCCCCGGGCAGCTTCACCCACAGGTAGGCGTCGATGCGTCCCTCGCCGGTGCTCAGCGTGGGCGCCCGGCCGATCCTCCGGCCGTCCGGGTCGCACCACTGTCCGCCTGCCGGGGCGCCGTTGCCGTTGCGGCTGGTGTCGATCACCGCGCCGAGGTCCGCGGGCCCGCCGAGGGCGTCGAGGACCGCACGGTCGTAGGCGATCTCGTCGGCGGTGCGGTGGAAGTTGGAGACGTTGCTGAAGACGCCGTCCGAGGAGGCGGCCGACGCGGCACCCGCCTGCCTGAGCAGCGCCGCCTGCTGCGCCGCGGGGTTCCAGGCCGAGTGGCCTGCGTCGTAGTAGACCCGGGCCCGCGGGTCGGCGCTCTTCAGGACCCGGCCGGCCCGGGCCAGCGAGGCGAAGCGGGCGTCGCGGTCGGCGGCGGAGAGGCAGTCGGCCTGCGCGACCGCGTCGGGTTCCAGCACCACCATGACCTCGCCGGAGCCCAGCCCGGCGGCGACGTCGTCGATCCAGCCGTCGTAGGCGTCGAGGTCGGACGCCCCGCCCTCGGAGGCGCCGCCGCAGTCGCGGTCCGGGATCGCGTACACCACGACGGCGGGCACCCGGCCCGCGGCCGCGGCCGCCGCCGTGACCGCGCGGACCCGCGCGGTGGTGTCCGTCGCCTCGGCGTCGGTGAACCACACCGCCGCCGGCTGTTCGGCGATCCGGGACTCGATGACGGCCGCGCGGGGATCGCCGGGATGGTCGTGGACCCACTCGTCCACCTGGGAGTCGGGGTGGTGGTAGAGGCGGGACGACACGGCGGCGGTCGGCCGGGCCCGCCGGGCGCCGGTCGGGGAGGCGGTGGGACTCCCCTTCGCCTTCGGCTCGGGCAACGGCGAGGACGAGGCCCCGGCCGACGGGACCGGCGGCACGGCCGGCCACGACGCCAGGGTCGGTGAACCGGTCGGGCCGGGCCGGGCCTCGTCGGAACCCCGGGCCCCGCCCGGCGCGGACGTCATCCCGGCCACGGTGGCGACGGCCACCACCACGGACGCGAGCGCGACCATGCTCCCCCGCCCGACGGCGCGGCCGCGCCGGTCCGCGCGCACGGCCGGGCGCTGGGCACGTAAGCCTGCCAAGGTGCTGATCCCCTCTCCCGCACGACGGGATCGTTCCCCCGTTCTGGGGAAGCGTCGGGCCCGCCGGCACTGCGCAGAGCCTAGGACTGGGACCCTGCCCCCATGGCGCAATTGGAACAGTTCACCACTTCCGTAGACACCGTGGTCTCCCGTATGCGCGCCCTGGACGCGACCTTGGACGCGCGGGACGGGATCGCGGTCTTCAACCGCGTCTACCTCACGGTGACCGAGGAGGTCGACCGGCACATCGACCGTGGGGAGTTCGCGGACCCGCGGGCCGCGATCACGCTGGACGTCCGGTTCGCGGAGCGCTATCTGACGGCGGTCGACGCGGTGGCCGACGGGCGCCGCCCACCGGCCTGCTGGCGGCCGCTGTTCCAGCTCCGCCGCCATCCCGGGGTACGCCCCGTGCAGTTCGCGCTCGCGGGCATCAACGCGCACATCGGCCACGATCTGGCGCTCGCCGTCGTGGACGCCTGTCGTACGCTCGACTGCGAACCAGGCGCTCTGGAGGACGAGTTCGACCGCGTGGGCGAGCTGCTCGGATCGCTGGAGGAACGCATCCGCGACGAGCTGACGCCGGGTCCCGACCTGTTCCGGATCGCCGATCCGCTGGCCCATCTGCTCGGCTCCTGGAGCCTGGAACGCGCCCGGGAGGCCGCCTGGTCGGCGGCGCGGGCCCTGTGGGCGCTGCGCACACTGCCCGGCCTGGCCGGGGAGTTCGCCGAGCGCCTGGACGCGGCGGTCGGTCTGGCGGGCCGCATGCTGCTGACCCCGCTGCCGCACCGATCCGCCGCGCCGGTGACCTGATCCCGGCGCCGGACGTCTCAACCGCCTCATGCGCGTTGTACGTTCGACAGAACCGCACCCTGTGTCGAAGGAGCAGTTGGGCATGGCGACCAAGCTCGGACTCGGTCTTCCGCAGAACCGGAAGTACGACCTCGGCCGGGACGTGCCGGACGTGGCACGCACCGCGGAGGCGATCGGCTACGACAGCCTCTGGGTCTACGAGCGGCTCCTCGTCCCCGAACCCGCCACCCAGGGCCTGTACGGCGTCGAGGGCCTGCCCTGGCCGGACGGGTACCGCGGGGTGGCCGAACCGCTGGTCACCCTCACGCTCGCCGCGGCGGCCACCGAACGGGTCGAGCTGGGCAGCAGTGTGCTGGTCGCGCCGCTGCACATGCCGTTCCGACTCGCCAAGGCGCTCGCCACGCTGGACGCGGCCAGCGGCGGCCGGGTGCTCGCGGGCTTCGGCACGGGCTGGTCGCACGACGAGTACGCGGCGTCGTCGGTGCGCCCGTTCGAGGAGCGCGGCGCGGCCCTGGACGAGCTGGTCGGGGTGTGCCGCGCGGTCTGGGGCCCGGACCCGGTGTCGTACGACGGCCGGGTCACGAGGATCGCCTCGGCGGTCGTGGGTCCCAAGCCCGTCCGGCCGATCCCGATCCTGCTGGCGGCGGGCCCGGGGCGGGCTCAGCGTCGGCTGGTCGACCACGCCGACGGGTGGCTGCCGGTGGGCATGGGCGCGGAGAAACTCGCCGCGCAGTGGCGCGCGTTGCAGGACCTGGCCGCCGAACGCGGGCGCACCAGGCCGATCCGGACGGTGCTGCGCGCCAACGCCCGCTACCTGGCCCAGGGCCACTCCGGGGCCCGCCGCGCCCCCTTCCACGGCAGCGTCGACCAGATCGTCGAGGACCTCGCCGCGCACGCCGAGGTCGGTCTCGACGAGATCCTCGTCGAGCTCCAGTCCGAGACGCGTGACGCGCAGGAGCTGAAGGATGTGGCGGCGGAGGTCTACGAGAAGGCTCGGGCGGCGGGGGTCTGAGTCCGCCGCCCGAGACCGGCCCGCGCGGGTCGGCCCGCCGTTGCCCGCCGCCCGAGACCGGCCCGCGTCGGCCGGCGCCCGCCGTTCGGGCGGCTCCGGCCCGCCGGGGTCAGTCCTCCGGGAGTTCCACGGGGGCGATGTCGGCGTAGACGTCGCCCGGGCCCGGGTTGGTCGCGTCGGTCGTGCCGCCGAAGTGGTGCATGACGCCCCAGACCGCGTTCAGCGCGGTCTGGATCGCGCCCTCGGCCCAGCCCGCCGTCCAGGAGATGTCGTCGCCCGCGAGGAAGATGCCCCGCTTGTCCTCGGGCAGCGACTCCTGCATGAAGTGCGTGAACAGGCGCCGCTGGTAACGGTAGTGACCGGGCAGGTTGGCCTTGAACGCGCCCATGAAGTAGGGCTCGTTCTCCCAGGAGACGGTCACCGGGTTGCCGATGATGTGCTTCCGGATGTCGACCTTCGGGTAGATCTCGCCGAGCGACTTCAGCATGACCTCCATCCGCTCGCTCGCGGACAGCGGCAGCCACTTCAGGCTGTCGTCGCACCAGGTGTACGAGAGGCAGATGACGGCGGGCCTGTCCGGGCCGTCGTCCAGCAGGTAGGTGCCGCGGGTCATGCGGTCGGTGAGCGTCATCGACATGACGTCACGGCCGGTCTCCTCGTCCTTGTCCAGCCAGAACGGCCGGTCCACGGGCACGAAGAGCTTGCTGGACTCCATGTAGTGGGTGCGCTCGATCGCGGTCCAGTGGTCGATCGGGAAGAGCGAGTCGTCGCAGGCGATCTTCGACAGCAGCATCCAGGACTGGGCGGTGAAGACGGCCGCCCTGTAGGTACGGATGTCGCCGTTCGCGTCCGTCACGGTGATCTGGTTGCCCGCGGTGCGGTGCAGCCGGGTCACGGCCGGCTTCGGCTCGCCGTCCGTGTGCAGCGACTTCAGCGAGGTGCCGTACGGCCAGTGGACGATCTTCTGCGGCTCGCGCTCCCACAGGCGCAGCGGAAGCTGCTGGGAGCCGCCGACGATGCCGCGGTGGTGGTCGTCGGCCTCGGTGTAGACGACCCGCAGGATCTCCAGGATGGAGTTGGGGAAGTCGGTGTCCCAGCCGCCGGTGCCGAAGCCGACCTGGCCGAAGATCTCGCGGTGCCGGAAGGACTTGAAGGACTCGGACTCGCAGAGGAAGCCGTAGAAGGTCTGGTTGTCGAGCTTCTCGACCAGCCGGGCCCAGATCTCGCGGATGCGCGGCACGTCGCGCTCGCGCATGGCCTGGTTCATGTCGGAGAAGTCGGCGCCGTCCTCCAGGCAGGCGTTCCAGGCGTTCATCACGTCGCGGTAGACCTGCGGCAGGTCGTCGACGCTGGTCGCGTAGTGCGACTCGCCCTTGAGGTCGACGACGGTCGACGGGGTCGCCTCGGCGAGGGGGTTGGGGAAGGGCCGGGTCTCGAGGCCCACCAGGTCGATGTAGTGCTGGAGCGCCGTGGAGGACGGCGGGAAGCGCATCGCGCCCATCTCCGCGGTCAGGGAGGGGTCGCAGCCCTCGAAGCCCACGGTCCGCAGCCGGCCGCCGATCTGGTCGGCCTCGTACACGACGGGCTTGAGGCCCATCTTCATCAGCTCGTACGCGGCCACCACACCGGACAGACCGCCGCCGATGACGGCGACCTCCGCGCCGTGCTCGGTCGCGGGTATCTGGCCGAGCCCGGCCGGGTGGGCGAGGAAGTCGTCGTACGCGTACGGGAAGTCCGGGCCGAACATGGTGATCGGCGGCTGCTGCTCGTCTGCGTGCTCGACGGCGTTGGGCACGGTGGACGTCATGGGGCACGGACTCCTTGCGCGAAAAACATGGGGAAGGGGGAGCGGGGAGGGCTGGAGGGGTGCAGCGGGGTCAGACGAGGGATCCGTAGAGGCCGGGGCGGCGGTCCTTCAGATACGGGTTCGTCTCGCGGGACGCGGCGAGGAGGGCGGGGTCCACGTCGGCGAGCAGCAGTTCCTCGGCGCGGCCGCCGCGGGTGCGGGCGACCCCGTCGGGGCCGGCCAGCGTGGACAGCCCGACGAACTCGAACTCCCCCTCACGGCCGACCCGGTTGACGTAGGCGACGTACATCTGGTTCTCGAAGGCGCGCACCGGCACCACGGAATCGGCGACGAACTGGAACGGGTGCATCTGCGCCGTCGGCACCACCAGGAGGTCGGTGCCGGCCAGGGCGTGGGCGCGGACGTTCTCCGGGAACTCGACGTCGTAGCAGATCATGATGCCGACCCGCAGACCGTTCAGTTCGGCCTGGACGACCGGCGTCCCGCCCGGGACGAAGTGCTCGTGCTCGAAGCAGCCGAAGAGGTGGGTCTTGCGGTAGTTCGCGAGGCGGGTGCCGTCGGCGGAGATCAGCTGGGCGGAGTTGAAGACGGCCTCGCCGTCGCGCTCGGGGTAGCCGTAGGCGACCGCGAGGCCGTGCCGGGTCGCGCTCTCGGCGATCTCGTCGGCGCAGGCGCCGTCGGCGGGCTCGGCGAGGCGGCCGATGTCGTCGCCGATCGCGTACCCGGTCAGGAACATCTCCGGGGTGACCAGCAGCGCGGCGCCCGCGGCGGCGGCACGGCCCGCGGCCTCGTCGAGGACCTTGAGGTTCTCGACGACGGAACCGGGGCGGCCGGAGCTCTGGAGCAGGGCGGTGCGCATGCGTGTTCCTCACCGGTACGGAGGGGGTTCGGGGTCACGTAGACGGTACGGGCGGCGGAACGGGCCGGACAAGAAGGAGCCGTTGCGCGCCGGTGAGCGGTTCGTTGCGTCGCACCCGGGGTGGACGGCGATTCGTTGCGCGGGCCCCTCACAGCTCGCGCAGGCGGTCCGCGATCTCGCGCAGCAGCTCGGGGTCGGTGGCCGGGCCCGCGACGACCGGACGCGGTTCGTCGACGCGCACCACACCGGCCGTGACCAGGTCGCCGAGCAGCACGCGGACGACGGTCAGCGGCAGGTCGGCGTCGGCCGCGAGCTCGACGACCGGCCGCGGCCCACGGCGCACCAGGTCGAGCAGGGAGGACCGGGCGTGGTCGAGCGCCGGGCCGCCGTCGTCCGGCCACAGGGCCGTGACCTGGGACATCAGGTCCATGACGGGTCCGCCGGAAGGCCGGGTCCGGCCGTGTGTCACGGCGTAGGGCCGGACCATCGGCCCGGTCTCGTCCTCGTACCAGTGGTCGTCGTCTGCCACCAGGGGATCAGGCGTCGGCCGGACCGGCGGGGGCGGCGGCCTCTCGCACGGCGGCGTCCAGATGGCGGCCGACGCGGCGGACGAGCAGTTCCATCTCGTGGGCGAGCTGGCCGACGTCGGTCTCCGCCTCGCTGAGCACGGCGAGACGGCTGCCGTTGCCCGCCGGGGTGATGAAGAGATAGGCGTCGTCGAGCATGACCATGGTCTGCCGTACCCTGCCCGCGGCGAACCGCTCGCCCGCCGAGCGGGCCAGGCTGTGGAACCCGGCGCAGACGGCGGCCAGATGCTCGATGTCGCGCCGGTCGATCCCCTCCGAGCAGCACAGCGGCAGTCCGTCGGCGGTGAGCAGTACCGCCCGACGGACGTGGTCGGTCCGGGCCACCAGGTCGTCGAGCAGCCAGCCGAGATCCGTACCGGGCTGTTCGACGGTGTTGTCAGGGAGCATCGTCGGCGTCCCGCCTTTCGTCCGTGTCGGCCGGCTCACCGGCGGTGTGGGCATACGGCGTGCCGCCGGTTCGAGCGTCGGCGGTGCGGCCGGTTCTTTCACCGGCGGTGGCGGTGCGGGGGTGTCCGGGGTCCGTCAAGCCCTCCGTGGTCCGGGGGTGGACGGGGTCCGTCAGGCCCTCCGTGGTCCGGGGGTGCCGGGCGTCGGCGGGTTCTCCGGGTGCGGGGGCGTCCTCGGGGCAGGGCTCGACGCCCCTGCGTCCGCGGTCCAGCCCGCGCTGGAAGGAGCCGAAGATCGCCCGCATGTCCTCGGCGCTCACCTCGCGTCCGGAGGCCTCGCCGGAGGGCCTCGGGGGCTCCTGGCGCAGTTCGGGGGCGAGGGCCGCCTGCCGGACCCGGGTGGGCAGCACGGCTGCACCGGGCGTGGCCGACGCGGGAGCGGGTCCGGGGCCGGGGTCGAGTTCGGGGTCGGGGTCGGGCGCGGCGGAATCGGGCAGCGCGGGTCGACGGCGGGTGGGCAGCGGACCCGCCGTCGGCACGGGCCCGGTCGGCAGGGCGACGGTCGCGGCGGCGACCGGTTCTCCGGCACCGGACCCCACGGCGGCCCGCGCGCCGTGGCCGGTCTCCGCAGCGGCCTGCGCGCCGTTGCCGGTCTCCGCAGCGGCCCGCGCGCCGTTGCCGGTCTCCGCCGTGCCGGACCCCGTCGGGCCCACCGTCGCGAGCAGCGCCTCCGGCAGCAGCACCACCGCCGTGGTCCCGCCGTACGGGGACCGGCACAGCGTGACCTCGATGCCCTGGCGGGCGGCGAGCCGGCTGACCACGTAGAGGCCGAGGCGGTCGTGCCGGGTCGGGTCGAACTCGTCGGGGCGGGTGAGGGTGCGCCGGGCCTGCTCCGCCTGCTCCGGGTCGAGGCCCAGCCCGCGGTCGTCGATCTCCAGGACGAACCCGCCGCGGGCCTGCCCGGTGCGCAGGGTGACCTGGGTGTGCGGCGGGGAGAACACCGTGGCGTTCTCCAGGAGTTCGGCGATCAGGTGGACCACGTCGGCCACGGCGTCCGCGGCGATGCCGATCCGCTCCATGGACGGGACGACCACGCGCGCGTAGTCCTCGATCTCGCTGACCGCGGCGGAGACGACGTCGGCGACCGGGACCGGGCTGCGCCATCTGCGGCCGGGAGCGGCGCCGGAGAGGATGATCAGGCTCTCCGCGTGACGTCTCATACGGGTGGTGAGGTGGTCGATCCGGAACAGCTCCTGGAGGATGTCCGGATCGTCCGTCCGCCGCTCCAGCGTGTCGACGAGCTTCAACTGCCGGTGCACCAAGGCCTGGTTGCGGCGGGCGATGTTGAGCAGCACCGCGAACAGCCCGCGCCGCAGGGTGGCCTGCTGCACGGCGGCCTCGACGGCCGCGAGGCGGGCGGAGTTGAAGGACCGGCCGACGTCGCCGATCTCGTCGGCGGCCTTCTCGCCGTCCGACAGGGGCGGCGCCTCGGCCGCCGCGTCGACTTCCTCACCGGCACTCAACCTGCTCATCACCGAGGGAAGTTGGCGGGTGGCCAGCAGGTCGGCCGCGTCCCGCAGCAGCTCCAGGCGGCGCGAGATACGACGCGCGCCGCGCACCGCGAACCACAACGACAGGGACACGGCGGCGAGTCCGAGGACGGCCACGACCGCGGCACGGGTCAGCTCGCCATAGGCGAACTCGCGTCCGCGCGCGGCGGAGTTCTCCGCGGCCCTGGTGCACAGCTGCATGTAGCGCTTGACGGCCCGGTCGGTGGTGGTGCGCCAGGAGTCGGCCGCGACGGCCCGCGCCGCGCCGCCCGCCCCCGCCCGCAGCAGGGCGTCCTCGCTCTTCGTGAGCTGCCGGTGCAGGTCCTCGCGCTGGAACTGCTCGAACAGCGTCCGGGAGTCGGCCGGCAGGTCGGGCACATAGGTCCGCTCGAAGACCCGGCGGTCCTCGATGGTCGCGGTCAGCATGTCGTACTGGCCGTCGGTCAGCCTGCCCGCGGCCCGCGCCCCGGCGACCAGCGCGTCCTCGCGGGAGACGAACTCCCGCACCCGGACGAGTTCGACGACGGTCTGCGCCTCGCGCGCCAACTGTCCCGCCTGGAGCGCGGTGAGCGCGGACGGGACGTCGAAGCCGGGCTCCAGGAGCGTGTCGTAGGCGGTCACCGCCCCGTCCCAGGAGATGTCGCGGGACAGCACGCGCTCGCGCAGCCGCTCCAGCCCGCCCACGGAGGCGACCATGGCGTCCAGGGCCTCGCGCTGCCGGGCGGAGAGCCGGCCGCGGTCGCCGTTCCCGATCGCCTCGCGCATCGCCTCGACGGCGCGGTCGGTGCGCCGCTGCTGCGTCATCAGGTCCAGCGCGGCGGCCGTACGGTGGCCGCCGCCCAGGTAGGCGGCCGAGAGGCGGCGCTCGATCTGGATCTGCCCGACCGCAGTGTCGACGGGGGTGCCGAAGTCCTCGTACACCCCCTGGAGGCGGATCAGGGCGCGCAGTTCGCCGGTGACCGACACCATGGCGAAGGACCACAGCGTCATCAGGGCGAGGACGGGGGCGAGCGCGAGGGCCACGATGCGCGCGCGTACGGTGGCGGAACGGCCGAAGGGCCAGCGCATGGACTCCCCAGGGCGGCAGTGCGGTTCGGACGGCGAGGCACGGGTTGGCCGCCACTCGCTGTTACCGGCGGGTAGCTGGCGGCGCTCAAACTACGGGATGCCCTGGCCGTCCCGCAATGGTTACCAAAGGTAACTCCGGGTCACTTCAGCCGCGGTACGGCAAAGCGGGTGCCGGCCGCCGCCCGGTCCCACGGCGGTCGTTTTGCGCCACGCCGGGCCACGCCGGGCCGCGCCGGACCGGGACTCGGTGGCCACGGCGCACGACGACCGCCGTGCGGGGCCACGGTGCCGCGGCCGCCATGGGCGCGCGACCGCCGTCAGGTCGGTGAGCCCGAGGAGAAACGGCGCAGCAGCGGCGACAGCACCAGCACGGACTTGGTCCGCTCCACGAACGGCTCCCCCGCGATCCGCTCCAGTACCCGCTCGAAGTGACGCATGTCGGAGGCGAAGACCTGGACCACCGCGTCCGCCTCCCCGGTGACGGTGGACGCGGCCACGACCTCCTGGTAGCGCTCCAGGCCGCGCTGGATCGTCTCGGGCGAGGTGTTGCGCCGGCAGTAGATCTCGACGAACCCCTCGGTCGCCCAGCCGAGCGCGGCCGGGTCCACCCGTACGGTGAAACCGGTGATGGCGCCGGTGGCCCGCAGCCGGTCCACGCGCCGCTTCACCGCCGGCGCGGACAGGCCGACCAGCTGCCCGATGTCCGCGTAGGAGCGGCGGGCGTCCTCGGCGAGGGCGTGCACGATGCGTTCGTCGAGATCGTTCAGCACTGCGGGTGGATCTTTTCTCCGGTGGGACGGGTCGGGAACGGCGGTGGCCGCATACGAAGTAGAACACGAGCCCGACCGCCGTCCCGACTCCACAGTCCACCCAGGTGACGGCGGCGAGGGAGGCCGTACGCGGGGCCGCCCGCCGTGGGCGTCCGGATACGCGGACGGCCCCCGTCCTCCCGGTGCCGGGAGGGCGGGGGCCGCACGGAGACGGGGTCAGCTCCAGCTGGCGTGCAGCGGCTTGCCCTCGGCGTAGCCCGCGGCGCTCTGGATGCCGACGACGGCCTTCTCGGCGAACTCCTCCAGGGAGCCCGCGCCGGCGTAGGTGCAGGAGGAGCGGACGCCCGCGATGACCGAGTCGATCAGGTCCTCGACGCCCGGACGGGTCGGGTCGAGGAACATGCGGGAGGTGGAGATGCCCTCCTCGAACAGCGCCTTGCGGGCGCGGTCGTACGCCGACTCGTCCGAGGTGCGGTTGCGCACGGCGCGCGCGGACGCCATGCCGAACGACTCCTTGTAGAGGCGGCCGCTCGCGTCCTGCTGGAGGTCGCCCGGGGACTCGTAGGTGCCCGCGAACCAGGAGCCGATCATCACGTTGGACGCGCCTGCCGCGAGGGCCATCGCCACGTCGCGCGGGTGGCGGACACCGCCGTCGGCCCACACGTGCTTGCCGTACTTCTTCGCCTCGGCGGCGCACTCCAGCACGGCGGAGAACTGCGGCCGGCCGACGCCGGTCATCATCCGGGTGGTGCACATGGCGCCGGGTCCGACACCGACCTTGATGATGTCCGCGCCCGCCTCGATCAGGTCCCGCACGCCCTCGGCGGCGACGATGTTGCCGGCGGCGATCGGCACGTGCGGGTCGAGCCCGCGGACGGTCCGGATCGCGCTGATCATCGACTCCTGGTGGCCGTGCGCGGTGTCGATGACGAGGGTGTCGACACCCGCGTCCAGCAGCTGCTTGGCCTTGCCCGCGACATCGCCGTTGATGCCGACGGCGGCGGCGATGCGCAGCCGGCCGTGCTCGTCGGTGGCGGGCGTGTAGAGCGTGGCGCGCAGGGCGCCCTTGCGGGTGAGGATGCCGGCGAGCTTGCCGTCCGCGTCCACGGCCGGGGCGTAGCGCCGGTTGGCCGCGTCGAGGCGGTTGAAGGCCTCGCGCGGGTCGATGTCCGCGTCGAGCAGCAGCAGGTCGCGGGACATGACCTCGCCGAGCTGGGTGAAGCGGTCCACGCCGGTGAGGTCCGCGTCGGTGACGACGCCCACCGGACGGCCGTCCTCGTCCACGACGACACCCGCGTTGTGCGCCCGCTTGGGCAGCAGGGCGAGCGCGTCGGCGACGGTCTGGTGCGCCTCCAGCACGATCGGGGTGTCGAGCACCAGGTGGCGGCCCTTGACCCAGGAGACGACGTCGGTGACGACGTCGATCGGGATGTCCTGCGGGATGACCACGAGTCCGCCGCGCCGGGCCACCGTCTCGGCCATGCGACGGCCGGCGATAGCGGTCATGTTGGCGACGACCAGCGGGATCGTGGTGCCCGAGCCGTCCGGGGAGCTGAGGTCCACACCCTGCCGCGAGCCCACGGCGCTGCGGCTCGGCACCATGAAGACGTCGTCGTACGTCAGGTCGTACGGGGGCTGGATGTCGTTGAGGAAACGCACGTGCTGCACATCCCAGTCGATCAGAGGCGGCCCCCGGACAGGTCAGCCAGGGGGAATGAGCACGTACTTCATTGTCCCACGTCCTGCGCCCGATCGTCCCCCGGCAGAACATCCAGGCTGGTCAGAGGCACCCTAGGAGGAACCTCCAAGGGCGAGCAGCACGGAGAGCGCCGGCTGCGCGTCCACCGCCTGGGCGAAGACGTCCTGGGCGGTCCCCCACTCCCCCGGACGGGCCTCGGCGTACGCCCGCCAGCCGCGGACGACGACCACGAGCCCACGGCCCTCGGTCTCCTCGGGCCAGACGGAGAGGTCGGACAGGCTGTCCGCGAGGGCGTCCCAGTTGCGCCCGAACCATTCGGGGAGGTCGAGCGCGCGGGCGCAGCGGTCCATCAGCCCGGCCTTGTCCGTGACGCCGTCGAGGTCCAGCGGGACGACGTGTCCGCCGAACGGGTCGTGCGTCGGGTCGTCGGTCATCTCGGCACCGCCCGCCAGGAGTTGGAGTGATCGCCGGTGTAGTAGAACGCGCCGCGCCGCCCGGTGGCAATGCGCCGGGCGTCGCGATCCCGCGAGCCCGGCGTCCTGACGGTGCATTCGTGGCGGTGGCCCCGTCCGTGCCCCCGCACGCAGCCGGGGGACGTGCCGTGGCAGCATGCCTCGCTGCTGTCACGGCCGCCCCCCATGGTCCGGCTCCCGGTCCCGTCAGGGCCCGTCGGGGTCCGCGCGGTTGAGCGCGGAGCGCGGTGTCGGTCCCGCCGTCATCAGGTAGTCCGCCGCGGACGTGTCCGTCACCAGGCTGGTGACGAGTCCGGAGCGCAGCACCGCGTCGATGGCGGCCGCCTTGCGCTGCCCGCCCGCGATCGCGACGACCTCGGGGATCCGGCGGAGCTGGTCCGCCTTCACGGTGATGCACCGCTCGCCCAGGTCGCGGCCGACCCGACGGCCCTCGGAGTCGAAGAGGTGCGCGGACATCTCGGCGGCGACGCCGAGCGAGGCGTAGTGCGCCCGCTCCTCGTCGCTGAGCATGTCGTGCACGGTCGAGATGCCCGGCTCCCAGGAGCCGATGGAGACGCAGGCGACCGTGACCTTGTCGAAGTACTCGAAGGCACGGGCGATCCCCGTCTGGTTGCGCAGCGCGGCCGCGGTGGCCGCGTCCGGCAGCAGCATCGGCGCGTAGATCGGGTGGGCGTCGCCGCCCGACACCTGCGCGGCGCGGCGCACCGCCTCCACCGAGCCGCGCTCGGCGGTCCCGGCGTCGTACACGCCCGTCAACTGCACCACGGTGCACGGCGGCAGCCGGTCGAGCGCCGCCGCCATGTGGATCGTGGACCGGCCCCAGGCCAGGCCGAGCACATCCCCCTCGTTGACGAGCTCGCCGAGCAGGTCGGCCGCGACCTCGCCCAGGTTCTCGGGGTCGGGCGTCTCCTCGGCCTCCGCCGGGGACTCGACGACTACGGCGTGCCTGAGGCCGTACCGGGCACGGAGCGCGTCGGAGCGCTCGGCGTCCAGTTCGGCCGGCACACGGATCTCGATACGTACGAGATCCCGTTCGAGGGCCGTCTCCAGGACCCGGGCCACCTTGAAGCGGCTCACGCCGAACTCCTCGGCGATCTGGATCTTGGACTTCCCCTCGAGATAGAAGCGGCGGGCCATGGCCGCCGCCTGCACCAGCTCAGCGGGTCCCATCCGCATGGCTGACCGGCCCGCCGACATACCCGACACGGCGATCTCCTCACTGCTGTTCACACTCTGGATTCACCGTTCATCCTTGCAGATCCGGTGCACTTGATCAGCCTTGCCGGCCGCCGTTCACGTTCCCGTCGTTCAGTGGCTGCACGCCCAGGAGGCCTTGGCCGTGGCCTCGTCCGCCCGGGTGCGCAGTGCACGTACCGCCTCGGCCGGGTCGGACGCCCCGTACACCGCCGAACCGGCGACGAAGACGTCGGCGCCCGCCTCCGCGCACCGCTCGATCGTCTCGGCCGACACCCCTCCGTCGACCTGCAGCCAGAGCTCCAGCCCGTGCTTGGTGATCAGCTCCCGGGTGCGGCGGATCTTCGGCAGCATGATGTCGAGGAAGGCCTGACCGCCGAAGCCCGGCTCCACCGTCATGATCAACAGCATGTCGAGCTCGGGCAGCAGGTCCTCGTACGGCTCGATCGGCGTCGCGGGCTTGAGCGCCATCGAGGCGCGGGCGCCCTTGGCGCGGATCTCCCGGGCGAGCCGTACCGGCGCGGCGGCCGCCTCGACATGGAAGGTGACGGAGGAGGCGCCCGCCTCGACGTACTGCGGTGCCCACCGGTCGGGGGCCTCGATCATCAGATGGCAGTCCAGCGGGGTGTCCGTCGCACGCGCCAACGACTCCACGACCGGCACACCGAGCGTGAGGTTCGGGACGAAGTGGTTGTCCATGACGTCGACGTGGAGCCAGTCGGCTCCGTCCACCGCCCGGGCCTCGTCCGCGAGGCGGGCGAAGTCGGCGGAGAGGATGCTGGGGCTGATCTGTGCGGCCATGCCCCAAGACTGCCACGTCCTCGCCCGGTTGTTCGCCCCGGTACGGTCGACGCCTCCCCCACGGCCCGCTCCGACACCGGCACGACGCGGCCTCCGACCGCGATGTGGCGTCGCTTCCCGCCGCGGTGGGGCGCCGCCTCCGACCTCCGTGCGGTGCCGCTTCCGACCCCGGTGGGGTGCCGCTTCCGACCCCGGTGTGACGCTGCCTCCGACCGCGGTGCGGTGCCGCTTCCGGCAGGCACCGGACCGGCCGCGGACGGTCGGCGGACGGCCCCGCGACCGGCCTGCGGCCTGCGGCCTGCTCAAGAACGGCCCACGACCTGCCCGAGGTCCGCACAAGAACGGCCCGCGGACGTCGCTCGACCAGTGGGGGGCGAGCTTGCACACGTCGCTCGACGGGGCGCGGACGGGCCGCGGGAGTCGCTCGACCGTCGCGGACCCCCACGCCCGGCGTGCCCGGCGCGCGCAGCGGGCGGGTACGCCGGGCGGGCGGGCCGGGCAGACGGGCCGGAAGGCGCGCCGGGCCCGGCCGGCGGGTCGGGCCCGGTCGGCGGGTCGGGCCCGGTCGGCGGGTCGGGCCCGGCTGGGGTGCCCGGCAGGGCGGGCGCGTCCGGCGGGCCGGTCAGCCCGTGCGGCGGATGAGTGCCAGGTACATCGCGTCGGTGCCGTGCAGGTGCGGCCACAGCTGTACGTCGGGACCGTCGCCCAGCGCCGGTACGCCCGGCAGGAAGGGCCGGGCGTCGATCAGGTCGGCGTCCGGGAACTGCTTGAGCACGTCGGCGACGACGGCCCGGGTCTCGGCGAGGTGCGGCGAGCAGGTGGCGTAGCCGACCACACCGCCGACCCGCACCGACTCCAGGGCCGTACGCAGCAGCCCGCGCTGGAGCGGAGCGAACCCGTCGAGGTCGTCCGGACGGCGCCGCCAGCGCGCCTCGGGCCGCCGGCGCAGGGCGCCGAGGCCGGTGCACGGCACGTCCATCAGTACCCGGTCGAAGACGCCCGGCCGCCACGGCGGGCGGGTCCCGTCGGCCGTGATGACCTGGTAGGGACCGGGATTACCGGCCAGGGCCTTGGCCACAAGGCCGGCCCGGTGCGGCTGCTTCTCGGAGGCGAGCAGCGTCGCGCCGCGCTCCGCGGCGAGGGCGGCCAGCAGCGCGGCCTTGCCGCCCGGCCCGGCGCACCCGTCGAGCCACCGCTCGTCCGTCCCCTCGACCGGCACGTTGGCGAGCGCGAGCGCGACGAGCTGGCTGCCCTCGTCCTGCACTCCGGCCCGGCCGTCCTTCACGGCCTGGATGGCGCCGGGCTCGCCGCCCTCGGTGAGCCGTACGGCGTACGGCGACCAGCGCCCCGGTACGGCGGCCTCCTCCGCCAGCAGCTCCTCCGTGCCGGCCCGGCCGGGACGGGCCACCAGCGTCACCTCGGGCCGCTCGTTGTCGGCCTCCAGCAGGTCCTCGATGCCCGCCCGGCCGCCGCCCAGCGAGTCCCACAGCGCGGAGACGACCCAGCGCGGGTGCGCGTGCACCACGGCGAGGTGCTCCTCGGGATCGTCGTCGTAGGGCGGCGCGATCTGCTCCAGCCAGGTGTCGAGGTCGTGCTGCGCGATCTTCCGGAGCACGGCGTTGACGAACTTGGCCCGCCCGTCGCCGAGCACGACCCGGGCGAGCTCCACGGAGGCGGAGACGGCGGCGTGACTCGGGATCCGGGTCCCGAGCAGCTGGTGCGCGCCGAGGCTCAGCACGTCGAGGACCGGCGGGTCCACCTCGCGCAGCGGCCGGTCGACGCAGGCCGCGATGACCGCGTCGTACGTCCCCTGCCGCCGCAGCGTCCCGTACACCAGCTCGGTGGCCAGGGCGGCGTCCCGTCCGTCGAAGTCGCCCTTCTCCCGCGCCTTGCGCAGCAGCGGCGGCAGTACGAGGTTCGCGTACGCGTCCCGCTCGTCCACGGCTCGCAGCGCCTCGAAGGCGAGCATGCGGACGGGATCCTTCTGGGGTCGTCGGTAGGGCTTGCCCGGCTTGCGGGGCCGACGGGAGGTATCGCTCACGAAAAAGGTGCTCCGGATGTTAGATGGTGATACGCCCCCAGCGTACGTCCCGGGGGTCCCGGCCCCCCTGCCCGGACCCCCGCCGGGACTCCTCCGCCCTGCGGCCGCACGCACCCCGCGCCCCGCTCGGGGCGGCCGTGACGGCGCCCCGGGCGAAGCCGACCCGGTCCGAGCGGAAGGCCCTACCTCCCGAGGCTCTCCCCGTGGGCGATCCGCGCGCCCCGCGCCCAGTCCGCCGCCCGCATCGGCTTCTTGCCCTGGGCCTGCACCCACAGCAGCTCGACCGCGTACGAGCCGGTGCCGACGTAGACGTTGTTCTTGGCGACGTCCAGGACGCCCGGGGCGAGGTCGGTCCGCCCCGGCACAGGGGTGACGTGGACGAGCTTCAGCCGCTCGCCGCGGAAGACGGTCCAGGCGCCGGGCGCGGGCGTGCAGCCGCGGACGACCCGGTCGACCCGCAGCGCCGGGGTGGCCCAGTCCACCTGGGCGTCCTCCACGGTGATCTTCGGTGCGACGGTGATGCCCTCGCCCGGCTGCGGCACGGCCCGCAGGCTGCCGTCCTCGACCCCGTCCATGGTCGCGGCGAGCAGCCCGGCGCCCGCGAAGGCGAGCCGGGTCAGCAGGTCGCCGCTGGTGTCGGTGGGCCGGATCTCCTCGGTGACGGTGCCGTAGACCGGCCCGGAGTCGAGCCCCTCCTCGATGAGGAAGGTGGAGGCGCCCGTGATCTCGTCCCCGGCCATGATGGAGTGCTGCACGGGCGCGGCCCCGCGCCAGGCGGGCAGCAGCGAGAAGTGCAGGTTGACCCAGCCGTGGGCCGGGATCTCCAGGGCCGACTTGGGCAGCAGGGCGCCGTAGGCGACGACGGGGCAGCAGTCGGGGGCGATCTCCCGCAGCCGCTCCTGGAATTCCGGGTCGCGCGGCTTCGCGGGCTTCAGCACCTCGATCCCGGCCTCCTCCGCGCGCTGGGCCACGGGGGACGCGACCAGCCTGCGACCGCGCCCGGCCGGTGCGTCCGGGCGCGTGACGACGGCGGCCACCTCGTGCCGCCCGGAGGCGAGCAGGGCGTCCAGGGCGGGAACGGCGACCTCGGGGGTACCGGCGAAGACGAGCTTCATGGGTGGGATCGGGCCTCTCGGGCGGGATGGGCAACGGCAGCGCACAAGTCTATGACCATGGGGACGGCCCCCGCCGATCCATGACCACGGAGGCGGCACCCGCCCGCCGACGCCGCGTCCTGTGCGGTCAGGGGCCGCAAGGTGACGGACGGCCCCTGGCCGACGGCGACACCGTGCGCGTCCGCACCGCGCACGGACGGACGCCCCGCGCGCGGACGCCCCGCGCACGTCCGCACCGGGGGCGTACGCGGATGTCCATACGCCCCCACACCGTGACCAGCGGCGCTCACACGCGTTGGTCAAGAAAGAGTTGACACAGCGGGCCGCCCAGCGGCCCAGTTCCTTTCAACGCCGGTTCGAGAGGCTTGTTCATGGCCGACCACGCAACCAACGACGCCCAGGCCCGGGCCAGCCTGCACTTGCTGGTGCGGGACATCGAGCGGGTCCGCCGCCAGGTGGACGCGCTCCGCACGCTCACGGCGCAGTTGGGCAACGTCTACCGTCCGCGCCGCTCCGGCCCCTCCACGGGCTTCGTGGTGTACGGACGCGCCCCCGCCCCGACGGTCCGGCTGGCCCAGGAACTGCGGGACAGCGTCGAGACCCTGGTGACGGCCGCGGTCGACTTCGACCGCTCGCTCGGTTTCTCGTGGGACGCGGTGGGCTCCGCTCTCGGGGTCACCAAGCAGGCGGTGCACCGCCGTTACGGCGCCCGTCGCGCCGCGGCCCAGGCGGCAGCCGAGTCGGAGCAGATCGCGGAGACGTCGGACAACCGCACGGTCAACGTCGGCACCGCCATCCCCGCGGCCCGCTCGATGCCCACCCAGCCGACGGCGGGCAGCCCCACCCTGCGCGACGAGGTCAGACCGGCCGTCTTCCCCGCCCCCCGCAACGGCTGACACACCTTCGTCCCCGCCCGCTCCGCCTTCCCTGCCCTCCCGGCCGGCCCCGGGAGGGCAGCCGCATCTCACCGCCCCACGCGCCCGGGAGCGGCCGATGCCAGTCCCGGCCGGCGGCCGATGCCCGCCTCAGCCGATGCCCGCCTCAGCCGATGTCCGGCGGGTCGATCCGCACCCGCACCGGCTCGCTCGCCGCCCCGGCCGCGCCGCCGCCCGCGCCCCGGGCCATCCGGGCGGCCTGCGCCGCCTTCAGGGCGGCCGCCATCGCGCCACCGCTCCCCGGCGGCACCCGGACCAGCGCGCGCTCCCAGTGCTCCCCCGGCGGCGGCGCCCCCGGCCGCCGCGGGCGGCCCGGTGCCGTGCCGGGGACGGGCACGGGCCCGAGCACCTCGGCGTCCGGGGGCAGTCGCACCGAGTCGAGGAACGCGGCGACCGCTTCCGCCCGGCCCGACACGGCCGCCATCCGCGAGACCGGCGGGAAGCCCAGTTCGGCCCGCTCGGCGAGCTCCCGCACCGCGTGACCGACGGGATCCCACCGCACCAGCGCCTGCACCGGGCGCAGGGTCGGCTCGGCGACGACCACCACGGTCCCGCCGGCGCTCTGCGGCCGTACGAGCGCGGCCGCCGCGATCCACCGACGCAGGGCGTCCTCCCCGGCCCGCAGATCGGGCCGGCCGAGCATGGCCCAGCCGTCCAGCAGCAGGGCGGCCGCGTAACCGCCCTCGGCGACGGGCTCGGCGCCCGGTGTGCTCACCACCAGCGCGGGCGTCCCCGGCACGGTGTCGAGCACGTGCTCGCGGCCCGAGGTGCGCACCGGTACCGCCGGAAACGCCCGCCCCAGTTCCTCCGCGGTGCGCCGGGCGCCCACGACCTGGGCGCGCAGCCGGAACGAGCCGCACTCCGGACAGTGCCAGCCGGATTCCTCACGGCCGCACCAGCCGCACCACAGCGCACCGCCGTCCCGTGCCTCCAGCGGCCCGGCGCAGTGCCGGCAGCGGGCGGGGGCGCGGCACTGCGCGCAGGCCATCCGCGGCACATAGCCGCGCCGGGGCACCTGGACGAGCACCGGTCCGTGCCGCAGGCCTTCCCTGGCCGTCTGCCAGGCGAGGCTCGGCAGCCGGGCGGCCCGCGCCGCCTCGTCCCGGGCCAGATCCAGGTCCCCGACGGTCCGTACGAGAGGCACGGCACGCCGTACCTGCTCGCGCCCGGCGACCAGTGGCCGGGCCCAGCCGCTCTCGACGAGCTGCGCCGCCTCCACGGTGCAGTCCCGGCTGCCCAGCAGGAAGGCGCACCGGTCCTGGGCGGCGCGCAGCAGGAGCACCTCGCGGGCGTGCGGCTGGGGCGCGTGCGGCTCGCTGTGGCTGTCGTCGCCGTCGTCCCAGAGGGCGACAAGGCCGAGGTCGCGTACCGGTGCGAACATCGCGGCCCGGGTGCCGACCACGGCCCGCACCGATCCCCGGCGCACCGCGAGCCACTGCCGGTAGCGCTTCTCGGGTCCGGCGTCGGCGGTCAGCAGCGCGTGCCGTCCCTCGCCCAGCAGCGCCGTCAGCGCGGCGTCGACCCGGGAGGCGGCGCGCCCGTCGGGCACGACGACGAGCGCCCCGCGTCCGGAGGCGAGGGTCGCCGCGACGGCGCGCGCCAGTTCCTCGCTCCACCCGGGCCCCGGCAGGGCGTTCCACACGGCGCGCGGCGCGCCCCCCGAGGCCAGCGACCGCAGGAACCCGGCCCCCTGCTCGTACCGCGCCCAGGAACCCGTCCCGGGCGCTTTCGGGGGAGGCAGGGGCTCGGGCGAGGGGCGTTGCTCGGCCCGCGCGCTGCGCGGCGGCACGGCGAGCTGGAGCACATCGGCGAGGCTCCCGGCGTACCGGTCGGCGACGGCCCGCGCCAGCGTCAGCAGTTCCCCGTCGAGTACGGGTTCGGGCGACACGACCTGGGCGAGCGCGGCCAGCGGTCCGGAGTAGTCGGACTCGGCCCGGCGCTCCACCAGGAACCCGTCGATGAGGCCCCCGCCCTCGCGGCGGCCGTCGCGCACCCGGTGCCGCCCGGCGCCGAAGCGCACCCGCACCCGCACGCCGGGCTGCGCGTCCGCGTCGAGCTCCTCGGGCACGGCGTAGTCGAAGTAGCGGTCGAGGTGCAGCACGCCCTTGTCGACGAGCACCCGGGCGACGGGCAGCTCCTTCGCCAGGGCGGCCCCCCGCCAGGTCCGGGGCTTGGCCCGCGGCACCTTGGCCTCGCGCACGCTCGCCCGGATGAGCGCGAGCTGTTCGGGCGGCGCGCCTTCCGCGCCGCCCTCCCCCGTCCGGTTCTCGCTGCTCACGCCTGCATTCTTACCAAACGCGACCGACAACCGGCGTCGTGGTGATCACCGAGACCTCCCGAGATCCGCACGGCAGCGGCGACACGTGCCTGACTTCACCGCACGCCCTGGGGGCGCACTCCATCGAAGGAGCCGCGGCCTTCGCACCGGGAGAGTCCTCACCGTACGGGCCCGGCGCCCCCGCGGCCATTGGTTTTCGCCCCGCACGGCCGGGCGGGAGGCACCGGACGGGCTCGCTCGGCACACGGCAAGCAGGACGGGCCCGGACCTCCCCGAGGGAGGTCCGGGCCCGTGCCGGGAACCGGAGGCGGGACCTACAGCCCCGCGGCCTTCTTCAGCGCGTCCACGCGGTCCGTGCGCTCCCAGGTGAAGTCGGGCAGCTCACGGCCGAAGTGGCCGTAGGCGGCCGTCTGGGCGTAGATCGGGCGCAGCAGGTCGAGGTCGCGGATGATGGCGGCCGGACGCAGGTCGAAGACCTCGTCGATCGCCTTCTCGATCTTCTCCGGCTCGACCTTGTGGGTGCCGAAGGTCTCGACGAAGAGACCGACGGGCTCGGCCTTGCCGATCGCGTAGGCGACCTGGACCTCGCAGCGGGAGGCGAGACCCGCGGCGACGACGTTCTTGGCGACCCAGCGCATCGCGTAGGCGGCCGAGCGGTCGACCTTGGACGGGTCCTTGCCGGAGAAGGCGCCGCCGCCGTGGCGGGCGAAGCCGCCGTAGGTGTCGATGATGATCTTGCGGCCGGTGAGGCCCGCGTCACCCATCGGACCGCCGATCTCGAACCGGCCGGTGGGGTTGACCAGCAGGCGGTAGCCCTCGGTCTCCAGCTTGATGCCGTCGTCGAGGAGGGCCTTGAGCTCCGGCTCCACGACGAACTCGCGGATGTCCGGGGTCAGCAGCGAGTCCAGGTCGATGTCACTGGCGTGCTGGGAGGAGACGACGACCGTGTCCAGGCGGACCGCCTTGTCGCCGTCGTACTCGATGGTGACCTGGGTCTTGCCGTCGGGGCGCAGGTAGGGGATGGCGCCGTTCTTGCGGACCTCGGACAGCCGCTTCGACAGGCGGTGCGCCAGGAAGATCGGCAGCGGCATCAGGGTCGGCGTCTCGTCGCTGGCGTAGCCGAACATCAGGCCCTGGTCGCCGGCGCCCTGCTTGTCGAGCTCGTCGTCGTCGCCCTCGACCCGGGACTCGTAGGCCGTGTCGACGCCCTGCGCGATGTCCGGGGACTGCGAACCGATCGACACCGAGACGCCGCAGGAGGCGCCGTCGAAGCCCTTCTTCGAGGAGTCGTAGCCGATCTCGAGGATCTTCTCGCGCACGAGCTGCGGGATCGGCGCGTAGGCCTTGGTGGTGACCTCTCCGGCCACGTGCACCAGACCGGTGGTGATCAGGGTCTCGACCGCGACCCGGGAGGTCGGGTCCTCGCGCAGAAGCGCGTCGAGAATGGTGTCGCTGATCTGGTCAGCGATCTTGTCGGGGTGACCCTCGGTCACAGACTCCGAAGTGAACAGGCGACGGGACACAACGCTCCCTGGGGTTGCAGCGGCTGCTGGCTGATCATTGGCGGACGGACAGGGCTGCGCCTGATCTCGTCCGAGAACAGTTTATCGGTCGCGCTCGGTCAAGGCCCCACTGTCTCGCCTCTCGGAAGGGCTGTGACCTGCGGCACGGGGCATTCTGCCCAATGCCGCTCGAGCTTGACCAGGGGCGCCACGCCCGAAAGTCCGGGACTGGCGTGATCCACGCGCCGAGGGAAACATTCACCCCAGGCGTTGCGCCACAAGGTCCCACACGGTTTCGGCCAGGGCCTCTTTCGGGCCGTACGGTACGGCCGTCTCGCTTCCGTCGGCGCCCAGTACCACAGCCTCGTTCTCCTCGGAGCCGAAAGTCTTGCGCTCCCCCACCTCGTTCACCACGAGCAGGTCACAGCCCTTGCGGCGCAGCTTGGTGCGGCCGTTGGCGAGGACGTCGTCGGTCTCGGCGGCGAAGCCGACGACCACCTGGCCGGGCCGGGCGCGGTCGGCGGAGATCTCCGCCAGGATGTCCGGATTCCGCACGAGGACGATGGGCTCCGGTTCCTGGCCGTCCTTCTTCTTGATCTTTCCGGTCGCGTAGGCCGAGGGCCGGAAGTCGGCCACCGCGGCGGCCATCACGACCGCGTCCGCGTCCGGGGCCGCCTTGAGCACGGCCTCGCGCAGCTGGACGGCCGTACCGACCTGGACGACGTCCACACCGGCCGGGTCGGGCAGGCCCGTGTTCGCGGCGACCAGGGTGACCCGGGCGCCGCGGGCCGCGGCCGTGCGGGCGAGGGCGTAGCCCTGCTTGCCCGAGGAGCGGTTGCCGAGGAAGCGCACCGGGTCGAGGGGTTCGCGGGTGCCGCCGGCGCTGACGACGACATGGCGGCCGGCGAGATCGGGCCGCGCGGCACCGCGGGCGAGCACACGGCGGCAGACCTCGAAGATCTCGACCGGGTCGGGCAGCCGGCCCTTGCCGGTGTCGACGCCGGTGAGACGGCCCACGGCCGGCTCGATGACGACCGCGCCGCGGCGGCGCAGCGTGGCCACGTTCTCCTGGGTGGCCGGGTGCTCCCACATCTCCGTGTGCATGGCGGGGGCGAAGACCACGGGGCAGCGCGCGGTGAGGAGCGTGTTCGTGAGCAGGTCGTCCGCGAGTCCGTGGGCGGCCTTGGCGAGCATGTCGGCCGTGGCGGGGGCGACGACCACCAGGTCGGCGTGCTGGCCGATGCGCACGTGCGGGACCTGGTCGACGTCGTCCCAGACCTCGGTGGAGACGGGGTGGCCGGAGAGCGCGGACCAGGTCGCGGCGCCCACGAAGTGCAGCGCGGAGGCGGTGGGCACGACACGGACGTCGTGCCCCGACTCCGTCAGTCTTCTCAGCAGCTCGCAGGCCTTGTAGGCGGCGATGCCACCGCTGACCCCCAGCACGACCCTCGGCTTGTCCACCGTCGCTCCCCTCCGCTCGCTCGTGTGCGCCGGGCGACGGGCGCACGCCTCCATCACACACCACAGGCCCGGCAGTCGCGCTGCCGGGCCTGTGGAAAAGCCAACCGTAAGCTGGAAATACTACTACGCCGGGCCCTCGATGGCCTCGGACGTCAGCAGTCCCGCGTTGATCTCGCGCAGGCTGATCGAGAGCGGCTTCTCGTGGACGTGGGTGTCGACGAGCGGACCGACGTACTCGAGCAGGCCTTCGCCGAGCTGCGAGTAGTACGCGTTGATCTGGCGGGCCCGCTTGGCCGCGTAGATCACGAGGCTGTACTTCGAGTCCGTGGCCTCGAGAAGCTCGTCGATCGGCGGGTTGATGATGCCCTCGGGCGCGGAGATGGAAGAGGACACGCTCTACCTTCCGATGGTCGGGAAAAGATCGGTCATGCTCACAGGATCGTGATCACACGACATCCATCAAGGCTAGCAGCTCTCGCGCCACGTCCTTGACGGAGGTGTTGACCAGGGTCTCGTCGAACTCCGACTCGGCCGCGAGTTCGATCTTCGCCGCCTCCAGACGGCGCTCGATGACCTCGGGCGGCTCGGTGCCGCGGCCGGTGAGCCGGCGCACCAGCTCGTCCCAGGAGGGCGGGGCCAGGAACACCAGCTGGGCCTCGGGCATGGACTCACGGACCTGCCGGGCGCCCTGGAGGTCGATCTCCAGGAGGACCGGGACGCCGGCCTCCAGGTGCTCCAGCACGGCCGCGCGGGGCGTGCCGTAGCGGTTGCCCGCGAACTCGGCCCACTCCAGCAGTTCGCCGTTGGCGATCAGCTTGTCCATCTCGTCGTCGCTGACGAAGAAGTAGTGGACTCCGTGCTTCTCCCCGGGACGGGGCCTGCGGGTCGTCGCCGACACCGACAGCCACACCTCGGGGTGTTCCTTGCGCATATGGGCGACGACCGTGCTCTTACCGACCCCGGAGGGGCCGGAGAGCACGGTCAGCCGCGGACGTACGTCCGGGGGCTCGGGGGTCGTCCCCCGGAATGTTGCAGCCATGCAGCGATTATTCCAGCAATCCCGGGGTGCCCGGAACGTCAGTCCCGGACCACCCGGCACTCAGGAGCCGGTGCTGCCGAACTCGCGCTCAAGGGAGGCGATCTGGTTGGACCCGAGGCCACGCACGCGGCGGCTCTCGGAGATGCCGAGTCGCTCCATGATCTGCTTGGCGCGGACCTTGCCCACGCCCGGCAGGGACTCCAGCAGGGCGGAAACCTTCATCTTGCCGATGACGTCGTTTTCCTGACCCTGCTTGATGACCTCGTGAAGGGAGGCGCCGGAGTGCTTGAGTCGATTCTTGACCTCGGCCCGCTCCCGGCGAGCCGCGGCGGCCTTTTCGAGCGCGGCTGCGCGCTGTTCGGGGGTAAGGGGCGGAAGAGCCACGCCTACGTCACCTCGGATGTCGAACTGTCGGATACGGACCGGTGAGGAACCTAGTCGCCCCACACCTAGGGAGTTACGAGCAACACGCTGCGCCCGTTCACCCCACTGCTTTAAAAGCGTGGGAGGGACCCCCACTGCTCGGAGACTAGCGGCCAAGTCCGCCGGAGTCAGCGAGAACAGAGGAAAAGTCCTGGTCAGCCTCCATCAGGACTGGACATTTTAGACATATTGCCCCGGATTTGAGGATGTATCCAGCCTCAAGTCGGCCTGGAAGGCCGTCGACGGCGGCCTCCGAGTGCCTCAGACGGCCGCGACCGCGGCCTCGATCTCCCTCGCGAACCGGTCCGCGGCGGCCCGCAGCGCGCCGACGTCGGGACCGTGCCGCAGCACACCCCGGCTGACGTTGGGCACCACGTTGCGCACCGCCGCGCCGAACACCCCGGGAAGGTCGGCCGGCGTCGCGCCCTGGGCCCCGATGCCGGGCGCGAGGAGCGGACCGTGGATGTCGAGGTCGTACGACGACAGGTCGCCCAGCGTGGCGCCGACGACCGCCCCGAAGGACCCCAGGGGCTCCTCGCCCGCGTTCTCGGCCGCCAGGTGGGCCAGCATCGTCGCCCCGACGGTGCGGCCGTCCGCGCGCACCGCGTGCTGCACCTCGCCGCCCTCCGGGTTGGAGGTCAGGGCGAGCACGAACAGACCCGCGCCGTTCTCGCGCGCCAGCGCGACGGCCGGGGCCAGCGACCCGTAGCCGAGGTAGGGCGAGACGGTCAGCGCGTCCGAGAACAGCGGGGCGTCCTTGTGCAGGAAGGACTCGGCGTAGGCGGCCATGGTGGAGCCGATGTCCCCGCGCTTGGCGTCCATGACGATCAGCGCGCCGGCCGCCCGCGCCTCCTCGACCGACTTCTCCAGCACGGCCACCCCGCGGGAGCCGAAGCGCTCGAAGAACGCGCTCTGCGGCTTCAGGACGGCTACCCGGTCGGCCGTCGCCTCGACGACCGTGCGGCTGAACCGCTCCAGACCGGCCACGTCGTCGTCGAGGCCCCACTCGGCGAGCAGGGAGGCGTGCGGGTCGATGCCCACGCACAGCGGCCCGCGCTCGTCCATCGCGCGGCGCAGCCGGGCGCCGAAGGGTTCCAGAGAGCTCATGCGGCCTTCCTGACGTCCGCGCCGACCGCGTCGGCGAGGGTGGGGTACGGGCTGGTGCGCAGGCGCGCGGCGAGCCCCTTGTGCACGGCGCGGGCCCAGAAGGGTCCCTCGTAGATGAAGGCGCTGTAGCCCTGGATCAGGGTGGCGCCCGCGAGGATGCGCTGCCAGGCGTCCTCGGCGTCCTCGATGCCGCCGACGCCCACCAGGGTGATCCGGTCGCCCACGCGCGCGTAGAGGCGGCGCAGCACCTCCAGCGAGCGGGCCTTCAGCGGCGCGCCGGACAGGCCGCCGGTCTCCTGGACCAGCGCGGGCGACGAGGTCAGACCGAGTCCCTCGCGCGCGATGGTGGTGTTGGTGGCGATGATCCCGTCCAGGCCGAGTTCGACGGCCAGGTCGGCGACGGCGTCGACGTCCTCGTCGGCGAGGTCCGGGGCGATCTTCACCAGCAGCGGGACCCGGCGGTCGGTCACCGCGCGGTCCGCGGCCTGGCGCACCGCGCCGAGCAGCGGGCGCAGCGCCTCCGTGGCCTGGAGGTTGCGCAGGCCGGGCGTGTTCGGGGAGGAGACGTTGACGACCAGGTAGTCGGCGTACGGCGCCAGCCGCTCGGCCGACTTCACGTAGTCGCCGACGGCCTCCGCCTCCGGGACGACCTTGGTCTTGCCGATGTTCACGCCCACGACGGTCCTGAACACGGGCGTCCGCGCGGCCAGCCGGGCCGCGACCGCGAGCGAGCCGTCGTTGTTGAAGCCCATGCGGTTGATCAGCGCCCGGTCCGGGACCAGGCGGAACAGCCGCTTCCTGGGGTTGCCGGGCTGCGCCTCCCCGGTCACCGTGCCGATCTCGATGTGGTCGAAGCCGAGCATCGACATGCCGTCGATCGCGACGGCGTTCTTGTCGAAGCCGGCCGCCAGCCCGAAGGGGCCGTGCATCCGCAGCCCGAAGGCCTCGGTGCGCAGTTCCTTGTGGCGGGGCGCGAGCGCGGCGGCCGCGAAGGTGCGCAGGACGGGGACGCGCGCCGCGAGCCGGATCCAGCGGAAGGCGAGGTGGTGGGCCTGCTCGGGGTCCATGCGCCGGAAGACCAGACGGAAGAAGAGTTTGTACATCTCGAAAGTCCTCGAGTCCTCGGGGGCCCTCATGACGTGGGGGCCATGACGTGGGGGCCGTCATGAAGAGGGGGACACCGTTTCCGGTGTCCCCCTCGGGGCCGCTAGTCGCGCGCCGCGGTCAGGTGCTGCGCGTGCTCCTGGAGCGAGCGGACGCCCACGTCGCCGTGGTTGAGCGCGTCGATGCCCTGGACGGCGGCGGCGAGCGCTTGGACCGTCGTCAGGCACGGCACGGCCCGGGCGACGGCGGCCGTACGGATCTCGTAGCCGTCGAGCCGGCCACCGGTGCCGTACGGGGTGTTGACGATGAGGTCGACCTCGCCGTCGTGGATGAGCTGGACGATGGTCCGCTCACCGTTCGGACCGGTGCCCTCGGACTGCTTGCGCACCACCGTGGCGTTGAGGCCGTTGCGCTTGAGGACCTCGGCCGTACCGGAGGTGGCGAGGAGCTCGAAGCCGTGGGCGACCAGCTCGCGCGCCGGGAAGATCATCGAACGCTTGTCGCGGTTGGCGACCGAGATGAACGCGCGACCCTTGGTGGGCAGCGGCCCGTACGCGCCCGACTGCGACTTGGCGTACGCCGTGCCGAAGACGGAGTCGATGCCCATGACCTCGCCGGTGGAGCGCATCTCCGGGCCGAGGACGGTGTCCACACCGCGGCCGGAGGTGTCGCGGAAGCGGCTCCACGGCATCACGGCCTCCTTGACGGAGATCGGCGCGTCCAGCGGCAGCTCGCCGCCGTCGCCGGTGGCCGGCAGCAGCCCCTCGGCGCGCAGCTCGGCGACGGTGGCGCCCAGCGAGATCCGCGCCGCGGCCTTGGCCAGCGGCACCGCGGTCGCCTTCGAGGTGAAGGGGACGGTGCGCGAGGCGCGCGGGTTGGCCTCCAGGACGTAGAGGATGTCGCCCGCCATCGCGAACTGGATGTTGATCAGTCCGCGGACGCCCACCCCGCGCGCGATGGCCTCGGTGGAGGCACGCAGGCGCTTGATGTCGAAGCCGCCCAGGGTGATCGGCGGCAGGGCGCACGCCGAGTCGCCGGAGTGGATGCCGGCCTCCTCGATGTGCTCCATGACGCCGCCGAGGTAGAGCTCGTGGCCGTCGTAGAGGGCGTCGACGTCGATCTCGATCGCGTCGTCGAGGAAGCGGTCGACCAGGACCGGCCGGGTGGGGCTGATCTCGGTGGACTCGGCGATGTAGGACGACAGCCGGGTCTCGTCGTAGACGATCTCCATGCCGCGGCCGCCCAGGACGTACGACGGGCGCACCAGGACCGGGTAGCCGATCTCGTCCGCGATGGCCTTGGCCTCGTCGAAGGTGGTGGCGGTGCCGTGCTTGGGGGCCGGCAGCCCGGCCTCGGCGAGCACGCGCCCGAAGGCGCCCCGGTCCTCGGCCGCGTGGATGGCCTCGGGCGAGGTGCCCACGACCGGCACGCCGTTGTCCTTGAGGGCCTGCGCCAGGCCCAGCGGGGTCTGGCCGCCGAGCTGGACCACGACGCCCGCGATCGGACCGGCCAGCGACTCGGCGTGCACGATCTCCAGCACGTCCTCCAGGGTGAGCGGCTCGAAGTACAGCCGGTCGGAGGTGTCGTAGTCGGTGGAGACGGTCTCGGGGTTGCAGTTGACCATCACGGTCTCGTAGCCCGCCTCGCTCAGCGCGAAGGAGGCGTGGACGCAGGAGTAGTCGAACTCGATGCCCTGGCCGATGCGGTTCGGGCCGGAGCCCAGGATGATCACCGCGGGCTTCTCGCGGGGCGCGACCTCGTTCTCCTCGTCGTAGGAGGAGTAGAAGTACGGCGTCTTCGCGGCGAACTCGGCGGCGCAGGTGTCGACGGTCTTGTACACCGGGCGGATGCCCAGCGCGTGCCGCACCTCGCGCACGACGTCCTCGCGCAGCCCGCGGATCTCACCGATCTGCTGGTCGGAGAAGCCGTGCCGCTTGGCCTCGGCCAGCAGGTCGACGTCCAGGCGCTCGGCCGCGGCGAGCTCGTCGGCGGTCTCCTTGATCAGGAAGAGCTGGTCGACGAACCAGGGGTCGATCTTCGTGTGCTCGAAGACCTCCTCGGGCGTGGCGCCCGCGCGGACGGCCTGCATGACGGTGTTGATGCGGCCGTCGGTGGGCCGCACCGACGCGCGCAGCAGTTCGTCCTTGTCGCCGGGGTCGCCGGTGAACGTGAACTGGCTGCCCTTCTTCTCCAGCGAGCGCAACGCCTTCTGGAGGGCCTCGGTGAAGTTGCGGCCGATGGCCATGGCCTCGCCGACCGACTTCATGGTGGTGGTGAGGGTGGAGTCGGCCGAGGGGAACTTCTCGAAGGCGAAGCGCGGGGCCTTGACGACCACGTAGTCGAGCGTGGGCTCGAAGGAGGCCGGGGTCTCCTGGGTGATGTCGTTCGGGATCTCGTCGAGGGTGTAGCCGACGGCGAGCTTGGCGGCGATCTTGGCGATCGGGAAGCCGGTCGCCTTGGAGGCGAGCGCCGAGGAGCGCGACACGCGCGGGTTCATCTCGATGACGATGACCCGGCCGTCGACCGGGTTCACCGCGAACTGGATGTTGCAGCCGCCGGTGTCGACGCCGACCTCGCGGATCACGGCGATGCCGATGTCACGCAGGATCTGGTACTCGCGGTCGGTGAGGGTCATCGAGGGCGCCACGGTGATCGAGTCGCCGGTGTGCACGCCCATGGGGTCGAAGTTCTCGATGGAGCAGACGACCACGACGTTGTCGTGCTTGTCGCGCATCAGCTCCAGCTCGTACTCCTTCCAGCCGAGGATGGACTCCTCCAGGAGCACCTCGGTGGTCGGGGAGAGCGTCAGGCCCTGGCCGGCGATGCGGCGCAGCTCCTCCTCGTCGTGGGCGAAGCCGGAGCCGGCGCCGCCCATGGTGAAGGAGGGGCGGACGACGACCGGGTAGCCGCCGAGCGTGTCGACGCCCGCGATGACGTCGTCCATGGAGTGGCAGATGACCGAGCGGGCGGACTCGCCGTGGCCGATCTTGCGGTTGACCTCCTCGACGACCGCCTTGAACTGCTCGCGGTCCTCGCCCTTGTGGATGGCCTCGACGTTGGCGCCGATCAGCTCGACGCCGTACTTCTCCAGGACGCCGTTCTCGTGCAGCGAGATCGCCGTGTTCAGGGCCGTCTGGCCGCCCAGGGTGGGCAGCAGCGCGTCGGGGCGCTCCTTGGCGATGATCTTCTCGACGAACTCCGGGGTGATCGGCTCGACGTAGGTCGCGTCGGCGATCTCCGGGTCGGTCATGATCGTCGCCGGGTTGGAGTTGACCAGGACGACGCGCAGCCCCTCGGCGCGCAGGATGCGGCACGCCTGGGTGCCGGAGTAGTCGAACTCGGCGGCCTGGCCGATGACGATCGGGCCGGAGCCGATGACCAGGACGGACTGGATATCGGTGCGCTTAGGCACGCTGGCCCTCCATCAAAGATACGAAGCGGTCGAACAGGTAGGCGGCGTCGTGCGGTCCCGCTGCCGCTTCGGGGTGGTACTGGACGGAGAAGGCCGGCTGGTCGAGCAGGTGCAGTCCTTCCACGACGTCGTCGTTGAGGCACACGTGGGAGACCTCGGCGCGGCCGAAGGGCGTCTCGGTGACCTGGTCGAGCGGCGCGTCCACGGCGAAGCCGTGGTTGTGCGCGGTGACCTCGACCTTGCCGGTCGTACGGTCCTGGACCGGCTGGTTGATGCCGCGGTGGCCGTACTTCAGCTTGTAGGTGCCGAAGCCGAGGGCGCGGCCGAGGATCTGGTTGCCGAAGCAGATGCCGAACAGGGGTGTCTTCCGCTTCAGGACGGCCGTCATCAGCGCGACGGGGCCGTCGGCGGTCGCCGGGTCGCCGGGGCCGTTGGAGAAGAACACGCCGTCGGGGGCGACGGCGTAGACCTCGTCCTCGGTCGCGGTGGCGGGCAGCACGTGCACCTCGATGCCGCGCTCGGCCATCCGGTGCGGGGTCATGCCCTTGATGCCGAGGTCGATGGCGGCGACGGTGAACTTCTTCGTGCCGACCGCCGGGACGACGTAGGCCTCCTTGGTGGCGACCTCCTCGTACAGGCTCGCGCCCTTCATGTGCGGCTGGGCCTGCACACGGGCGACGAGTTCGGCGTCGGTGGCGATCGCCCCGCCGGAGAAGATGCCGGAGCGCATGGAGCCGCGCTCGCGCAGGTGGCGGGTGAGGGCGCGGGTGTCGATGCCGGAGATGCCGACGACGCCCTGGTCGGCGAGCGCGTCGTCGAGGGAGCGGGTGGCGCGCCAGTTCGAGGGCACGCGCGCGGGGTCGCGGACGACGTAGCCGGAGACCCAGATGCGGCTGGACTCGTCGTCCTCGTCGTTCCAGCCGGTGTTGCCGATCTGCGGGGCGGTGGCGACGACGATCTGCCGGTCGTACGAGGGGTCGGTGAGGGTCTCCTGGTAGCCGGTCATGCCGGTGGAGAACACCGCTTCGCCGAAGGTCTCCCCCACGGCCCCGTAGGCGCGGCCGCGGAAGACCCGGCCGTCCTCCAGGACGAGTACGGCGGGAGGCGCCCCTTTCCTCTTCGAGGCATTCCCCTGCGTGGAGGTGGTCATCGTGCGCCTTCCGTTGTTTCCGTCTTTTCGATCATCGCGTTGATGGCGTCGACCCACTCGTTGTGTTCCGCCGCCCGGTCGGAGCGGAACCCGGAGTCGATCAGCCGGTCGCCGTGGGCCCACGTCACGACCAGCAGGCCGCCCTCGGTGAGCACCTTGCCTGCGATGCCCTTGTCGAGCCGGGCCTCGCGCAGTGCCCGGCGCGGGACGAAGAAGTCGTCCGCGCCGGGGCGTACGACGTCCAGGCCCGCGTCGGTCAGGGTGAGCTCGGCCCGGCTGCGGGTGCCCAGGCCGCGCGCCACGATGCGGTCCAGCCACTGCCCGGCGGTGGTGGAGCCGTGGTAGCGGCCGCTCATGCCCAGTCTCGCCGGACCGGGCTCGTCCGGCGCGGTGGGCAGCTCGGGCAGGTCGCCCTGGAGGGTGCCGCGCCACTTCCAGCCCTCGCGCATCAGCCAGTAGACGAGCGCGACGAAGAGCGCGAGTCCGACGAGCCAGCCGATCCGGGCCGCCCAGTCGGTGACCTCGGCCGATCTCTTCTCGGCGGCCAGCAGGATTACAGGTGTCACGTGAGCTTCCCGTCGACGAGGGTGGCCTTGCCCCGCAGCCACGTGTGCGTGACACGGCCCGGCAGCTCGCGGCCCTCGTAGGGGGTGTTGCGGCTGCGCGAGGCGAAGCGCGCGGGGTCCACCGGTCCACGGTATTGCGTGTCCACCAGGACGAGGTTCGCGGGCTCACCTGCCGAGACGGGTCGTCCATGGCCGGAGGCCTGTCCGATCTGCGCCGGCCTGACCGACATCCGGTCGGCGACGCCCGCCCAGTCGAGCAGCCCGGTGTCGACCATCGTCTCCTGGACCACCGACAGCGCGGTCTCCAGACCGACCATGCCCATGGCGGCCGCGGCCCACTCGCAGTCCTTGTCCTCGTGCGGGTGCGGGGCGTGGTCGGTGGCGACGATGTCGATCGTGCCGTCGGCGAGCGCCTCGCGCAGGGCGTGCACGTCCCGCTCGGTGCGCAGCGGCGGGTTGACCTTGTAGACCGGGTTGTACGAGCGCACCAGCTCGTCGGTGAGGAGCAGGTGGTGCGGGGTGACCTCGGCGGTGACGTCGATGCCGCGGGACTTGGCCCAGCGGACGATCTCGACGGAGCCGGCGGTCGAGAGGTGGCAGATGTGGACGCGGGAGCCGACGTGCTCGGCCAGCAGGACGTCCCGGGCGATGATCGACTCCTCGGCCACCGCGGGCCAGCCGCCCAGGCCGAGTTCGGCGGAGACGACGCCCTCGTTCATCTGGGCGCCCTCGGTGAGGCGGGGCTCCTGCGCGTGCTGGGCGACCACGCCGCCGAAGGCCTTCACGTACTCCAGCGCCCGGCGCATGATCACGGCGTCGTCGACGCACTTGCCGTCGTCGGAGAAGACGGTGACGCCGGCGGCGGACTCGTGCATGGCGCCGAGCTCGGCGAGCTTCCTGCCCTCCAGGCCGACGGTGACGGCGCCGATGGGCTGCACGTCGCAGTAGCCGTGCTCCCGGCCGAGCCGGTAGACCTGCTCGACCACACCGGCGGTGTCGGCGACCGGGAAGGTGTTGGCCATGGCGAACACGGCGGTGTAGCCGCCGGAGGCGGCGGCGCGGGTGCCGGTCAGGACGGTCTCGGAGTCCTCGCGGCCCGGCTCGCGCAGATGGGTGTGCAGGTCGACCAGGCCCGGCAGCAGGACCTTGCCGTCGGCCTCGACCACCTCGGCGCCGTCGGCGTCGAGTCCGGTGCCCACGGCGGCGATCGTCGCGCCGTCGATCAGCACGTCCTGGGGCTCGCCGCCGAGCACCTTCGCACCACGGATCAGGATCTTGCTCATCGTCTTACTTCTCCTCGGTGGCGGTGGTGCGGGCTTGGGTGACGGCGGGCTCGTTGCCGCCGAGCAGCAGGTAGAGGACCGCCATGCGGATGGAGACGCCGTTGGCGACCTGCTCGACGACCGTGCAGCGCTCGGAGTCGGCGACCTCTGCGGTGATCTCCATGCCGCGGACCATCGGGCCGGGGTGCATCACGATCGCGTGCTCGGGCATCTTCGCCATGCGCTCGCCGTCCAGGCCGTAGCGCCGCGAGTACTCGCGCTCGGTCGGGAAGAAGGCGGCGTTCATGCGCTCGCGCTGGACGCGCAGCATCATCACGGCGTCGGACTTGGGCAGCGTGCTGTCGAGGTCGTAGGAGACCTCGCAGGGCCAGGTCTCCACGCCGACCGGCACCAGGGTGGGCGGGGCGACCAGGGTGACCTCGGCGCCGAGGGTGTGCAGCAGGTCGACGTTGGAGCGGGCGACCCGGCTGTGCAGGACGTCGCCGACGAGGGTGATCCGCTTGCCGGCCAGGTCCTGGCCGATCCCGGCGTCGCGGCCGACGAGCCGGCGGCGCATGGTGAACGCGTCCAGCAGGGCCTGCGTGGGGTGCTGGTGGGTGCCGTCGCCGGCGTTGATCACGGCGGCGTCGATCCAGCCGGAGGTGGCCAGGCGGTAGGGGGCGCCGGAGGCACCGTGCCGGATGACCACGGCGTCGACGCCCATGGCCTCCAGGGTCTGCGCGGTGTCCTTCAGGGACTCGCCCTTGGAGACGCTCGACCCCTTGGCGGTGAAGTTGATGACGTCCGCCGAGAGGCGCTTCTCGGCGGCTTCGAAGGAGATCCGGGTGCGGGTCGAGTCCTCGAAGAAGAGGTTGACGATCGTGCGGCCGCGCAGGGTCGGCAGCTTCTTGATCGGCCGGTCGGCCACCCGGGCCATCTCCTCGGCGGTGTCGAGGATCAGGACGGCGTCGTCGCGGGTGAGGTCGGCGGCCGAGATGAGATGACGCTGCATCTTTCAGGCTCCGTAAGGCAGTTCAGGCGGGGAGGCGGGTCCGGGGGTTCCCGGAGCGGCGCGGCGGGCGTGCGCGGGCACACGGGCAGGACGTACGTCGCCGACGTACGCCCCCGTGTGACTACTGCTCGCCCGGGACGGTCCGCTTCGCGCCGAGCAGCACGGTGTCGCGACCGTCCTCCTCGGCGAGCTGGACCTTGACCGTCTCCCGCAGCGACGTGGGGAGGTTCTTGCCGACGTAGTCGGCGCGGATGGGCAGCTCGCGGTGGCCGCGGTCGACGAGGACCGCGAGCTGGACCGCGCGGGGGCGCCCGATGTCGTTCAGGGCGTCGAGGGCGGCGCGGATCGTGCGGCCGGAGAAGAGCACGTCGTCGACGAGGACGACGAGGCGGCCGTCGATCCCGTCACCGGGGATCTCGGTGCGGGCCAGCGCACGCGGCGGGTGCATACGCAGGTCGTCGCGGTACATCGTGATGTCGAGCGAGCCGACCGGCATCTTGCGGTCGGTGATCTCCGCCAGCTTGTCGGCGAGCCGCCGGGCGAGGAAGACGCCCCGGGTGGGGATGCCGAGGAGCACCACGTCGTCGGCGCCCTTGGCGCGCTCGACGATCTCGTGGGCGATGCGGGTCAGTACCCGCGCGATGTCCGGGCCTTCGAGAACGGGCCGCGCATCGGGAAATGATGTGTCCATACGAAACGGACCTCCTTCTCCGCCTCACGGGACGGACCTTAAAGGACGTCGGGATTGCGCCATCCACGTTAGCAGGCCGACATGACCGTCCTGATCACCCCCTTGGCGCAATCGATCGCCGGCTTCGCCGAAGCGTCGGTGTGGACCATTCGGCTTGACGCAGGAGAATCACGCTGCGTAACCTCACAGTGAGTTACCAACTGCGTGGCGGGAACCAACGCCAGCCGCGTCGACCCAGTGCCGGGGAGCCATATGTCCAGCGAATACGCCAAACAGCTCGGGGCCAAGCTCCGGGCCATCCGCACCCAGCAGGGCCTTTCCCTCCACGGTGTCGAGGAGAAGTCCCAGGGACGCTGGAAGGCGGTCGTGGTCGGTTCGTACGAGCGCGGTGACCGTGCCGTGACCGTACAGCGTCTTGCCGAACTGGCGGATTTCTACGGCGTTCCCGTACAGGAGCTGCTCCCGGGCACGACCCCTGGCGGCGCCGCCGAGCCGCCGCCGAAGCTGGTGCTCGACCTGGAGCGCCTCGCCCACGTGCCGGTGGAGAAGGCCGGCCCGCTCCAGCGGTACGCGGCCACGATCCAGTCGCAGCGCGGTGACTACAACGGCAAGGTGCTCTCGATCCGCCAGGACGACCTGCGCACCCTCGCCGTCATCTACGACCAGTCGCCCTCGGTGCTCACCGAACAGCTGATCAACTGGGGTGTCCTGGACGCGGACGCGCGCCGCGCGGTCGCCCACGAGGACAACTGAGCAAGAGCCGTCTCAGCAGAAACGTGCCGCCGGGGTGGCCGGAACTTCACCGTTCCGGCCACCCCGGCGGCTTTCTGCGGGCCTCACGAGCCTCATGGGTCCCACTGGACCCCTTGCATGCCGGAGGGCCCGCAGCGTGACGCTGCGGGCCCTCCGGCATGCAAGGGGTCTCCCCCGACTTCCCGTGCCGCTTATGCCTCGTCGCGACGCAGCGAGGGCTTGAGTTCCTTCAGCCGGCCGAGCAGGCCGTTGACGAACGAGGGCGACTCGTCCGTGGAGAACTCCTTCGCCAGCTGCACCATCTCGTCCAGCACCACGGCGTCCGGGGTCTCGTCGACCCAGATCAGCTCGTAGGCGCCGAGACGCAGGAGGTTGCGGTCGACGACCGGCATCCGGTCGAGCGTCCAGCCGACGGAGTACTGCGCGATCAGCTCGTCGATGCGCCGCGCGTACTGCGCGTACCCCTCGACCAGTTGCATCGTGTACTCGCTCACCGGCGGCTGCCGGTCGTCGGTCCGGGAGAGCCGGATCCAGTCCGCGAGGACCGTCAGGACGTCCGCGCCGCGCTGGTCGCCCTCGAAGAGGATCTGGAAGGCGCGCTTGCGGGCCGTGTTGCGGGCAGCCACGGTTAGCTGTTCACCCGGCCGAGGTAGTCGCTCGTGCGGGTGTCGACCTTGATCTTCTCACCGGTGGTGATGAAGAGCGGGACCTGGATCTGGTGGCCGGTCTCCAGCGTGGCGGGCTTGGTGCCACCGGTGGAGCGGTCGCCCTGGACACCCGGCTCGGTCTCGGAGATGACCAGCTCGACGGCGGCGGGCAGCTCGACGAAGAGCACCTCGCCCTCGTGCTGGGCGACGACGGCCGTGAAGCCCTCGATGAGGAAGTTGGCCGCGTCGCCGACCGTCTTGCGGTCGATCATCAGCTGGTCGTACGTGTCCATGTCCATGAAGACGAAGTACTCGCCGTCCATGTACGAGAACTGCATGTCGCGCTTGTCGACAGTGGCCGTCTCGACCTTGACACCGGCGTTGAACGTCTTGTCGACGACCTTGCCGGAAAGCACGTTCTTCAGCTTGGTGCGCACGAAGGCAGGGCCCTTGCCGGGCTTGACGTGCTGGAACTCGACGACGGACCAGAGCTGGCCGCCTTCGAGCTTGAGCACCAGGCCGTTCTTGAGGTCGTTCGTGGAAGCCACGGTTGCGGAATCTCCTGGACTGACGTGGACGACCCCGGCGCACGCACCTGCCTACAGGGCGAGCAGCTCCTTGGTCGTGATGGTGAGTAGCTCGGGTCCGCCGTCCGCCTCGGGGCGTACGACGAGCGTGTCATCGATCCGGACGCCGCCCCGGCCCGGGAGGTGAACCCCCGGTTCGACGGTGACCGGCACGCAAGCGTCCAGTTTACCCATGGCTGCGGGAGCAAGCTGCGGGTCCTCGTCGATTTCGAGTCCCACGCCGTGCCCGGTGAGCGCCGGCAGGCCCTCTCGGTACCCCGCGGAGCCCAGGACGTGACGTGCGGCACTGTCCACGTCACGATAGCCCGCACCGGGCGTCAGGGACTCCCGTGCGGCACGCTGGGCGGCGAAGACGAGGTCGTAGAGCTCGATCTGCCAGTCGGCGGGCGAGGTGCCGATGACGAACGTACGGCCGATCTCGCAGCGATAGCCGTGGTAGGTCGCGCCGAGGCAGACGGAGAGGAAGTCGCCCTCCTCGACCCTGCGGTCGGTGGGCGCGTGGCCGCGCAGCCCGGAGTTCGGGCCGGTGGCGACGGAGGTCGCGAAGGCGGGACCGTCGGCCCCGTGGTCGACGAGGCGCCGCTCCAGCTCCAGGGCGAGATGACGCTCGGTCCGCCCGACCAGGATGGACTCCAGCAGCTCGCCGAGGGCCTGGTCGGCGATCTCCGCGCCGATCCGCAGACAGGAGATCTCCTCCTCGTCCTTGACCACCCGCAACTGCTCGACCGCGCCGCCGAGGTCGGCCAGGCGCAGCCCGGGGGCGACCGAGCCGATGGCGCGGTGCCGGGCCACGGTGAGGTGGTGCTCCTCGACGGCCACGGAGTCGGCGCCCTGGGCCGCGACGAGATCGGCGGCCGCGACGGCCGGATCACCGCCGGGTCCGGACAGGACATGGACGCGCAGCGCCTCGTCGGGGCGGCCCTCGGCGGGCCGTTCTTCCGGCGGGGCGGCGCAGACCAGCAGATCCTCGCGCTTTCCGAGGAGCAGGACGGCGTCCCGCGGGGCGGCGCCCGCGAGATAGCGCACATTGGCGGCCCGGGAGACGAGCGCCGCCGCGCTGCCGCCCGCGTTGCACCGCTCTCGTAGCCGCGTCCGGCGGGCCGCGTACACCTCTGACATGAGCCGAGCCTACGAGCGGTGGCCGGATCCCGCCGTTCGGGAGAGCCGTGTGGGCGGGCTCCGTTCGGGCGACCTACCGTCCGAGGTCCCTCGGCGCCCGGCCTGCGGCCCCGGCGGACGGGCCGCCCGCCGTGTTGGCGGACGGGCTCTCCGCGGCCATGGCGGCCGGGCCGTCCGGCGTCGCGGCGGCCCGGCCGGCTACCACTGCGGTGGGCTCGCGATCGAGCGGGCCAGCACGTCGTCCAGGACGCGGGCCGTCGCGGGGACGTCCAGCTGCGAGTTGTCGATGATCGGCAGCCCCGAGCCGTACCACCCGGCCATCCGGCCGTGGATCCGGGCGACCTCCTCGTCGGTCAGACGGCGGTTGCCGCGGCGTTCGGCGTTGCGCTCCAGGACGATGTCCAGACCGGGCAGCAGCACGACCGGCAGCAGACCCGGCCCCACGTGCCGCTTCCAGCCGCCGAGCCCGACGACCGGGCGGTCGGGGAAGACGGCGTCGTCGAGGATGCACGAGATCCCGTTGGCGAGGAAGTTGCGCGCGGCGAACCCGCAGGTGCGCCGGGCCAGCCGGTACTGCGCCTCGGAGTTGTCGTTCCACCCGGACTGCGGGTCGGCGAAACCGGCCCGGACCCATTCGCGCACGTCGTCGAGGCTGATGTGCGCGGTGGGGACGCGGCGGTGGTCGGCCCAGTACTTGGCGACGCTGGTCTTGCCGGCCCCCGCGGGACCGATGAGCAGCACCGCGAGGGTGGTGGCCGACGGGTCGGGCACGGCCGCGGCGGCGGGCGGCGGAGCCGGCATGGCGACCGGGCCCCCGGGCGGCAGCGGTACATGACCCGTGGTGTCAGGCGCCGGGACCGGCGCCTGATGGTGCTGCTGGACCGTGTGCGGCGCAGCCGGCGGCTGCGTCGGCGGCACGGGCGGCGGCATCGGCCCCGGCGCCGGTGTGCCGATGTATCCGGGCCCCGCGGGGGGCGGCACCGGGGCGGGCCCCTGGTGCGCACCCTGGTGGTGCGGTCCCTGGTGTTGTGCGGCCGGCGACCAGCCGGCGGCCGGACCGTGCCCCGGCTGGTGGGGCTGCGGCAGCGGAGAACCCACTGCGTGCTGCATCCGGTGCCACTCCGTCTCGTACAGGCAATGGGCGAGGGCACGGGGTGCATACCCCGTTCGCTACTGAACGGTACCGCCCCAGGCTGTCCTTTGGTGAACGGCCGGGGGCGGTCCGTAGTGCCCCGGGGTGCGAAGAGAACCGGGCGGATCGGATGTTGCGGTACTTACTCGCCCACTTCGCCGTACGCGGCGAGCAGGACGGCCGGGTCCGGTCCCTCCAGGACGGTCGGCTTGGCCAGTCCGTCGAGCACGATGAAGCGCAGCAGGTTGCCGCGGGACTTCTTGTCGACCTTCATGGCCTCCAGCAGCTTGGGCCACTGGTCGTAGCGGTAGTGCAGCGGAAGACCGACCGACTGAAGGACCGTGCGGTGGCGGTCCGCCGTGGCGTCGTCGAGGCGGCCGGCCAGGCGGCCCAGTTCGGCGGCGAAGTGCATGCCGACCGAGACCGCGGCGCCGTGGCGCCACTTGTAGCGCTCGTTCTTCTCGATGGCGTGCGCGAGCGTGTGGCCGTAGTTGAGGATCTCCCGCAGCCCCGACTCCTTCAGGTCGGACGACACGACGTCGGCCTTGACCTTGATGGAGCGCTCGATGAGCTCGGCGGTGTGCGGGCCCGCGGGGGTGCGGGCGGCGGCGGGGTCCGACTCGATGAGGTCCAGGATCACCGGGTCGGCGATGAAGCCGGCCTTGATGATCTCGGCGAGGCCGGAGACGTAGTCGTTGACCGGGAGGGAGTCCAGCGCGGCCAGGTCGCACAGCACCCCGGCCGGCGGGTGGAAGGCGCCGACGAGGTTCTTGCCCTCGGCCGTGTTGATGCCGGTCTTGCCGCCGACGGCCGCGTCCACCATGGCGAGGACGGTGGTCGGTACGGCGATCCAGCGCACCCCGCGCAGCCAGGTCGCGGCCACGAACCCGGCGAGGTCCGTGGTCGCGCCGCCGCCGACGCCCACGACGACGTCGGTGCGGGTGAACCCGCACTGGCCGAGCGCCTTCCAGCAGTAGGCGGCGACCTCGGCGGTCTTGGCCTCCTCCGCGTTGGGCACCTGGATGGCGACGGCCTCGAAGCCCTGCTCGGCCAGGTCGGCGCGGAGCGCGTCCCCGGTCTCGGCCAGCGCCTCGGGGTGGATGATCGCGACCCGCTGGGCCTTGTCGCCGATCAGCGCGCCGAGCTCGCCCAGCAGCTGACGCCCGACCAGGACCTCGTACGGCGCGGACCCCGCGCTGCCGCCGACCTGGATCCGCGTCACAGACTCGCTCATGCTTCCTTCAACTCCAGTGCGTCCAGGGCGGCCCGGGTGACCTCTTCGGGGGTACGGCCGTCCGTCGCCACGACGGCCGTGGCGATCTCCTCGTACAGGTGCCGGCGGGCCTCCATCAGCTCGCGCCACTGCTTGCGCGGGTTGACGGCGAGCAGCGGGCGGGCCGTGTTCAGGCCGGTGCGCCTGACGGCCTCCTCGACGTCCATCGAGAGGTACACCACCCGCAGCCCCGCCAGCAGCCCGCGCGTGTCGGCGTCGAGGACCGCGCCGCCGCCCAGCGCCAGCACGCCGTCGTGGCCGGCCAGCGCGCGCCGCACGGACGTCTTCTCGATCGCGCGGAAGGCGCTCTCGCCCTCGTCGACGAAGATCTCGGCGATGCTGCGGCCCTGCTCGGCGACGATGTCGTCGTCCGTGTCCCGGTAGCCGACGCCGAGCCGCTCGGCCAGCAGCTGCCCGACGGTGGACTTGCCCACGCCCATCGGGCCGACCAGGACGACCAGTGGCCCGCTCATCGGATGTGCAGGTGGTCGAGGTACGACCGCACGTTGCGGCGGGTCTCGGCGACGCTGTCGCCGCCGAACTTCTCCGCCACCGCGTCCGCCAGCACCAGCGCGACCATCGCCTCGGCGACGATGCCGGCCGCGGGGACCGCGCACACGTCGGAGCGCTGGTGGTGCGCCTGGGCGGCCTCGCCGGTGGCGACGTCCACGGTCTGCAGGGCCCGCGGCACGGTCGCGATCGGCTTCATCGCGGCCCGCACCCGCAGCAGCTCGCCGGTGGTCAGGCCGCCCTCGGTGCCGCCGGAGCGGCCGGTGGCCCGCCGGATGCCGTCGGCGGTGGTGAGGATCTCGTCGTGCGCCTTGGAGCCGGGCACCCGGGCCAGGTCGAAGCCGTCGCCGACCTCGACGCCCTTGATCGCCTGGATGCCCATGAGGGCGGCGGCCAGGCGCGCGTCCAGACGGCGGTCCCAGTGCACGTGCGAGCCCAGGCCGACCGGTACGCCGTAGGCGAGGACCTCGACCACACCGCCGAGGGTGTCGCCGTCCTTGTGGGCCTGGTCGATCTCCGCGACCATCGCCTTCGACGCGTCCGCGTCCAGGCAGCGCACCGGGTCGGCGTCCAGCCGCTCGACGTCGGCGGGGGTCGGCAGGACGCCGTAGGGCGCCTTGGCCGCGGCCAGTTCCACCACGTGCGAGACGATCTCGATCCCGGCCGTCTCCTTGAGGTACGACCGGGCGACGGCGCCGAGCGCGACCCGGGCCGCGGTCTCCCGGGCGGAGGCGCGCTCCAGGACCGGGCGGGCCTCGTCGAAGCCGTACTTCTGCATGCCGGCCAGGTCGGCGTGGCCCGGTCGCGGCCGGGTCAGCGGCGCGTTGCGGGCGAGTGCGGCGAGCTCCGCCGGGTCCACGGGGTCGGCCGACATGACCTTGTCCCACTTGGGCCACTCGGTGTTGCCCACCATGACCGCGACCGGGGAGCCCATGGTCAGTCCGTGCCGGACGCCGCCGAGGAACGTGACCTCGTCCCGCTCGAACTTCATCCGCGCACCGCGCCCATAGCCCAGCCGCCGCCTCGCCAGATGATCCGCCACCATCTCCGTGGTGATCGGCACGCCGGCGGGAAGGCCCTCCAGCGTCGCGACGAGTGCGGGACCGTGGGATTCCCCCGCGGTCAGCCAACGCAGCCTGCTCAACGGTGCTCCTCAGTGCTCGCGCCCTGGTACTGCCCTGCGTACGCGCGTCCTCGCGTACGGCGATGGCGCTACCGGGTGCGCGGCCCCGGCCCGCCACCTCCGATCCTCCCACGTTCACGCGGCGGACCCGGCCGCCGGTCCATCAGGCGGGACGAACCGGCGTCGGCGGTGGACCCGGCCCGCCCTGCCCTGCTCCTGCCCCCGGCCGTGGTCCTGGCCCTGTCCCGGAGCGTGGGCACCGAGGAAGCCGGCACCTGTGGGACCGACCGGCGCGATCGCCGTCCGTGCCCGGTCGGGCGCGAACCGGAAGGCGAACCTGAAGATCTCCTGGTGCCGCAACACGCCCTAGCGGGCGGCCAGGGCCTGCTCCCCGGCCTTGCGCATGGCCTCCACCGGTGCCGGGGCGCGGCCGGTCATCTGCTCGACCTGGAGCACCGCCTGGTGGACCAGCAGGTCGAGCCCGCCGACCACGGCGCCGCCGTACATCGACCAGCGGGCCGCGAGGGTGGTGGGCCAGGGGTCGTAGAGGACGTCGAAGAGGGTGGCGGGCCGCTCGGGCACGGCGGCGGCCAGCGCGTCCGTCGTACCGGCCGGGGTGGTGGCGACGACGAGCGGGAAGCGCAGCGCCTCGGCCGCGTCCGCCCAGTCGGCGGTGCGGACCTCCACCTCCAGCCGCTCGCCCCACCGCCGCATCTCGGCGGCCCGCTCCTCGCTGCGGACGTAGGCGACGACCTCACCGGTGCAGATCCGGGCCAGCGCGGCCAGCGCGGAGGACGCGGTGGCACCCGCGCCGAGCACCGCCGCGGTTTCGACCTGTTCGATCCCCCGCTCGCGCAGCGCGGCGACCATGCCGGGGACGTCGGTGTTGTCGCCGACCCGGCGGCCGTCCTCGGTGAACACCACCGTGTTGACGGCCTCGACCGCGGCCGCCGTCTCGCTGATCCCGTCGAGCAGCGGGACGACGGCCCGCTTGAGCGGCATGGTCAGCGACAGCCCCGCCCACTCGGGCCCGAGCTCCGCGAAGAACCCGGGCAGGGCCGCCTCGTCGACGTCGAACCGCTCGTACGTCCAGCCGTCGAGCCCCAGCCGCGCGTACGCGGCGCGGTGCAGCGCCGGGGAGAGCGAGTGGGCGATCGGTGAACCGAGTACGGCGGCCCGACGCGCCTCAGTTGCCGGAGCTGGCATTGAACCTTTCCTTGAGTTTTTGGAATTCCTCGTAGGTCTTCGCGAATTCGGTGTTGTTCTGACCGTCGGTCGCCACGAAATAGAGCCAGCCGTCCTCGGTCGGATTCAGTGCCGCCTTCAGCGCGTCCTCGCCCGGGTTTCCGATGGGACCGGGCGGCAGACCCCTGTTCGTGTAGGTGTTGTACGGGTCCTTGTTGCTGTTGATCTCGGACTCGCTGATATGGATGTTGCTCTCGCCCTTCAGGTAATTGAAGGTCGAGTCGAACTGGAGTTTCTGGTTGGTCTCGGTGTTCGTCGGCTTGAGACGGTTGTAGATGACCTCCGCCATCTTGCGGAAGTCGTCGTGCGTCTTGCCCTCCGCCTGGACGAGGCTGGAGACCGTGACGAGCTGGAGCGGGTTCTCCAGGTCGAACGACTTGGCCTTGTTCACGAGGTCGTACCGCGTGTACACCTCGTTGGCCTGCTCGACCATCTGCTTCAGGACCACCTCGGGCTTCATGCCCTTGGCCGCGGGATAGGTGCCGGGGAAGAGGAAGCCCTCCAGCGGGTCCTTGACGTCCGCACCGCTGGTCGCCCACTTCGGCATTCCGAGGTTCTTGTACTCCTCCTTGGCCACCTTCTTGGTGGAGCCGGCGGAGAGACCCAGCTTGGCGTCGATGTCCTTGTAGACGGCCACGTTCCGCTCGCCGGGCTTGACGATGAGATTGGCCTGGCTCTTCGGGTCGAGCATCATCTTGACGGCGCTCGCCGCGGACATCTCCTTCTTCAGGATGTACGCGCCCGCCTGGATCGAAGTGCCCTGGGGATTCTGCTGCTGCGCGGAGACGAACGCGTCGACGCTCTTGACGACACCGGCCTCCTTCAGCCTGATGCCGATGTCGTAGCCGCCGGCTCCCTTGGGGATCTCGACGGTCACCGTCTCGTCGGTGCCGTCGCCCGCGTAGTCGGGCGCCACGCCGAAACGATTTTGGTAGTACTGGTAGCCGAAATAGCTGACACCGGCGAGGCCGCCGCCGAACACCAGGGCGACCACCAGGCACGCACAGCCGTTGCGGCGCTTCTTGCCCGCGGCGCCGCCCTTGCCCCGCTTGTCGCCCCGGCCGCTCCGGCCGCCCGGCTCGTCGGCGCTCTCGTCGTCATCGTCGTCGCCGCCCTCGAAGAAGGCGTGTTCGCCGTCGTCGGGACCCGGGTCCCAGTCGACCTTGGGTTCCGGTTCGGCACGCCGCCGGCTCGGCGGCTCCGGCGGCGGATACGCCTCGGGGGTGCCGTAGAGATCGGGCTGCTCGGCGCCGTACGCCGCGGCCTGCTGGCCGTAGGGGTCGCCCGGGTCGGCCGCGTAGGGAACGTGCGCGTGCGTGCCGGTGCCGTCCCAGCCGCCCTGCTGGTACTGCTGCTGCGACTGGTCGGCGTAGTGCTGCTGGTCGTACTGCTGCTGGTACTGGCCGGTCTGCTGGTCGTACTGCTGCGACCCGTCGTAGGCGCCCTGCTGACCGCCCTGGCTCCAGTCGCCGTACCCGGACTGCTGACCCTGCTGCGGCTGCGGATAGTGCTGCTGCTGGCCGCCGTAGGCAGACTGATGGGCCGCCTGGGCCTGCTGCCCTTCCCATCCGCCGTCCCCGTACGCCGGGTCCTGCGGATGCCACGGTTCGGAGCCTTGGCCCCGGCCATACTCAGTCATCGATCCCCTAGAGCCGCGAAGCGGCGATCACGCGGCTCGAGGGCCGGTGGACGTTCCGCCTCATTTCTGTGCGGCGGCTGTTCGAACACCACTGCATCGCGCGGAACGTTACCGTATCGCGATCAGATGACCACTTCGACGCCCTCGCCGGGTGGATTGTCTGACACCCGTTCGGATTCCAGCGCCTGCTGAAGAATGATGACAGCAGCCGCCTGGTCGATGACCGACCGGCCCTTCTTGGATTTCACCCCCGAGGCCCGCAGTCCCTGACTGGCCGTCACCGTCGTCATCCGCTCGTCGACGAGGCGGACCCCGACCGGGGCGACGCCCCGGGCGAGTTCCTCCGCGAAAGCACGGACCTTGACCGCGGCCGGGCCCTCGCCCCCCTTGAGGGAGCGGGGCAGACCGACCACGACCTCGATCGGTTCGTACTCCTCGACGAGTTGCCTCAGCCTACGGTGGGCCGCCGGGATGTCCCGCCCGGGGACGGTCTCCACCGGGGTGGCGAGGATCCCGTCGGGGTCGCACGAGGCGACCCCGATACGGGCGTCCCCGACGTCGATCGCGAGTCGACGTCCTCTTCTCATCTTCTCGACCGTCTCTTGCTTCTTCTCGACCGTCTTCTTACTTCGCGGTCTCGGCGACCAGTCGCTCGACGGCCTCGACGGCCTCGCCGACGGCGGCCGGGTTCTGGCCGCCGCCCTGGGCGACGTCCGGCTTGCCGCCACCGCCGCCGCCGAGCGTCTTGGCCGCCGTACGGACCAGGTCGCCGGCCTTGAGGCCACGCTCGCGAGCGGCCTCGTTGGTGGCGATGACCGTCAGCGGCTTGCCGCCCACCGTGGTGAACAGGGCGACCACCGCGGCCCGTCCGCCCTGGATGCGGCCGCGCACGTCGAGGACCAGCTTGCGCAGGTCGTCGGCCGTGGTGCCGTCCGGGACCTGGCCGGTGACCAGGGCCACACCGTGCACGTCCCGGGCCGACTCGGCCAGGCCGGCGGCGGCCTGGAGGACCTTCTCCGCGCGGAACTTCTCGATCTCCTTCTCGGCGTCCTTCAGCTTGCCGAGCATGGCGGAGACCTTCTCCGGGAGCTCCTCCGGACGGCCCTTGATCAGCTCCTGGAGCTGGGCGACGACCGTGTGCTCACGGGCCAGGAAGTTGTAGGCGTCGACACCGACGAGGGCCTCGATCCGGCGGACGCCGGAACCGATCGACGACTCGCCGAGCAGCTTCACCAGACCGAGCTGGGCGGTGTTGTGCACGTGCGTGCCGCCGCAGAGCTCCTTGGAGAAGTCGCCGATGGTCACGACGCGGACCCGCTCGCCGTACTTCTCGCCGAACTCGGCGATGGCGCCCTGCTTCTTGGCCTCGTCGAGGCTGAGGATCTCGGCGTGCACGTCCAGGTCCCGGGCGAGCACCTCGTTGATCTTCTGCTCGACATCGGTCATCACGGCCGTCGGGACGGCGGCCGGGGAACCGAAGTCGAAGCGGAAGCGGCCGGGCTGGTTCTCGGAACCGGCCTGGGCGGCCGTCGGGCCGAGGGCGTCGCGCAGGGCCTGGTGGGTGAGGTGCGTGGCCGAGTGGGCGCGGGCGATCGCCTTGCGGCGGCGGCCGTCGATCGAGGCGTGGGCCTTGGCACCGAGGGTCACCTCGCCGACCTGGACGACGCCCTTGTGCACGTAGACGCCGGGGACCGGCTTCTGCGTGTCGCGGATCTCGATGACGGCACCGGAGTCGACCTTGATCCGGCCGGTGTCGCCGATCTGACCGCCGCCCTCGGCGTAGAACGGGGTGCGGTCGAGGACGATCTCGACCTCGTCGCCCTCGGTGGCGGCCGGGGAGGCGGCGCCGTCGACGAGGATGCCGACGATCGTCGACTCGGCGTCGGTGTCGGTGTAGCCGATGAAGTCGGTGGCGCCCGCCTGGTCGGCGATCTCGCGGTAGGCGCCGACCCCGGCGTGGCCGGTCTTCTTGGCCTGGGCGTCGGCCTTGGCGCGCTCCCGCTGCTCCTTCATCAGCCTGCGGAAGCCGTCCTCGTCCACGGACAGGCCCTGCTCGGCGGCCATCTCCAGGGTGAGGTCGATCGGGAAGCCCCAGGTGTCGTGGAGCAGGAACGCCTTGTCGCCGGCGAGAACCTTGCCGCCGGAGGCCTTGGTCTCGGTGACGGCGGTGTCCAGGACGTTGGTGCCGGCGTTCAGCGTCTTGAGGAAGCGGGTCTCCTCGGCGAGGGCGACCGTCTCGATGCGCTCGCGGTCGGTGACCAGCTCCGGGTACTGCTGCCCCATCATCGCGATCACGGTGTCGATGAGGTCCTTGACCACCGGGCCCGTGGCGCCGAGCAGGCGCATGTTGCGGATGGCGCGGCGCATGATGCGGCGCAGGACGTAACCGCGGCCCTCGTTGCCGGGGGTCACGCCGTCGCCGATGAGCATCACGGACGTGCGCATGTGGTCGGTGACCACGCGCAGGGACACGTCGGACTCGTGGGCGGCGCCGTACTCGACACCGGTCAGCTCGGTGGCCTTCCTGATGACGGCCATGGAGGTGTCGATCTCGTACATGTTCTGCACGCCCTGCAGAATCATGGCGAGGCGCTCGAGGCCGAGGCCCGTGTCGATGTTCTTGCTCGGCAGGTCCCCGAGGATCTCGAAGTTGTCCTTGCCGATGCCCTCGCCCCGCTCGAACTGCATGAAGACGAGGTTCCAGATCTCCACGTACCGCTCGTCGTTGACGGCCGGGCCGCCCTCGACGCCGAACTCGGGGCCGCGGTCGTAGTTGATCTCGGAACAGGGGCCGCACGGTCCGGGCACGCCCATGGACCAGTAGTTGTCCTTCATGCCCAGGCGCTGGATGCGCTCCTTCGGCACACCGACGACCTCGTGCCAGATGCGCTCGGCCTCGTCGTCGTCCTTGTAGACCGTGATCCACAGACGGTCCGGCTCCAGGCCGTAACCGCCCTTGTCCTGGGAGCTGGTGAGCAGCTCCCAGGCGTGCTTGATGGCGCCTTCCTTGAAGTAGTCGCCGAAGGAGAAGTTGCCGCACATCTGGAAGAACGTGCCGTGCCGGGTGGTCTTGCCGACCTCTTCGATGTCGGGCGTGCGCACGCACTTCTGCACGCTGGTGGCGCGCGCGAACGGCGGCTTGACCTCGCCCAGGAAGTAGGGCTTGAAGGGCACCATTCCGGCCGGGACCAGGAGCAGAGTCGGGTCGTCCGCGATGAGCGACGCCGAAGGGACGACGGTGTGCCCGCGCTCCTCGAAGAAGCTCAGCCAGCGGCGGCGGATCTCAGCCGACTCCATCAGTGGTCCTCATTCCGGTTGTACGAGTACGTCGACCTCTCGACGTACTTCGGGTTGTTGCGGTTCTCGATGGCGACGACGCGCCGGGGAGCGGGGAGTTCGGGGTCCGCGTGGATCCCGAGGGCCTCCCCCAGTTCGGCCTCCCGCCGCGCCATGTTGTCGCGGACGTCGAGCGCGAAGCCCACCGCTCTGTCCTTGAGGCGGTGGCCGGTCTCCAGTGCCTTGTTCGCCGCGGACGCGGCGAGGCTCTCGGGAGTCAGCTGCTTCAGCTTGCGGTTGACCTTGGTGGTGGCCCATACACCGGCGGCGACGCCCGTGGTGAACCAGAAGGTACGGCGGAACATCGCTCGGTCAGTCCTTCTCTCCGCGGGCATTGCGCTTCTCGCGCCGCGAGGCCGGGACGGTACGGCCCACGATCACGGTACGCCGGGGGGCCTTGGCGGGCACGTCGTCGCCTCGGCGGGCGCCCAGGGCCCGGCGTACGCCGTAGCCGAAGGCGGCGACCTTCACCAGGGGACCGCCGAAGGTGGACGCGACGGTCGTCGACAGCGCCGAGGCGTTGGAGGTGACCTCCTGGACGTCCGACGCGATCGAGTCGACCCGGTCGATCTGGGTCTGCGCCGAGCGCACCGCCGCGGAGGCGTCGGCCAGCAGCGGGACGGCCTGCTCGGTCACGTCCGCCACGAGCTTGGTGGTCGCCCTGAGCGTCTGGGCCAGCCTCGCCAGTGCCACCGCGAGGAAGGAGACCAGGATCGCCCAGAAGACGGCCACCAGGATCCCGGCCACCTCTCCACCGGACACTGCGCACCCGCTCCCTGAAACGTGCCTCTACATCGAAAAAGTCGTGCACCGAGCCTATCGCGCCGGGCGTGCGGCTCCGTACCGCATTAACGCCCGCGCCGCCCGGGGTCTCCCCGGACAGGGTCCGGAGATTGTACGGAATGAGCACGAGTCAGTACGCTCCGTACACCATGCGAGACCCACAGCGCGAAGACGGCCCGCCGCACGGCAACCTTCCTCTGGAGACCGACCGGTTCCTGGGGCGGGCGGACGAACTCGCCGCGCTGGCCGGAGCGCTCGACGTGGCACGGCTGGTCACGGTGACCGGGCCCGGCGGGGTCGGCAAGTCCCGGCTGGCGGCCCGCGCGGCGACCCGGCGCGCGCCGGGCGGGGCGGGCTGGCGCGACGGGGTGTGGCGGGTGGACCTGACGCCGCTGCGCGACCCGGAGTTCGTCGCGTACGCGGTCGTGGAGGCCCTGGGCCTGACCGACCACACCACGCGGCTGCCCCGCGAGACCCTCCTCGCGCATCTGGGCGGGCGTCAACTCCTGCTGCTCCTCGACGGGTTCGAGCACCTGGTGGAGCCCTGTGCGGCGCTGGTGAGCGATCTGCTGCGGCACGCGCCCGGGCTCGGCGTGCTCGCCACCGGCCGCCGGCCGCTCGGGGTGGCGGGTGAACGCCTGCTCCCGCTGGCCCCGCTGGACGAGGACGCGGCGGTCGAACTCTTCGCCGACCGCGCCGCGCAGCTCGGGCTGACGGTCGACGGCGACGGGGACGTACGGGAGCTGTGCCGGCGCCTGGACGGGATCCCGCTGGCGATCGAGCTGGCGGCGGGGCGGCTGCGGGCCCTCTCCCCCGGGCAGTTGCTCGACCGGTTCGAGGACCGGTTCCGACTGCTGACGGGCGGCGCCAGGGACGCCCCGGCGCGCCACCAGACGCTGCGCACGGCGATCGGCTGGAGCCACGAGCTGTGCACGCCCGGGGAACGCCTGCTGTGGGCGCGGCTCTCGGTGTTCGCCGGCCCGTTCGACCTGGAGGCCGTCGAGTACGTGTGCAGCGGCGACGGGCTGGAGGCCGACGACGTCCTCGACGTCCTGTCCGAGCTGCTGGCCCAGTCGGTGGTGGCCCGCGAGGACACCGCGACGGGCGTGCGGTACCGGATGCTGGGCACCCTGCGGGCGTACGGCGCCGACTGGCTGGAGGCCATGGGCGACGCGACCCGGCTGCGGCGGCGCCACCGCGACTGGTACATGGGGCTGGCGACCTGGTGCGAGCTGGACTGGTTCTCGCCCCGGCAGCGGGAGGTGGCCGCCCGGGTCGAGGCGGAGCTGCCGAATCTGCGCCGCGCCCTGGAGTACTGCCTGACCGAGCCGGACGAGACCCACCTCGGCCAGTACCTGGCGGGCTCGCTGTGGTTCTACTGGGCCGGCTGCGGCCGGCTCTCGGAGGGGCGGCGCTGGCTGGAGCGCAGCGTGGAGCTGGACGCCGAGCAGACGGCCAACGAGCAGTCGCGGCTGAAGGCCCTGTGGGTGCTGGGCTACGTCGCGATCCTCCAGGGCGACGCGGTGCCCGCGCTGGCGGCGCTCCAGGAGTGCCGGGAGGGGGCGGAGCGGGTCGCCAGCCCCACGGCGCTGGCCTACGCGGAGCACCGCGCGGGCTGTCTGGCCCTGGTCACGGACGACATGGCCCGCGCGGAGACGCTGCTGCGCTCGGCGCTGGAGCGGTACCAGGAGATCGGCGAGCTCAACAGCAACGTCCTGATGGGACAGGTGGAGCTGGCCATGGCGCGGGCGTTCCAGGGCGATCTGCCGGGCGCGGTGACGCTGTGCGAGGACGTCCGGCGGGTGTGCGAGGACCACGGGGAGCGGTGGACGCGCTCCTACGCGCTGTACGTCCTGGCGTACGCCGCCTCGCGGGACGGTGATCTCGCGGGGGCCCGGGAGCTGCTCACGGAGTGTCTGGCCGGTGCCCACGCCTTCCGTGACCTGCTCGGTTCGGTGCTGGCGGTGGAGCTGCTGGCGCTGGTCACGGTCGCGGAGGGCGACGCGGCGGAGGCCGCGGTGCTGCAGGGCGCGGCGGCCGGCATGTGGCCCTCGGTGGGGCTGCCGCTGTTCGGCTCGGCGTACTACAACGCCCCGCACGAACTGTGCGAGACGAAGGCCCGGGACCGGCTGGGCGACGAGCGGTACGAGGAGTGCGTACGGCAGGGGGCGCGGCTGGGCCGGGAGGCGGGGGTGGCGCGGGCGCTGGGGCGGGGCCTGGGGCGGTCGCTGGGGGCCCTGCCCGGACCGCGCGGGTCGGTGCGGCCGGCCCGGGACGCCGCCGGAACGCGAGAACCCGCCGCCTCGCCCACCCGGAAGGGCGGGGAGACGGCGGGCTGAGGTGCTACACCCGGCTGGTGATCAGCGGGCGTAGTACTCGACGACGAGCTGCTCGTCGCAGATCACCGGGATCTCCTTGCGGTTCGGCTCACGGTCCAGGCGGAAGGCCAGGGCGGCGAGGTTCACCTGGAGGTAGCGCGGGGTCTCGCCGTCGGGGGCGAACCCACCGGCGCGGGAGACCTCGAACAGCGGCTTGTTGCGGCTGCGCTCGCGGACCATCACGACGTCGTCGGGACGGACGCGGAACGACGGCTTGTCGACCTTGCCGCCGTTGACCTCGATGTGGCCGTGGACGACCATCTGGCGGGCCTGGTAGATCGTGCGGGCGATGCCCGAACGCAGGACCAGCGCGTCGAGACGACGCTCCAGCTCGATGATCAGGGCCTCACCGGTCTTGCCCTGGACCTTGGAGGCACGCTCGTAGGCGCGGACGAGCTGACGCTCGGACACGTCGTACTGCGCGCGCAGACGCTGCTTCTCCAGCAGACGGACCTTGTAGTCCGAGTTCTGCTTGCGGCCGCGGCCGTGCTCGCCCGGCGGGTAGGGACGGGCCTCGAAGTACTTGACGGCCTTCGGGGTCAGCGCGATGCCGAGGGCACGCGACTTCTTGACCTTGGGGCGGGACTGATTCGCCACTGTCTGTATCTCTTTCCTGGGTTTCGGCTCACCAGAGTTAAGGGAGGTCGCATCCGCAGCCGGGGAGACCCGTCTCGTCCCTGCGGACGGGGCGGGCAGCCGCTCCCTGGTCTGGGCACATACGTGCAGCACGCGAGTGGCCCACCGACCTCTCCCGGGAATCCGGGTGGTGGTGGGCTGCCCGCGACACCTTCGACGGTGCGCGACGCTCCTGGAATCCCCGCCGCGAGGCAGGGTTCCGGCTGGATGTCCCGTTCTGGTGATGCCGGCGCCTTCTTACGACGGGCCGGACACGGGACTCAGCACTCCGGTGGATTCTACAGGGTGCTCAGGGCGCCCTGCGACCGAGGTGCTTCCTGGTCCAGTCGACCGCGTCCGCGTAGCGCGCCTCGCCGCCGTGCCGGGTGGGGGTGTAGTACTCGCGGTCCTTGAGGGCGTCCGGCGCGTACTGCTGGGCCGCGATGCCCTCGGGCACGTCGTGCGGATACACATAGCCCTGCGCGTGCCCCAGCTTGGCCGCGCCCTTGTAGTGCCCGTCGCGCAGATGCGGCGGCACCGGTCCGGCCAGTCCCTTGCGTACGTCGTCCAGGGCGGCGCCGATCGCCGTGGTCGCGGCGTTGGACTTGGGGGCCAGGGCGAGGGCGATGGTGGCGTGGCTGAGGGTGAGGGCGGCCTCGGGGAAGCCGATCATGGCGACGGCCTGGGCGGCGGCGACCGCTATGGACAGGGCGTTCGGGTCGGCCAGGCCGATGTCCTCGCTGGCGGAGATCATCAGACGGCGGGCGATGAACCGGGGGTCCTCGCCGGCCTCGATCATGCGGGCCAGGTAGTGCAGGGCCGCGTCGACGTCGGAGCCGCGGATGGACTTGATCAGGGCGCTGGCGACGTCGTAGTGCTGGTCGCCGTCGCGGTCATACTTCACGGCCGCGCGGTCGACGGTCTCCTCGAGGGTGGTCAGCGAGATCCGCGGCTCACCCTTGTCGAGGGCGGCGCCGGCCGCGGCCTCCAGCGCGGTCAGGGCGCGGCGGGCGTCCCCGCCCGCGATGCGCAGCAGGTGGTCCTCGGTGTCCTCGGGGAGGGTGACGGTGTCCTTGAGTCCGCGCTCGTCGCCCACGGCACGGCGCAGCAGACCGCGCAGGTCGTCGTCGGTGAGCGGTTCGAGGGTGAGCAGCAGGGAGCGGGAGAGCAGCGGCGAGATCACGGAGAAGTACGGGTTCTCGGTGGTCGCGGCGATCAGGGTCACCCAGCGGTTCTCGACCGCCGGGAGGAGGGAGTCCTGCTGGGCCTTGCTGAAGCGGTGGATCTCGTCGAGGAAGAGGACGGTCTCCTTGCCGTAGCCGCCGCTGGCGCGGCGGGCGCCGTCGATGACCGCCCGGACCTCCTTGACGCCCGCGGTGATCGCGGACAGTTCCACGAACCGCTTCTCGGTGGCCTTCGAGACCACGTACGCCAGGGTCGTCTTGCCGGTGCCGGGCGGACCCCAGAGGATCACCGAGGAGGGTCCCGCCGGGCCGCCGGTGCCCGCGCCGACCAGCCGTCGCAGGGGCGAGCCGGACTTCAGCAGATGCTGCTGGCCCACCACCTCGTCGAGGGTGCGCGGACGCATACGGACCGCCAGGGGGCTCCCTGCGGGGTCCTTCTCCTGGCGGTCTTCGGCAGCTGCGGTGAACAGATCGGGCTCCACTCTGGAAACCCTAAATCACCGCACCGACAATCCCGACGGACCGGTCAGCTGGTCCAGAACTCCCACCAGCGGGTCAGGATCAGCATGCCGATGACGCCGACGTGCAGGACCGGCAGGACCCAGGTGAACTCGCCGAAGAAGCCCTTCAGCCAGCGGGGGGCAGGCAGGAAGTCGTTGCGGACGTTGAACGAGGTGACGTACCAGAACATGGTGATGGTGGCGACCCAGGCCAGGGAGCACCACAGGCACAGCGCGTTGATCCGGTACAGGGACTGGAACTGCAGCCAGGTGCAGAAGGCCACCCCGAAGAGGGTGCCGAAGTTGAAGGTGAGCCAGTACCAGCGGGGGAAGCGGGCGCGGGCCAGCAGGCTCATGGCGACGCAGATCACGATGCCGTAGCAGACCAGGCCGAGCATCGGGTTGGGGAACCCGAAGGCGGCGGCCTGCTTGCTCTCCATCACGCTGCCGCAGGAGACGACCGGGTTGAGGCTGCAGCCGGGCGTGAAGGTGGTGCCGGCGACCTTGGCCTCGAGCAGCTTGAACTTGTCGATCGTGATGACCCACGCGGCGAGCAGTCCGGCGGCGCCGGTGATCAGCAGCAGGATCGCGAACGCGCGGCTACCGCCCACCGTGCGCGGCGCGGGGGCGGCGCGTCCGGGCTCGGGGTCGGTGGAGACGTCCTTGACTGTCGTCTTGCTCATCACGCCGATTCCGTCACTTGAGAGGTGGACCTGCTTGCGGGCTGGGGCCATTGTGCCGTACGGGTGCCCGTGCGCACCGTTCGGTACGGATAAGGAAGTGCGTGCGGCAGGCCCGGACACCCGGTTCCGGCCAGTCGCCGCAGGGGACGAGAAGGGCGCCGGTGCCCTTTCGGCACCGGCGCCCTTCCACCCGTACGACTGACGGGAGATCCCGCACGGCTGACGGGATGTCCCAGGGTCCGTCCTAGCCGAGCCGCGACTCCAGTTCCGCCACGATCTCGTTCACGCCGACCGCCGTCTGCTCGCCGGACTCCATGTCCTTGAGCTGGACGACACCCTCGGCCAGGTCGCGTTCGCCGAGGACCAGGGCGTAGCGGGCGCCCGAGCGGTTGGCGGCCTTCATCGCCGCCTTCAGGCCCTTGCCGCCGTAGGCGAAGTCGGCGGCGACGCCGTTCTTGCGCAGTTCGGTGACCTTCGCGAACAGGACTCGGCGGGCCTCCTCGCCGAGCGGGACGGCGAACACGCTGGTGGCCGCGGGGAGTTCGAGCTCGATACCCTCGGCCTCCAGCGCCAGGACCGTGCGGTCGACGCCCAGCGCCCAGCCGACCGACGGCAGCGCGGGGCCGCCGATCATCTCGGACAGGCCGTCGTAGCGGCCGCCGCCGCCGACCGCGGACTGCGCGCCCAGACCGTCGTGGACGAACTCGAAGGTGGTGCGCGTGTAGTAGTCCAGGCCGCGCACCAGCTTCGGGTCGTCCTCGAAGACCACGCCCGCCGCCGTGACCAGTTCGCGGACCTCCTCGTGGTACGCCTTGCAGGCGTCGCAGAGGTAGTCGCGCAGCAGCGGAGCCCCGGTGAGCTGCTTCTGGACGTCGGGACGCTTGTCGTCCAGCACCCGCAGCGGGTTGATGTCCGCGCGGCGCAGGGTGTCCTCGTCCAGGTCCAGGCCCCGCAGGAAGGCCTGGAGCGCCTCCCGGTACACCGGGCGGCACTCCTTGTCGCCCAGGCTGTTGAGCAGGATCCGGAAGTCGCGCAGGCCAAGCGAGCGGTACGCCTGGTCGGCCAGGATGATCAGCTCGGCGTCCAGGGCCGGGTCCTCGGCGCCGATCGCCTCGGCGCCGACCTGGGAGAAGTGCCGGTAGCGGCCCTTCTGGGGGCGCTCGTAGCGGTAGTACGAGCCGGAGTACCAGAGCTTGACCGGCAGGTTGCCCGTCTTGTGGAGGTTGGCCTCCAGCGCGGCGCGGAGCACGGACGCGGTGCCCTCGGGGCGCAGGGCGAGCCGGTCGCCGCCCTTGGTCTCGAAGGCGTACATCTCCTTCGTCACGATGTCGGTGGACTCGCCGACACCGCGCGCGAACAGCTCCACGTTCTCGAAGCCGGGTGTCTCGACGTAGCCGTAGCCGGAGCTGCGCAGGGGCGCGGCGATCGCCTCGCGGACCGCCAGGTAGACGGCGGAGTCCGGCGGGATCAGGTCGTAGGTGCCCTTGGGGGCTTGGAAGGTACTCACGGAAAAGTCTCTCGTCACATTCCTCGTCGGGGAGCGTCCACGTCGCTCCCGAGGCCGGCCGCCACCTGCCGCAGATACGGGTTGGTGGCGCGCTCCTGGCCGATGGTCGTCTGGGGGCCGTGGCCGGACAGCACCACGGTCGAGTCGTCGAGCGGCAGGCACACGCGGGCCAGCGAGTCGAGCATCTCGGCCATGTCGCCGCCGGGCAGGTCGGTGCGTCCGACGGAGCCGGCGAACAGCAGATCCCCGGAGAAGAAGACCGACGGGATGTCGGTGGTCTCGGGCATCCGGAAGGTCACCGACCCCTTGGTATGGCCGGGCGCGTGCGCGACGGACAGCTCCAGGCCCGCCAGCTCCAGCTTCGCGCCGTCGGTCAGCTCCTTGACGTCGTCCGGTTCACCGATGGTCAGCTCGCCCATCAGCGGCATCCCGATGGAACGGCCGAGCGCCTTCTCGGGGTCGCTCATCATGTACCGGTCGTCGGGGTGGATCCAGGCGGGCACGTCGTGCGCGCCGCACACCGGGACCACCGAGGCCACATGGTCGATGTGGCCGTGGGTGAGGACGACGGCGACGGGCTTGAGCCGATGCTTCCTGAGCGTCTCCTCGACTCCTGCGGCGGCCTGGTGGCCCGGGTCGATGATCACGCACTCCTCGCCGGCGGCGGGGGCGACGAGATAACAGTTCGTCCCCCAAGCCCCGGCTGGGAACCCGGCAATGAGCACGATCGTCCTTCGTTGTGTCGATACGGGCGACTACGGCAGTGGTCAGAAGCCTACCGGCGCTGCCGAATCCTCAGCGAACCCATATACGGTACGGGGCACACGCAGGCGATCGGCACACCAGACGCGCGCGTCCCCGTGGGCGCTCGAGACGCATGAGGAGAAAACCCCGTGGTCACCCAGGAACAGCGGCGGCGGCAGCTCGCCCGGGAGAAGTTCTTGCGGCAGCAGCAGCGACGTACATCCGCCCGGCGCAAGTCGCGCGTTCGCAACTCGGTGATCGCGTCGGTCCTCGGCGTGATCCTGGTCGGCAGCCTCGCGCTGTACACGACCGGGGTCCTCAAGGGCGACGACGACAAGGTCAACGCGAGCGCCACGGCGTCCCCGAGCGCGAGCACGCCGAAGGACCCGTGCGAGAAGGCCGCCGCGGGCACCGTCAAGACGGAGACCTGGAAGAAGGAGCCGGCGGTCACGATCGACAAGTCGGCGAAGTACACGATGAAGCTGGCCACGACGTGCGGCGACATCGACATCGCGCTGAAGGCGTCGGCGGCCCCGCACACGGTGAACTCGTTCGACTTCCTCGCGGGCAAGGGCTACTTCGACCACACCAAGTGCCACCGGCTCACCACCAACGGCATCTACGTGCTTCAGTGCGGTGACCCGCAGGGCACCGGCACCGGCGGTCCCGGCTACACGATCCCGGACGAGAACCTGAAGGACGCGAGCCTGAAGAACAACGTCTACCCGGCGGGCACGGTCGCGATGGCGAACCAGTACGACGCCAGCTCGGGCCAGGGACGTCACACCGGCGGCAGCCAGTTCTTCCTCGTCTACCAGGACAGCCAGCTGCCGCCCAACTACACGCCGTTCGGTACGGTGTCCGATTCGGGCCTGACAGTCCTGAAGAAGATCGCCGCCGCGGGCGAGAACACGGGGGCCGGTGACGGGGCCCCGAACGCGACCGTCGTCATCGACAAGGCGACCGTCGCGAAATCCTGATGACCAGCACGGCCAGCTCCGAAATTTCGGCCGCGCTGGATGCGGACAGGCAACCCGCCGGTCGCCTATGTTGGCCGTGACGAAACTGTGGACGATGCCCGGGCGCCGAGGCCCCCGCAGGCATCATGTGGAGGAGGCGCTGTGAGCAGCGACCCGTGGGGCCGCGTCGACGAGACGGGGACCGTGTACGTGCGTACGGCCGACGGCGAGCAGGTCGTCGGTTCCTGGCAGGCAGGCTCTCCTGACGAGGCGCTGGCCTACTTCGAGCGCAAGTACGAGGGCCTGGTTGTGGAGATCGGCCTCCTCGAGAAGCGAGTCCAGACCACCGATCTGTCCGCCAAGGACGCGCAGACGGCCATCGACCATCTGCGCGAGCAGATCGAGGCCCACCACGCGGTGGGTGATCTGGACGCGCTGCGGGGCCGCCTGGACAAGCTGGTGGCGACGGTCGAAACGCGGCGCGAGGAGCGCAAGCAGCAGCGCGCCAAGCAGTCCGACGACGCACGGCACGCCAAGGAGGCCCTGGTCACCGAGGCGGAGGAGCTGGCGCAGTCCGACCAGTGGCGGGCCGCCGGTGAGCGGCTGCGGTCCCTGGTGGACACCTGGAAGGGGCTGCCGCGGCTCGACCGCAAGTCGGACGACGAGCTGTGGCACCGCTTCTCGCACGCGCGGTCGGCGTTCTCCAAGCGGCGCAAGGCGCACTTCGCGCAGCTGGACGCGCAGCGCGAGGACGCCCGCCGGGTCAAGGAGCGGCTGGTCGCCGAGGCCGAGGCGCTGTCCGGCTCGGCCGACTGGGGTCCGACGGCGGCCCGCTACCGCGAGCTGATGGCGGAGTGGAAGGCCGCGGGCCGGGCCCAGCGCGAGCACGAGGACGACCTGTGGAACCGCTTCCGCGGTGCCCAGGACGTCTTCTTCGCCGCCCGCAGCTCGGTGTTCGCCGAGCGGGACGCCGAGCAGTCGGAGAACCTGAAGCTGAAGGAGGAGCTGGCCGGGGAGGCCGAGAAGCTCCTGCCGGTCGGCGACCTGAAGGCGGCACGGGCCGCCTTCCGCTCGGTCAACGAGCGCTGGGAGGCCATCGGTCACGTCCCGCGGGACGCGCGGCCGAAGGTCGAGGGCCGGATGCACGCCGTCGAGCGGGCCATCCAGGAGGCCGAGGAGAACGAGTGGCGCCGGACCAACCCGGAGGCACGTGCGCGTGCCGCGGGTCTGACCGGTCAGCTCCAGGCGGCCGTCGACAAGCTGCGCGACCAGATCGACCAGGCGCGCGCCCAGGGCAACACCGCCAAGGCGGAGAAGCTCGGGCGGGAGCTGGAGGGCCGTCAGGCGCTCCTGGACCAGGCGCTGAAGGGTCTGCACGAGTTCGGCGGCTGAGCCGGACCGCCCCGTGGTGACCGGAGGCCCCCGTACCTTGCGTACGGGGGCCTCCGGTGCGTCCGCGGTGCCGTGCTACGGCCCTGTTCTACGGCCGGCGGGCCGAGGTCACCCGGTACACGTCGTAGACGCCCTCGACGCCCCTGACGGCCTTCAGGACGTGCCCCAGGTGCTTGGGGTCGCCCATCTCGAAGGTGAAGCGAGAGGTGGCGACGCGGTCGCGGGAGGTCTGCACGGCCGCGGAGAGGATGTTGACGTGCTGGTCGGACAGCACCCGGGTGACGTCCGACAGCAGCCGCGAGCGGTCCAGCGCCTCGACCTGGATGGCGACCAGGAAGACCGAGGACTGGGTGGGCGCCCACTCGACGTCGAGGATGCGCTCCGGCTCACGGGACAGCGACTCCACGTTGACGCAGTCGCTGCGGTGCACCGACACACCGCTGCCCCGGGTGACGAACCCGATGATCGGGTCGCCGGGCACCGGTGTGCAGCAGCGGGCCAGCTTGACCCACACGTCGTCGACGCCCTTGACCACCACGCCCGGGTCCGCGTTGGAGCGGCGCTTGCGGCTGCGGCCGCGGGCGGGCGGGACGCTCTCGTCGATCTCCTCGGTGGCGGCCTCCTCCCCGCCGAGGGCCTGGACGAGCTTCTGCACGACGTTCTGCGCGGCGACATGCCCCTCGCCGATGGCCGCGTACAGCGACGAGATGTCGGGGTAGCGCATCTCGTGGGCGAGCGTGACGAGCGAGTCGCCGGTCAGGATCCGTTGGATGGGCAGGTTCTGCTTGCGCATCGCGCGGGCGATGGAGTCCTTGCCCTGCTCGATCGCCTCGTCGCGGCGCTCCTTGGAGAACCAGGCGCGGATCTTGTTGCGGGCGCGCGGCGACTTGACGAAGTTCAGCCAGTCCCGGGACGGCCCGGCGCCGGCCGCCTTGGAGGTGAAGACCTCCACCAGGTCGCCGTTGTCCAGGGTCGATTCCAGCGGTACGAGGCGTCCGTTGACGCGGGCTCCTATGGTGCGGTGGCCCACCTCGGTGTGCACCGCGTACGAGAAGTCCACGGGCGTGGCGCCGGCCGGCAGCGCTATCACGTCGCCCTTCGGCGTGAAGACGAAGACCTCGTTGCGCGACAGGTCGAAGCGCAGGGACTCCAGGAACTCGCCGGGGTCCTCGGTCTCCTTCTGCCAGTCGAGGAGTTGGCGCAGCCACGCCATGTCGTTGAGGTGGTCGTCCTTGCCGGTGCTCCTGGGCGCGTCCGAGCGCACCTTGGAGGCTCCGGCGACGGCCTCCTGCTTGTACTTCCAGTGCGCGGCGATGCCGTACTCGGCGCGGCGGTGCATGTCGAAGGTGCGGATCTGGAGTTCGACCGGCTTGCCGTTGGGGCCGATGACCGTCGTGTGCAGCGACTGGTACATGTTGAACTTGGGCATCGCGATGTAGTCCTTGAACCGGCCGGGTACCGGGTTCCATCGCGCGTGCACCGTGCCGAGCGCCGCGTAGCAGTCGCGGACGGTGTCCACGAGCACGCGGATGCCCACCAGGTCGTAGATCTCCGCGAAGTCACGGCCGCGGACGATCATCTTCTGGTAGACGCTGTAGTAGTGCTTGGGCCGGCCGGTGACGGTCGCCTTGATGCGGGCGGCGCGCAGGTCCGACTGGACCTCGTCGGTCACTATGGCCAGATACTCGTCACGCTTCGGTGCCCTTTCGGCCACCAGCCGTACGATTTCGTCGTACATCTTGGGGTAGAGAATCGCGAAGGCGAGGTCCTCCAGCTCCCACTTGATGGTGTTCATGCCCAGGCGATGGGCGAGCGGCGCGTAGATCTCCAGGGTCTCGCGCGCCTTCTTCTCCTGCTTCTCCCGCTTGAGGTAGCGCATGGTGCGCATGTTGTGCAGGCGGTCGGCGAGCTTGATGACGAGGACCCGGGGGTCCTTGGCCATCGCGACGACCATCTTGCGCACGGTCTCCGCCTGCGCGGCCTCGCCGAACTTGACCTTGTCCAGCTTGGTCACGCCGTCGACGAGCAGGGCGACGGTGTCGCCGAAGTCACGGCGCAGCTGGTCGAGGCCGTACTCGGTGTCCTCGACCGTGTCGTGCAGCAGCCCGGCCATCAGGGTGGCCGGATCCATGCCCAGCTCGGCCAGGATGGTGGTGACGGCCAGCGGGTGGGTGATGTACGGGTCGCCGCTCTTGCGCTTCTGGCCGCGGTGCCAGCGCTCGGCGACCTGGTAGGCCTTCTCGATCTGGCGCAGCGTCGAGGTCTCGATCTTGGGGTCGTTGCTGCGCACTATCCGCAGCAACGGCTCCAGCACCGGGTTGTAGGGGTTGGCGCGCTGGACGCCGAGGCGGGCGAGGCGGGCCCGGACGCGGTTGGAGGAGCCGGAGCGGGAGGACTGTCCGGACGTCGGGCGCACGGCGGACGCGGTCCCGGGGCGCTCGGGCGCGGCCGGTTTGGGGCGTGCCTGCTCGGCCGGCCTCTCGGCGGGCGCGGAGCGGTCGTGCTCGACCGCCCGCCGGGCGTCGTTCTTCGCGTGCGGCGGGGGCGTCGCCGTGGCGCCCGGGGCGGGCTCGGGCTTGGCGGCGGTCAGGTGCTGGGCCTCGTCTGCCAAGAGGACTCCTCGTGCGCGATCCGGGTCCCCCGGTCAGGCTCCGGAACACCCATCGTAGCGATCCTCGGCTGCGGGATCGCCTTCAGGCCGATGTGAGAGCCGAGTACCCGTGAAACGCAAGAGGCGGGCACCGGATTCCTCCGGGCCCGCCTCCGTGCCGTTCGCCGTCGGCCGGACGGCGATCAGACGGTGATCAGAGCCTCCAGCGGGGCTCCGTCCAGGGCCGCCTCCAGGCGGGGACGGCCCGCGAGGAAGCCGAGCTCCATCAGGACGGCGGCGCCCGCGACCTCGGCTCCGGCCCGGTGGACGAGCTGGATCGCGGCCTCCGCGGTGCCACCGGTGGCGAGCACGTCGTCGACGATGAGCACGCGGTCCTGCGCGCTCAGGTCCTCGGCGTGCACCTCGATCTCGGCGGAGCCGTACTCCAGGTCGTAGCTCTGGCTGAGGGTCGCTCCGGGGAGCTTGCCCGCCTTGCGCACGGGGATGAAGCCGATGCCCGCGCTGACGGCGACGGGGGCGCCGAGGATGAATCCCCGGGCCTCCAGGCCGACGATCTTCGTGGCGCCGGTGCGCCGGGCGATCTCCGCGAGGGTCTCGGTGAGCGCGGCGAAGGCCACCGGGTCCGCCAGGAGCGGGGTGATGTCCTTGAACATCACGCCCTGCTCCGGGTAGTCCTCCACGTCACGGATCCTGCTGAGCAGCAGGGTCGTGATGTCGGTGAGCTCGGTCATCGACGCCTGCCCGACGATCGGCCACGGCCCCGGCTGCGCGGGCCGACGACCGCGGTGGCCGCGTCGTGCGGCCCGTCGCCGTCGGTGGCGTGCGCGGACCGCGCCTCGGCGTACTCCTCCTCGGCGGCGGTCTGGGCGCGCTTGGCCATGACCCGCTTCTTGAGGGCCTTCATCTGCGGCTCGCGCTCCTTGAGGTCGGCGACGAGCGGCGTGGCGATGAAGATCGAGGAGTACGCGCCGGCCGCGAGGCCGACGAACAGCGACAGCGAGATGTCGTTGAGCGTGCCCGCGCCGAGCACACCGCCGCCGATGAACAGCAGGCCCGCGACCGGCAGCAGCGCGACCACCGTGGTGTTGATGGAACGCACCAGCGTGCTGTTGATCGACTGGTTGGCGACGTCGCTGTAGGTCCAGCGGGTCTGCTTGGTGAGGTCCTTGGTCTGCTCCTTGAGGCTGTCGAAGACGACGACCGTGTCGTAGAGCGAGTAACCGAGGATCGTCAGCAGACCGATGACCGTACCGGGCGTCACCTCGAAGCCGACCAGAGCGTAGATGCCGACCGTGATCGTGATGTCGTGGATCAGCGCGACCAGCGCGGCGATGGCCATACGCCACTCGAACGCGATCGCGAGGTAGATCACCACCAGGATCATGAAGATCGCCAGGCCCTGCCAGGCCTTGTTGGCGATCTGGTCACCCCAGCTGGGGCCGACCAGGTCCGCGTTGATCTGCTCCGAATCGACGTTCAGGTCCTTGGACAGCGACTTCTTGATCGCGTCGGACTTGTCGGTGTCCACACCGGAGATCTGGATGCGCAGACCGCCCGTACCGAGCTTCTGCACGACCGCCTGGTGGCCGGACGCCGTCTCCGCGTACGTCTCCGCCGACGACACCGAGACGCTGGTCTTCGGCGTGGTGAAGACGGCGCCGCCCTCGAACTCGATGCCCATGTTCAGGCCGCGCACCGTCAGGCCGAGGATGGCCGTGATGGTGATCAGGATCGAGATGCCGTACCAGATCTTGCGGTTTTTGACGAAGTCGTAACCGATCTCGCCACGGTGCAGTCGGGCGCCGATGTTGCCGAGTTTCGACATCTCACGCCTCCTTCGTCTCGGCGGGGGCGGAGGGACGGCGGGTGCTGCGCAGCGGCGGCTTGGCACCCAGTCGCTTCGGGTCGAGGCCGGACCAGCTGTGGCCCTCGGCGAAGAACTTCCTGCGAGCCAGGATCGTCATCAGCGGCTTGGTGAACAGGAAGACCACGACCACGTCCAGCAGGGTGGTCAGACCCAGCGTGAACGCGAAGCCCTGGACCTTGCCGACGGTGACGATGAAGAGCACCGCGGCGGCGAGGAACGACACGAAGTCGGAGACCAGGATGGTGCGCCGGGCTCGCGGCCAGGCCCGCTCGACGGCGGGACGCAGGCTGCGGCCCTCGCGGATCTCGTCCCTTATGCGTTCGAAGAACACGATGAACGAGTCCGCGGTGATACCGATCGCGACGATCGCACCGCAGACCGCCGGCAGGTTCAGCGCGAAGTGGATGGTCGGGCCGAGCAGCGCCATGATCACGTACGTGAGGATCGCGGAGACCAGCAGCGAGGCGATCGCGATGAGCGACAGACCCCGGTAGTAGAGCACCAGGTAGATCACGACGAGCGCGAGGCCGATGGCACCCGCGACCAGACCGGCGTGCAGCTGGTCGCCACCGAGGGCGGCGGTCACCGTGGTGACGCTCGCCTCCTTGAAGGTCAGCGGCAGCGCGCCGTACGACAGCACGTTGGCGAGGCCCTGGGCCTCCTCCTGCGAGAAGCTGCCGGAGATCTCCGCGTTGCCGCCGGTCAGCGCCTGCTTGACGTACGGGTCGGAGATGACCTCGCCGTCCAGGACGATGGCGAACTGGTTCTGCGGGGACTGCTGCTGGGCCAGCTGGCCGGTGATGTCGGCGAACTTCTTGGCGCCCTTGGACGTGAAGTCCATGGTCACGGTCCAGCCCGCGGCGGTCTGGGTGTTGTAGATGGCCTGGGCCTTCTTCACATCCGTGCCGTCGACCTGGGCGGGGCCGAGGATGTACTTCTGCCACTGGTTCTGCGAGTTCTTGCCGCAGGCGACGGTGGGGTCGGTGGGCTTGGCGCCCTTGCCGGCGTTGGCACGGGCCGTCGGCTTCGTGCAGTCCAGGGCGGCGTACTCCGCTTCCAGCTTGCTGGTCGCGGCGTCGGCGGAGGCGCTGGCGGACGGGGAGGCGGAGGCCTTCGCGTCGCTGGAGGCCGAGCTGCTCGCCGACGGCGTGGCGTCGTCCTTCAGGGCGTCGCTGACCGCGCGGCCCTGGGAGGTGGCCGTCGCCGACGGGCTCGCGGAGCCGGAGGGGGACGCGGACGAGGTCGCCTTGTCGGTCGCCTTGTCCGAAGCGCTGCTGGAGGCGCTCGGCGTCGGGGTGGCCGCCGCGGCGCTGCCGGACACCTCGGTCGCGAGGACGGGCCGGAAGTACAGCTTCGCGGTGGTGCCGACCTGCTTGCGGGCCTCCTCCGAGTTCGTGCCCTTGGGGATGTTGACGATGATGTTCCGCGTGCCCTGTGTCTGGACCTCGGTCTCCGAGACACCAAGACCATTGACACGGCGGTTCATGATGTCGACCGCGGTGTCCATGTTGGTCTTGTTGATCGCGGACTCCTGGCCCGCCTCGGGGACCGCCTCGAGCGTGATGCTCGTACCGCCGGCCAGGTCGATGCCGAGACGCGGAGTGGTGTGCCCGGAGGCGAACATCCCCCCGGTGAGCGCCGCGATGGCGATCAGGATCAGGGCCAGCGAGCGCCCCGGCTTGCTCTGGGCGCTCGCGTTCCGGCCCTTTTTAGGTGCTGCCACCTTCTCGTACTCCCTCTCGGGCCGCTCCGCGCCGGGTCAGCGCGGCAGCGACCATGCCATGGTGTGGGGGACCGCCTGCGAGATCCGTGCATCCGGGGCTCGCGGACCAGTTCCGCGTGTCCCCGCGCACGTCTTACTTCGCGTCGGCGTCGCCGTCGGTCTTCTTCGGCTCTTCGTCCGTCTTCGCCTCGACGGCCTTGTCGGCCTCGGGCTCGGCGGTCTCGGCGGGCTCGTCCTTCTTGCCGAGGTCGACGGACTTGTCACCGGGGAGAGCGGCAGCGTCGTCGGCGGGCTCGTCGGCCTCGGTGAGGGAGGAGGCGTCGTCCGGGACGACCTCGGTGCCGGACTTCAGGTCGTGCTCGACACCGTGGACGATGCGGTTGTACTCGTCGTCGGTCAGGACCGCACCGATGGCGTTCTTGGCGAAGAGCAGCTCCACACCCGGGCCGGCGTCGACGAGAACGGTGTCCTCGTTGACCTCCTTGACCGTCGCGTACATGCCCCCGATGGTGCGGATGCCGCTGCCGGGCTGCATCTCGTTGCGCATCTGCGCAGCCTGCTGCTGCTTCTTCTTGGCCGACCGGGTCATCAGGAACATGGCCCCGATGAGCACGATGAACGGGAGGAGGGTCACGAGACTCACGGGTCGGAACTTCCTTCACATGACCGCGAAGGTGAGCGGCCTGATGGTTGGGGGTATGTGTACCGCCGAGAGAGGCGGCATCGGCGGAGTCTAAGCGAGTCCGCGTGCATGGAACAACGCTCAGCATCGCACCAGGGTTCCTGCCCCGGCGAATGCGCGCGCCGTCACGCCCCGAACAGGTCCCCTTGTCCGTTTCCCCCGGCCGAGGCGCGGGGCGGGGTGAGTCCGAGGTGCGTCCAGGCCGCCGGTGTGGCCACCCGTCCGCGGGGGGTACGGGCGAGCAGCCCCTCGCGCACGAGGAAGGGTTCGGCGACCTCCTCCACGGTCTCACGCTCCTCGCCCACCGCGACCGCCAGCGTCGACAGACCGACCGGACCGCCGCCGAACAGCTTCAGCAGGGCCTGGAGAACCGCGCGGTCGAGACGGTCCAGACCGCGCGAGTCGACCTCGTAGACGGCCAGGGCCGCCGAGGCGATCTCCGGGGTGATGAAACCGTCCGCCTTGACCTGCGCGTAGTCGCGCACACGGCGCAGCAGACGGTTGGCGATACGGGGCGTGCCACGCGAGCGGCCGGCGATCTCGGCCGCGCCGGCGGGGTCGATCTCGACGTCGAGCAGGCTCGCCGAGCGGTGGATGACGCGCTTCAGCTCGGCGGGTTCGTAGAACTCCATGTGCGCGGTGAAGCCGAACCGGTCGCGCAGCGGGGGCGGCAGCAGCCCGGCCCGGGTGGTGGCGCCGACCAGGGTGAAGGGCGGCAGTTCGAGCGGGATGGCGGTGGCGCCGGGGCCCTTGCCGACGATGACGTCGACGCGGAAGTCCTCCATCGCCATGTACAGCATCTCCTCGGCGGGCCGCGACATGCGGTGGATCTCGTCGAGGAAGAGGACCTCGCCCTCCTGGAGCGAGGAGAGGATCGCCGCCAGGTCGCCCGCGTGCTGGATGGCGGGGCCGCTGGTGATGCGGATGGGGGCGCCCATCTCGGCGGCGATGATCATCGAAAGGGTGGTCTTGCCGAGGCCGGGCGCACCGGAGAGCAGCACGTGGTCCGCGGTGGCGTCGCGCGCGCGGGCGGCGCGCAGCACCAGGTCGAGCTGCTCGCGGACCTTCTCCTGGCCGATGAACTCGCCCAGGTCCTTGGGACGCAGCGCGGCTTCGACGGCCTGGTCCTCGCGGTCGGCGACAGCGTCCACCAGCCGCTCGTCGGCGGCGGTGTCGGTCGTGTCGTCCCAGTTCATGGAGTGTGCCTCGGGGTCTCGTGGGGGCGCGGTGACGCGGTGGGGGCCGGTCGCCGACGGGTCAGCGGGCGCGGTTCAGGGTCTGCAGGGCCGCCTTGAGGAGCTGGCCCACCTGGGGCGTGGCGCCCGCGGCCTCGGCCTGCGGGGCCACGGCGGACACGGCTTCCTCCGCCTCCCGGGTCGCGTAGCCGAGGCCGATCAGGGCCGCGTGCAGCTGCTCGCGCCAGCCGCTGGTGACCGCGGTGCCCACGGCGGGGGCGCCGGTCGGCGCGCCGAGCCGGTCCTTCAGCTCCAGCAGAAGCTTCTGGGCGCCCCGCTTGCCGATGCCGGGGACGGCCACGAGCGCCTTCTCGTCACCCGTGGCCACGGCTCGGCGCAGGGCGTCCGGGCTGTGCACGGCGAGCATGGCCTGGGCCAGCCGGGGGCCGACCCCGCTGGCCGTCTGGAGCAGCACGAAGACCTGGCGCTCGTCGTCGTCCGCGAAGCCGTACAGCGTCAGCGAGTCCTCGCGGACGACCAGGGAGGTGGCGAGCTTGGCGGGCGCCCCGATCCGCAGCGTCGACAGCGTGTTCGGGGTGCACTGGACGGCCATGCCGACCCCGCCCACCTCGATCACCGCGGTGTCGGGGGCGAGTGCGGCGACCGTGCCGCTGACGAAGGCGATCATGCCGTACGGCCTTTCGATGTGTGCAGGGCCACGGCCTGCTGGAGTCGGTTCTGCGCGGGGGCGCGCCAGATGTGGCAGATGGCCAGGGCGAGGGCGTCGGCCGCGTCGGCGGGCTTCGGCGGCGCGTCGAGCCTCAGCAGACGGGTCACCATGGCTCCGACCTGCGCCTTGTCGGCCCGGCCGCTGCCGGTGACGGCGGCCTTGACCTCGCTGGGGGTGTGCAGGGCGACGGGGATGCCGCGGCGGGCCGCGCAGAGCATGGCGACGGCGCTGGCCTGGGCCGTGCCCATCACCGTGCGCACGTTGTGCTGGCTGAACACCCTTTCCACGGCGACGAATTCGGGCCGGTACTCGTCCAGCCACTCCTCTATGCCCTGCTCGACGGCGAGCAGACGGAGGCTCAACTCCGCGTCCGCGGGCGTCCGGACGACACCGACGCCGCGCATCGTCAACGGGCGTCCCGCGACGCCCTCGACGACTCCGACACCGCATCGGGTCAGTCCTGGATCCACACCGAGTACGCGCACCGCGCTCCTTCATCCTGCTCGTCCTGTCCGTCCTGCTCGTCAGGCTATCCGGCGGCACCGACAACGCACCGCCGCCGGGGTCGGGTCCCCGGCCCCGGGCACCCGCCCCGAACCCACCGGACCTTCAAAGGAAAGGCAAAGAAACACGCGCGGATCATCCGTCATATCCGTCACATCACGAGAAAGCGGGTCGGCGGCGACCGATCTCCGTTGCCGCATCCTCTTGATCACTTATAGCTTCCGAAGCGATGCGTACAGCTGACCACTGCGCGCGCCGATGCGAACTGGAGTTCGCATCATCACCATCACATCGAGAAATCGGGGAATCCATGCGCTCCATAGCGAAGGCTGCCGCCGTGACCGCGTCCGTCCTGCTGGCCGGCATGGCCGTGGCCACACCCGCGCAGGCCGCCGCCGACTCCAAGCACACCGGCCGCAGCGGCTGCTTCAACTGGTCGTGGGCCGACGGCGTCGCGACGACGACCGTCTACTTCCACAACATCTGCGACAAGAAGGCCACCATCAACATCTGGTGGAAGGACGGCCAGATCGACGTCATGCGCGCGGCCACCGTCGACGCCGACGGCAAGGGTCACATCAAGCACGCCGGCAGCGTGAAGAGCATCGACGGCTGATCGACGCCGCACAGCGAACGGCCCGCCGAAGTCCACTTCGGCGGGCCGTTCGGTCGTCCGGTGCGCTCAGGCGTCGACCTTCTCCATGACGTCGTCGCTGACGTCGAAGTTGGCGAAGACGTTCTGCACGTCGTCGCTGTCCTCGAGCGCGTCGATCAGCTTGAAGATCTTCCTGGCGCCGTCCTCGTCCAGCTCGACCTGCATGGTCGGCACGAAGTTGGCCTCGGCGGAGTCGTAGTCGATGCCGGCGTCCTGGAGGGCGGTGCGGACCGCCACCATGTCGGTCGCCTCGCTGAGGACCTCGTAGGACTCACCGAGGTCGTTGACCTCCTCCGCGCCGGCGTCCAGGACGGCACCCAGGACGTCGTCCTCGGTCAGCTCGCCCTTGGGCACGATCACGACGCCCTTGCGGTTGAAGAGGTACGACACCGAGCCCGGGTCGGCCATGCTGCCGCCGTTGCGGGTCATGGCGACCCGGACGTCGGACGCGGCACGGTTGCGGTTGTCGGTCAGGCACTCGATGAGCACGGCGACACCGTTGGGACCGTAGCCCTCGTACATGATCGTCTCGTAGTCGGCGCCGCCGGCCTCGAGGCCGCCGCCGCGCTTGACCGCGGAGTCGATGTTCTTGTTGGGGACCGACTGCTTCTTCGCCTTCTGGATGGCGTCGTAGAGAGTCGGGTTGCCCTCGATGTCGACGCCGCCCATCCGGGCCGCGACCTCGATGTTCTTGATCAGCTTCGCGAAGAGCTTGCCGCGCTTGGCGTCGATCACGGCCTTCTTGTGCTTCGTCGTAGCCCATTTAGAGTGGCCGGACATCTGCCTGTCTCCTTCGCGTAACCCATCCCGTACGAACGCCCCCGGGTGTCACCGCCCGGAAGTACCCCGGAGATCCTACAAGGACTCCGCTGTGCGGTTCGCGCGCACCATGTCGACGAACAGGGAGTGAACACGGTGGTCCCCGGTCAGCTCCGGGTGGAACGACGTGGCCAGCGCGTTGCCCTGACGTACGGCGACGACATGGCCCTCGTGCTCGGCGAGCACCTCGGCCCCGGCCCCGACGGACTCCACCCACGGGGCGCGGATGAAGACACCCTCTACAGGATCGCCCTCGATGCCCTTGACGTCGACCGCCGCCTCGAAGGACTCGTTCTGCCGTCCGAAGGCGTTGCGGCGCACGATCATGTCGATGCCGCCGATCGTCTCCTGGCCCGAGCGCGGGTCGAGGATCTTGTCGGCGAGCATGATCATGCCCGCGCAGGTGCCGTAGACCGGCATTCCGGCCGCCACGCGCGCGCGGAGCGGTTCCATCACGCCGAAGAGGACGGCCAGCTTGGAGATGGTGGTGGACTCGCCACCGGGCAGGACCAGGCCGTCCAGCTCGGCCAGTTCCTCGGGGCGCCGCACCGGCCTGGCCACGGCGTCGGCCGCGGCCAGGGCGATGAGGTGCTCCCGTACGTCGCCCTGAAGGGCCAGGACGCCGATCACAGGTGCGTCGTTCATGTGGGTTACCAGCCGCGGTTGGCGTAGCGCTCGGTCTCGGGGAGGGTGTCGCAGTTGATGCCGACCATGGCCTCGCCCAGGTTGCGGGACGCGTCCGCGATGATCTTCGGGTCGTCGTAGAAGGTGGTGGCCTTCACGATGGCGGCGGCACGCTTGGCCGGGTCGCCCGACTTGAAGATGCCGGAGCCGACGAAGACGCCCTCGGCGCCGAGCTGGCGCATGAGCGCGGCGTCGGCGGGGGTGGCGACACCACCGGCGGAGAACAGCACGACCGGGAGCTTGCCGAGCTCGGCGACCTCCTTGACGAGCTCGTACGGGGCGCGCAGGTCCTTGGCGGCGGCGTACAGCTCGTTGTTGTCGAAGCCGCGCAGCCGGGCGATCTCGTTCTTGATCTGGCGCAGGTGGCGGACGGCCTCGACGACGTTGCCGGTGCCGGCCTCACCCTTCGAGCGGATCATCGCGGCGCCCTCGGCGATACGGCGCAGGGCCTCGCCCAGGTTGGTGGCACCACAGACGAAGGGGGTGGTGAACGCCCACTTGTCGGAGTGGTTGACCTCGTCGGCCGGGGTGAGGACCTCGGACTCGTCGATGTAGTCGACACCGAGCGACTGGAGGACCTGGGCCTCGACGAAGTGGCCGATCCGCGACTTGGCCATGACCGGGATGGAGACGGCCTCGATGATCTCCTCGATCATGTTCGGGTCCGACATCCGGGCCACGCCGCCGTCCTTGCGGATGTCGGCGGGGACCCGCTCCAGCGCCATGACGGCGACGGCGCCGGCGTCCTCGGCGATCTTGGCCTGCTCGGCGTTGACGACGTCCATGATCACACCGCCCTTGAGCTGCTCGGCCATGCCGCGCTTCACGCGGGCGGTGCCGGTCTCGGGGGCCTGGGCGGTGGGGGGAATCGTGCTGGACACGGGTTGACCTCGCTCTGAGAAGAGGATTTCTACAGCAGGGAGGAAACGGGATCGGACCAGGCCACAGCAAGGGCCAATGGGGAGGCGGTGGATCCTTTTGGCCCGCAGCCCGGTCCGCCGTGCCTCAGACGGCGCGGTCCGCCAGGGCTACGGGGGGCTCGTCGTCCATCTCGAAGGCCATGGGGAAGGGCGCGTGCCCGGCCAGCCGGAACCAGCGCACCTTGCGGTGCTCGCGGAGCCGGCGGGCCGCTCCCACGGCGTCGTTGTGGAAGCGCCGGGCCATCGGGACCCGCCGTACGGCCTCGGTCAGTTCGTGGCTCGCGGCCTCTCCCCCGGGTGCCTCGCGCACGGCGTCCATCTGCTGCGGCTCGGCGAACACGGCCCGCAGCGCCTGGCTGAGCTCGCTCTCGGCGACCTCCCGCTGCTCCTCCTCCGCCTGCCGGGCGGCGTGCGCCGCCTCGTACAGCACGATGGAGGCGGCCGGGTCGAGCACGCCGGCCGTCGCCAGCTCCTGCGCCACGGAGGCCCGGCGCACCAGCTGCGCGTCGAGCGCGGCACGGGCCGCGTCGATCCGGGTGTGCAGCCGGTCCAGCCGGCCCGCGGTCCAGCTGAGGTAGAGGCCGAACGCGACCAGGACGACGAGGATCCAGATGAGGGTTGAGGTCACGGGCGGCAAGGCTACCGGGGTGCTCCGCGGGGGCGGCGGAGTATCGAGCCGGGGCCGACGTCCACGGGGCCGGCCGGGGGCTGCCGCCCCCGGGTCCCCGCTCGGGCCCGGACGGCTCCGTCCCCCGACGCCGGACGGGCCGGATCACGGCGGCCCCGGCCACGGACGTCCGGGCCGCGGGTTTCGTGGAGGTCGGTCTTCCGGCTCGGGGTCAGTCGCGGGCCAGGCCCAGGCGGGCGCGCAGGCCCGGGCCGCGTTCGTCCGTCGCAGCCACCGCGGCGGCGCCCGCCGTGACGGTCTCGTACACGGACAGGATGTCCGCGCCGACCGTCGACCAGTCGAAGCGCCGTACATGGGCGCTGCCGCGTTCGCGCAGCTCGGCGCGGCGGGCCGGGTCGGCCAGCAGCCGCACGGCCGCCTCGGCCAGCGCGTCGGCGTCCTCGTTGGCGAACAGCTCGCCCGCCGCCCCCCGGTCCAGGACCTGGGCGAAGGCGTCGAGGTCGGAGGCGAGCACCGGGGCGCCCGCCGACATCGCCTCGACGAGGATGATGCCGAAGCTCTCGCCGCCGGTGTTGGGGGCGATGTACAGGTCGAGGCTGCGCAGGAAGCGCGCCTTGTCCTCGTCGCTGACCATGCCGAGGAACTCCACCCGGGAGCGCAGTTCCTCGGGCAGCGACTCCACCGCCGCCTCCTCGTCGCCGCGTCCCGCGATCAGGAGCCTGGTCCCCGGGCGGGCGGCGAGGATCTTCGGCAGGGCCCGCATCAGGACCGGCAGGCCCTTGCGGGGTTCGTCGATGCGGCCGATGAAGCCGATGGTGTCGCCCTGCCACTCGGGCCTGGGCTCGGCGTCGGCGAAGAAGTCGACGTCGACGCCGTTGGGGATGACCACCGCGTCCCCGCCGAGGTGCTCGACGAGGGTGCGGCGGGCGTACTCGCTCACGGCGATCCGCGCGCTGATCTTCTCCAGGGCGGCCTGGAGGATCGAGTACGCGGCGATCATGGCGCGGGAGCGCGGGTTGGACGTGTGGAACGTGGCCACGATCGGCCCCTGCGCGGCCCAGCAGGCCAGCAGGCCCAGCGACGGCGAGGTCGGCTCATGGATGTGGATCACGTCGAACCGGCCGTCGTGCAGCCAGCGCCGCACCCGCGCGGCGCTCAGGAAGCCGAAGTTCAGCCGGGCCACCGAGCCGTTGTACGGCACCGGGACCGCGCGTCCGGCCGAGACGACGTACGGCGGCAGGGGGGTGTCGTCGTCGGCGGGCGCCAGGACCGACACCTCGTGGCCGAGCCGGATGAAGTACGCGGCGAGGTCGCGGATGTGGAACTGGACGCCGCCCGGGACGTCCCAGGAGTACGGGCAGACGATCCCGATCCTCATGCGGCCCCTCCGGGAGCGGAGGGCGCGGGGTCGAGATCCGCGAGCCACAAGCGCTGGAGCATGTGCCAGTCCTCCGGATGGTCGGCGATCCCGGTGGCGAAGGCGTCGGCCAGCGCCTGTGTCATGACAGACGTCTTCTCGGTCCGCGTACCTGTCTCGGGCACGTCGAGCGGGGGGTGGATCCGGCCGCGCATGACCGGGGAGTCGTCGTACCAGAGCGTGACCGGCAGCAGCAGCGCGCCGGTCTGCTGGGCGAGCAGGGCCGGGCCCGCGGGCATCCGGGCGGTGTCGCCGAAGAACTTCACCTCGACGCCCGAGGCGGACAGGTCGCGCTCGGCGACCAGGCAGACCAGGCCGCCGTCGCGCAGCCGCCGGGCCAGGGTGCCGAAGGCGGTGCCGCCGCTGTGCGGCAGGACCTCCATGCCGAGGCCCTCGCGGTAGGCGACGAAACGGTCGTACAGCGTCTCCGGCTTCAGGCGCTCGGCGACCGTCGTGAACGGCGTCCGCAGCCTGGTGGTGACCCAGGCGCCCGCGAGGTCCCAGTTGGCCATGTGCGGCAGCGCGAGGACCACGCCCCGTCCGGAGGCGAGCGCGTCGGTCAGAAGGTCCAGTCCCTCGGGCTCGAAGCCGTCGCAGATCCGCTCGGCGCTCCAGGCCGGCAGCCGGAAGGACTCCATCCAGTAGCGCAGGTACGAGCGCATGCCCGCGCGCGAGAGCTCGGCAAGGCGCTCCGGGGTCGCGTCGGGCACCACGCGCGCGTAGTTGCTCTCCAGGCGCCGGACACCCTTGCCGCGCTTCTTCCAGGCGAGGTCGGCGACGGTTCGGCCGAGCCGTACGGCGACCGGTTCGGGGAGCTTCTTCACGGTGCTCCAGCCGAGCCCGTAGACCGCGTCCGCCAGTCGTTCCCGGGCGTTCACTTCGCGGCCTCGCTCCCCCGGGAGCCGTTGCCGTGCCCGGCCACGGCCGCCTCCGCCTCCGCTTCCGCCTCCGCGGACTCCCGGCGGACCGTGACGACGCGCTGGATCAGCGTGACGAGGCTGCCGACGGCGACGATCCACAGCGCGACCGGCAGCAGGTACTGGACCCCGGGCACGCCGAACGCGTGCAGGCCCGCGACTCCGGCCGCGACCAGCGAGATGACCAGGCGCTCGGCGCGCTCGACGAGCCCGTTGACGGCGACCGGCAGGCCGATCGACTCGCCGCGCGCCTTGGTGTACGACACCACCTGGCCGCTGGCCAGGCAGAAGATGGAGACGGCGCACAGTGCGTTGTCGTTGCCGCCGCCCGCGTACCAGAGGGCGAAGCCGCCGAAGATCGCGCCGTCGGCGACCCGGTCGAGGGTGGAGTCCAGGAAGGCGCCCCAGCGGCTGGTGCGGCCGAGCTGGCGGGCCATGTTGCCGTCGACGAGGTCGGAGAACACGAACAGCGTGATCACGATCGTGCCCCAGAAGAAGTCGCCCCTGGGGTAGAAGACCAGCGCGCCCGCCACCACGCCGGCGGTACCGATCAGCGTCACCGTGTCGGGGCTGACGCCCCGCCGGATGAGAAACGCGGCGAACGGTGTGAGGACACGCGTGAAGAATGCACGCGCGTACTTGTTCAGCATGGCCTTCCCGAGGGTCGGTGTGGCCGGACGGCCCCTGCTGACCTCCGGCTGGCCCATCGTAGTCACGCGCGCTCATCTGCGACGGCCGGGTTGCCGTCGGGCCGTGTCACGGCCTGACGGTGTACACGTCACGGCCGGGCCGCGGCCTCCCGGGCACGGCCGGATGGCGCGATCCCGTCCTCCGTATGGACGCACCGTGACAGGAGTGGAAAGCTCGAAGGACCGCGGGCGTCATCGGAGCCGCCACCGGTGGGGGGCCTCCGGACTCGGTCCGGGAGCGGAGTTCCGGCATGCCCGCGCCCACAGTGACCTCACCGTGCACGGGAGGCAAGGCCATGGGCGACAAGGCGAACGCACACCCCGGAGCCGCCGGCAGGGCTACGGCGGCCGACCACCCCGCGTCCATACGGAATGTGGTGCTGGTCGGCCACTCCGGATCGGGCAAGACGACTCTGGTGGAGGCTCTCGCGCTGACCGCGGGAGCGGTGAACCGGGCGGGCCGCGTGGAGGACGGCGGCACCGTCTCCGACTACGACGACATCGAGCACCGTCAGCAGCGCTCGGTACAGCTTTCCCTGGTGCCCGTCGAATGGGACGGCATCAAGGTCAACCTGCTCGACACCCCCGGATACGCCGACTTCGTCGGAGAGCTCAGGGCCGGTCTGCGCGCGGCGGACGCGGCCCTCTTCGTCGTCTCGGCGTCGGACGGGGTGGACGGCTCGACCCGGATGGTGTGGGAGGAGTGCGCGGCCGTCGGGATGCCGCGGGCGATCGTCGTCACGCACCTGGAGTCGGCGCGCGCCGGCTTCGAGGAGATGACCCAGATCTGCGCGCAGGCGTTCGGCGGCGACGACCCCGACGCGGTGCTGCCCCTGTACCTGCCGCTGCACGGCCCCCAGGGGCCCGACGGGCACGCGCCCGTGACCGGGCTGACCGGGCTGCTGTCACAGAAGCTGTTCGACTACGCGTCCGGCGAGCGCAAGGAGGCCGAGCCGGGTCCTGAGCAGCTGCCGGGGATCGAGGCGGCCCGCAACCGGCTGATCGAGGGGATCATCGCCGAGAGCGAGGACGAGACCCTCATGGACCGCTACCTCGGCGGCGAGAGCATCGACATCAAGACGCTGGTGGAGGATCTGGAGCGGGCCGTCGCACGCGGAACGTTCTTCCCCGTCCTGGCCGCCGCCCCGGCGGCCGAGGGCGCCCGGCAGGGCATCGGCACGGTCGAACTGCTGGAGCTGATCACCGGAGGTTTCCCGACCCCGCTGGAGCGGGAGGCGCCGGCCGTGAGCACCGTCGACGGCCGGGCGCGCGAGCTGAAGCCCTGCGACCCCGCCGGACCGCTGGTCGCCGAGGTGGTGAAGACCACGTCCGACCCGTACGTCGGCCGGGTCTCCCTCGTCCGCGTCTTCTCCGGCACCCTGCGGCCCGACGAGACGGTCCATGTCTCCGGGCACGGGATGGCCGACCGCGGTCACGAGGACCACGACGTCGACGAGCGGATCGGCGCCCTGTCGACGCCCTTCGGCAAGCAGCAGCGGCTGCTGACACAGGCCATCGCGGGCGACCTCGCGTGCGTGGCGAAGCTGAGCCGCGCGGAGACCGGGGACACCGTCTCGGCCAAGGACGACCCGCTGCTCATGGAGCCCTGGCAGATGCCCGACCCGCTGCTGCCGCTCGCCATCCAGGCGCACAGCAAGGCCGACGAGGACAAGCTGTCGCAGGGGCTCGGCCGGCTGGTCGCCGAGGATCCGACGATGCGTCTCGAACAGAACCAGGACACCCACCAGGTGGTGCTGTGGTGCCTCGGCGAGGCGCACGCGGACGTCGCCCTGGAGCGGCTGCGCAGCCGTTACGGCGTCCAGGTCGACGTGGTGCCGTACCGGGTCTCGCTGCGGGAGACGTTCGCGGACCGGGCCGCCGGGCGGGGACGGCACGTCAAGCAGTCGGGCGGGCACGGCCAGTTCGCCATCTGCGAGATCGAGATCGAGCCCCTGCCGGGCGGTTCCGGCATCGAGTTCGTGGACAAGGTGGTCGGCGGCGCGGTGCCGCGGCAGTTCATCCCGTCGGTGGAGAAGGGGATACGCACCCAGGCCGCGCGGGGCATCGCGGCGGGGCATCCGCTCGTCGACATCCGGGTCACGCTGCTGGACGGCAAGGCGCACTCGGTGGACTCCTCCGACGCCGCCTTCCAGACGGCGGGGGCGCTGGCGCTGCGCGAGGCCGCGGCGGGCGCGCGGATCCATCTGCTGGAACCGGTGGCCGAGGTGACCGTGCTGGTCGGTGACGACTACGTGGGCGCGGTGATGAGCGATCTGTCCGGGCGGCGCGGCCGCGTGGTCGGCACCGAGCAGCTGAGCACCGGGCGCACCCTGGTCAGGGCGGAGGTGCCGGAGATCGAGATCGGCCGGTACGCCGTCGACCTGCGGTCGCTGTCGCACGGCACCGCGCGCTTCGACCGCGCGTACGTCCGGCACGAGCCGATGCCGCAGCAGGTAGCCGATCGGGTGCGCGAACAGACGGTGGACGTGGCGTAGCCGGTGTCCGGCCGCGGCCGACCGCGGCCGGACCCGCACCGGAGCAGGCCGCCGGACGCACCGGTCCGGGTGTCTGTACGAGCACAACTGCGCCCGGGCGCAGGGGATCCGGGGTCCGACCTCGCACAACCGCCGCCGGACGCACCGGATCAGGTGTCCGGCGGCGCACGACCCGCGCCGCGGGCCTCGGGACAGGCGTACGGCGGCGCACAACCGGCGCACGCGGTACGGCCGTACAGCACTGCGCGAGCCTGCGTGCTGGAATGCCCCCCTCCGCGTCGGCGGCCCGCTTCGGCGGACCGCCGACGAAGCTCCGCGCCTGCGGATACGCTGATGACCTGATCAACAGGTGTGCGGGGCCGGGAAGTCGGGAAGGCCGCAGGAGCGGGCTTGGACGGCGTTGGGGGGCGGTAATGACCGTGGACGGCGGGTACGGCGACATCTTCGGACCGCAGGTGCCGCGCACGGGCGACGAGGGGCAGACGGCCACCTTCGCGCTGGCGTCGGCGGCCTACCGGGACAACCCGGTCGAGGAGATAACCAAGGCGGACAACGACCTGCACCAGTCGACCGTCAAGGCCGGCAAGCTCTCGCTGTTCCGGCCGAACCTCGGCGAGGCGTTCTCCCGGGCCGTGGTGGACCGCATGCTGGGCAGCGGCCGCAAGCCGCTCATCCAGTCCTTCGGCACCGAGCCACAGGTCGTCGTCGAGCACTGTCTGGCCGCCAACAACATCCGCCGGGACCGCGACAACCGGCTCAGCGCGGTCATGGTGCTGTGCGGCCTGATCTTCCTGCCGGGGCTGCTGGTGTGGCTGCTGGTGTTCACGATCCGCACCAACATCGACAAGCGTGACGACCGGCGGGCCTCCGCCCTGGCCACCACGCTGCTCGTGGCCGTCGGCGCGCTCGCCGTGATCTTCCTGATCCGGATGCCGTTCACGGGCTTCTGGGCGTGGTACTCGCGCGCGTCGGTGGTCCTGCCCGTGGTCGGCTGGGTGCTGGCCCGGCGGATCTGCGAGAGCACGGCCAGGGACCTGCGGGAGCGCTGGGCCGGGCTGCTGTCGGGCAGCAGCGTCGGGGCGAAGGTCCCCGAGGCGGTGCCGAGCAGCCCCCGCGAGACCGCGGCCGAGGGGCTGCGCCAGTCGCTGGCCAAGCTGAGCGCCGAGCAGCAGTCGAACTCCGTGTTCTACGCCGGCCCCAAGGGCATCCTCGGCATGGGCACCCGCTGGGGGTCCTGGCAGCTGGCCGAGGACCTGCGGCCGGCCGACCCCGCCCGGGAGATCCACCCGTTCCGCAGCTGGGACGTCATCCGCTCGATCCACGACCAGCTGCGGATGCTGGAGCGCGGGCCGCTGAACACCGGCGGCTTCCCGAAGGCGTCGATACGCCACTGGATCGTCACGCCGATCGGGGAGAACGCCAAGGCGGTGTCCCGGCCCGAGGGCACGGACGTGGAGGCGTACCAGGTCAAGCCGCACGCCATACAGGAGATCTGCAACAAGCAGCAGTTCGGCGCCGGCGACCGGCACTACCTGGGCGTGCAGTGGACGCTGTGGGACGGACAGCTGGTGATCACCATGCTGATCACGGTGACCGTGCTGCACTCGACCCTGCGCATCGAGGTCACCGGCCATGCGCTCGGTCCGGTGAACGGGCTGTTCACCACGGCCCCGGAGGCGCCGAGCAAGGAGGTCACGAAGTCCTTCAAGCCGTGGGAGACCCGCACGGTGAAGCTTCCGCTGGTGACCACCAACGAGGTGGTCCGGCTCGCCGTGCGCGCCCCGCTCACCTGGTATCCGCCGCTGCTGAACTGGCTCGGCGGGACGGTGGCCCTGCCCGAGCCGTTCGGCCTGCGGCACGCCTGGGCGGACCAGCCGTGGCGGCACCGGTTCATGGCCGACGACGCGCTGCGCGCGGCGACGCCGGTGCTGCGGGTGGTGCACGCGGCGGCGCTGCGGACGCTGGAGGAGAACGGCGTGGACATCGAGAAGTTCGGGGTGCGGTCGGGGTTCCTCAGCACGGCGGTGCAGGACGCCTCGCCGCGCAAGGCCGACCTGTACGACGCGTAGCCCCGGGCTGTAGGGGTCTCACCCACCGACACCGCCTTCGCACGGGCCCCGGCGGCCCGCACGAAGGCGGTGTCGGTTCGCGGTCGCGGTCGCGTCAGGCCGTGGGCCAGGCCTCCGCCAGCATCTTGCGGGTGTCCGCGAGGAGCTGCGGCAGCACCCGGGTGTGACCGACGACCGGCATGAAGTTCGTGTCGCCGCCCCAGCGGGGGACGATGTGCTGGTGGAGGTGGGCGGCAATGCCCGCGCCCGCCACCGCGCCCTGGTTCATGCCGATGTTGAAACCCTGCGCGCCGGACGCGGCACGCAGCGCCGCCATGGCCTGCTTGGTCAGCTCGGCGAGCTCGACGGTCTCCGCGCCGGTCAGGTCCGTGTAGTCGGCGACATGACGGTAGGGCACGGTCATCAGGTGGCCGCCGTTGTACGGGTAGAGGTTCAGCACCGCGTACACGTGCTCTCCCCGCTTGACGACCAGCCCGTCCTCGTCGGACTTGGCCGGTATCGCGCAGAAGGGGCAGCCGTCCTCGGCCCCCGGACCGGTCGGCTTGTTCTCCCCCTGGATGTAGGCCATCCGGTGGGGCGTCCACAGACGCTGGAACGCGTCCTGCGTCCCCACTCCGATCTGCTGTTCCGGCTCACTCGTCATGCAAGGCAGCATATGGCTTCGCCCGTTCGCAGCGTGTCGGCGGGGTTCGGGCAAAGGAGTCGCGGGCGAAGCTGGGCCGATGGACGACGACGACCGCATGCTGCGCTGGGAGCACCGCACGGAGTTCCCGCTCGCGCTGGCATCGCTGCTCTTCCTGGCCTCGTACGCGGTCCATGTGCTGGGCCAGGGGCTGGCAGAGTTCTGGCATGCGCTCTGTCTGACGGTGACCGGCGCGACCTGGGCCCTGTTCATCGGTGACTACCTGGTGCGCTGGTGGCTCAGCGGCCGGCGCCTGGGCTTCGTCCACCGGCACCTGCTGGACACGATGGTGGTGCTCCTGCCGCTGCTGCGGCCGCTGCGCGTCGTCAAGGTGTACGACGCCGTCCAGCACCGGCACGGGCAGCCGCGGCTCCCGTTGCCCCTTCGGGTGATGGCGTACGCGAGCCTGTCGGCCGTGCTGCTCGGCTTCTCGGGCTCGCTCGCCGTGCTCCAGCAGGAGCGCGGCGTCCCGGACGCCACGATCAAGACGTTCGGCGACTCGGTCTGGTGGGCCGCCGCCACCCTGTCGACCGTCGGCTACGGGGACGTCGCGCCGGTGACCCCGCTGGGGCGGACGATCGCGGTGGGCATGATGGCCTGTGGTCTGGCCCTGCTCGGCGCGGTCACCGGCTCGTTCTCCTCCTGGCTGCTCCAGGTGTTCGCCCGCCCGGACGAAACCGAGGGCCCCCGGAGCGGTGATCGCTCCGGGGGCCCTTGAGGTCCGCGGGACCAGACCCGCGTCCGTCCGCGGTGTCAGACCTGCGTCCGCTCCTCGACGACCTTCGCGATCTTCGCGATGGCCTCGTCGAACGGGATGCCGTTCTCCTGCGAGCCGTCGCGGTAGCGGAAGGAGACCGACCCGGCCGACATGTCCTCGTCGCCCGCGATGACCATGAAGGGCACCTTCTGCTTCTGGGCGTTGCGGATCTTCTTCTGCATGCGGTCGGAGGACGAGTCCACCTCGACGCGCAGACCCTTGGCCTTGGCCGCCGCCGTGAACTTCTCCAGGTACTCGATGTGCGCGTCGCCGATCGGGATGCCGACCGCCTGGACGGGGGCGAGCCAGGCCGGGAAGGCGCCCGCGTAGTGCTCCAGGAGCACCGCGAAGAACCGCTCGATGGAGCCGAACAGGGCCCGGTGGATCATGACCGGACGCTGCTTGGAGCCGTCGGGACCGGTGTACTCCAGGTCGAAGCGCTCGGGCAGGTTGAAGTCGAGCTGCACGGTCGACATCTGCCAGGTCCGGCCGATCGCGTCCTTGACCTGCACGGAGATCTTCGGGCCGTAGAACGCGGCGCCGCCCGGGTCCGGGACCAGCGGGATGCCCTGCTTCTCGGCCACCTGGCGGAGCGTCTCGGTGGCCTCCTCCCAGACCTCGTCCGAACCGACGAACTTCTCCGGGTCCTTGGTGGACAGCTCCAGGTAGAAGTCGGTCAGGCCGTAGTCGCGGAGCAGGTTGAGGACGAAGGTGAGCGTCCTGTCGAGCTCGTCCGCCATCTGCTCCTTGGTGCAGTAGATGTGCGCGTCGTCCTGGGTGAAGCCGCGGGCACGGGTCAGACCGTGCACGACGCCCGACTTCTCGTACCGGTACACGGTGCCGAACTCGAACAGGCGCAGCGGGAGCTCACGGTACGAACGGCCGCGCGCGTCGAAGATCAGGTTGTGCATCGGGCAGTTCATGGGCTTGAGGTAGTAGTCCACGCCCTCGTCGAGCTGCATGGGGGGGTACATGCCCTCGGCGTACCAGTCCAGGTGGCCCGAGGTCTCGAAGAGCTTCCCCTTGGTGGCGTGCGGGGTGTAGACGAACTCGTAGCCCTCCTCCTCGTGCCGGCGGCGCGAGTAGTCCTCCATGACCCGGCGGATGATGCCGCCCTTGGGGTGGAAGACGGCGAGGCCGGAGCCGATCTGCTCCGGGATGGAGAACAGGTCCAGCTCGCTGCCCAGCTTGCGGTGGTCGCGCTTCTCGGCCTCGACGAGGAAGTCGAGGTGCGCCTTCAGCTCCTCCTTGGAGGGCCAGGCGGTGCCGTAGATGCGCTGGAGCATGGGGTTCTTCTCGCTGCCGCGCCAGTAGGCGGCCGCGTTGCGCATCAGCTTGAACGCCGGGATGTTGCGGGTGGTGGGCAGGTGGGGACCGCGGCAGAGGTCCTTCCAGCACAGCTCGCCGGTCTTGGCGTCGAGGTTGTCGTAGATGGTCAGCTCGCCGCCGCCCACCTCGACGTCCGCGCCGTCGTCCGTGGACGCGGAACCCTTGATGCCGATGAGCTCCAGCTTGTACGGCTCGGCCGCGAGCTCCTCGCGGGCGTCCTCGTCGGTGACGACCCGGCGGGAGAAGCGCTGCCCGCGCCGCTGGATCTCCTGCATCTTCTTCTCGATGGCCTTGAGGTCCTCGGGGGTGAAGGGCCTCTCGACGTCGAAGTCGTAGTAGAAGCCGTCCCGGACCGGCGGGCCGATGCCCAGCTTGGCCTCGGGGAAGAGCTCCTGCACGGCCTGGGCCATCACGTGCGCGGTGGAGTGACGCAGGATGTTCAGACCGTCCTCGGAGGAGATCTCGACACCCTCGACGGTCTCGCCGTCCTGGACCGCGTAGGCGAGGTCCTTGAGCTCGCCGCCCACACGCGCGGCGACGATCGAGCGCTCGCCGGCGAAGAGGTCGGCGGCAGTGGTGCCCGTCGTCACCACGCGTTCTTCCCGCTCGGAATCGCGCTGGATGATCACGCGGACGTCTGACACCGGTCTCTCCTGACTGAAGGTGGGTGCGGCGCCGTACGGGAGCGCGCGCATGACTGGGATCGTACCGACCCCGACCCGCCCACCGCGAAACGGTTACCTTCAGTCCTCGCCCGCGCACGCCTCCTCGAAGAAGTCCAGGTTCTCCTGGAGCGACTTCATCAGCCGGTCCCGCTCCGCCTCGTCCACCTGCACCGGTACGACCCCGCCGGCGCCGGTGAGCCTGCGGAAACCGCCCCGGCTCTCCAGCCGCCCGTGCACCCGCACCGGCAGTCCGACCAGGTGGGCCTGTCCGGCGATGCGGTAGTCCTCCTCGTCCAGGGTCAGCCGGACGTGCGGGACCTCGGCGCCGGCGATCACCCGCAGCCGTACGGCTCCCTCGCCGCGGGGTCCGGACCTGCGCATCCGCTCCACGGTGCCGGTGATGCGCACCGGTACGGACGGTTCCTCGCGCAGATAGCGTGCCCCGGCCTCGCGCAGCACCGGCAGGTCGCCGGGTGAGAACTCGACGGGCTCGACCCCGGCCGCGCAGTCCTCGGGCACCCCGGCCGCCGGCGCCCAGTCGACGGCGATCCGGGCGCCCTCGGCGCCGCGCACCAGGATGATCAGTGCCTCGGTGAGCTCACGGCTGACGCCCGCCTCGACGGCTCCGTCGAAGGCGTCCATCCCGCCGGTGGCGCGCTGGTAGTCGATGGCCTCCCGGGCCGCGTAAAGCGCCTGGTGCAGCCGGACGGCGAGCGGGCGCGCGACGGCGACGGGCACGAACGCGGTCAGGCTGCCGCCCTCGGCGGCGGCCGAGCCGACGAGGACGCTCTCCAGCAGCGCGGCGGCCGAGCGCCGGTGCCGGGCCCCGTAGTAGCCGGCCCGGGCGCGGGTGGCGAGCGCGCAGGCCAGCAGCATCTGGCGGGCGCCGGAGCGGAGCTGCTCCTGCACGCTCCAGGACGTGGCCCCGGCGGGCCCGCTGGGCACGTCCCGCCACCAGCGGATCTCGTCGCTGGGCACGGCGAGCCCGACCAGCACCTCGCGCGCGGAGGGCGTACCGCTGCGGGCGAGCGCGATGAGCGCCTCGCTCAGCAGGTCGTCGCTGTCGGGGAAGGCGCGGCTCTCGGGCACCAGCAGGCTGGTGCCCGCGCCGCCCTGGCCGGGCGGGGTCCAGCGCCCGTACCGTCCGGCGGCGCCGCCGCGGCGCTGCCAGCCGTGCCGGCGCAGCAGGGCGCCGAGCACGGCCGGGTCCACCTCGCCGGGTGCGGGCGGGCTCTCCCAGGGGGCCTCGGGGTGCGGCCGCACAGGGCGCAGGGTCCCTTCGAGCGGGCGATGCGTCATGGTCTGCCTCCCGTCCCGACCCGCGTCATGATCTCGCACAGCGCCCGGTCGTCGAAGATGCGTGAGGTCGGGATCCGCACGGTGGTGCGGTGCCGTCCGGTGACGGGCACTCCCGCCAGGTTGACCCAGTAGCAGCAGTGCCGCAGGTCCAGGCGGTCGTGGCTGGCGCGCAGCCAGTCGTCCTGGGATCTGGGCACGAGCATCACGACCAGGATCTTGTGCACCGAGACGGGTGTGCGGGCGAGCTTCGCCAGGTGGTCGTTGTCGAGCGTGAAGGAGAAGAAGCGGCCCGGTGGGTTCGGCCGGATCTGGTAGGTGCACTTGAGCTGCACCTTGATGGTGACCTCGTCGTCGACGGTGTGTCCGGGCGCGCTGTGACTGACGTGCCAGTCGATGCCGTTGTCCGGAAAGGGCTGGGACAACGAGCATCCCGCGGCCGCGGCGACCGCGTGCAGATAGCCCACCTGCAATGTCTCCATGCAGGCGGTGGTGGCGAGTGTGCCGCGATGGGGTGCCGTCCGTTCGGGCAGCAGCCCGCCCCGCTCGGGCTGCGCGATAGCCATGACCAACAGCCTTCCAAGCCAAAGGTTTCCCCACGATGGGCCGCTGAACTGCAAAGACCCGTACTCCTGTTGTGTCCTTCCGGCGTACGGCGCAAACGGCCCGGGTATCACCAAACAGGCAGAAGAAGGTGCGTCACCTGCCGTGGGTGAACGAGGAGTTGTGTTCCTATGACGTACTGGTACGACGGGCCCCTGGCCGCGTTCGACACCGAGACAACGGGCGTGGACGTCGAGACCGACCGCATCGTGTCGGCCGCCCTCGTCGTCCAGGACGCCCCGGGCATGCGGCCGCGGGTGAGCCGCTGGCTGGTGAATCCGGGCGTGCCGGTGCCCGCCGGGGCGACGGCCGTGCACGGACTGACGGAGGATCACCTTCAGCGCAACGGCCGCTGGCCGGCGCCGGTGATGTACGAGATAGCGGAGGACCTGGCCGAACAGGCCGCCGCTGGGCGGCCGTTGGTGGTGATGAACGCGCCGTTCGATCTGACCCTGCTGGACCGCGAGCTGCGCCGGCACCGCGCCTCGTCGCTGGACCGCTGGTTCGACGCGACGCCGTTGCGGGTGCTGGACCCACGGGTGCTGGACAAGCATCTGGACCGCTACCGCAAGGGCCGGCGCACGCTCACCGACCTGTGCGCGCACTACGGCGTGACGCTGGACGGCGCGCACGACGCGGCGGAGGACGCGCTGGCCGCGCTGGAGGTCGTGCGGGCGCTCGGCCGCCGGTTCGCGACCCGGCTGGAGCGGCTCTCCCCCGCCGAGCTGCACACCCTCCAGACGGGCTGGCACGCGGCCCAGGCGCGCGGTCTCCAGGCCTGGTTCGCGCGCAGCGGCACGGAGGAGGTGGTGGACCAGGCCTGGCCGCTGCGTCCGGAGCTGCCGGCCGCCGCCTGAGCGGGGCACACGGCGTCCGAACGGCGTCGGGGCGGCATCGGGACCACATCGGGACGGCATGCAAAAGGGCCGGTCCGTACGGATACGGACCGGCCCTTCCCGGTGGGCGATACTGGGTTCGAACCAGTGACCTCTTCGGTGTGAACGAAGCGCTCTCCCACTGAGCTAATCGCCCGGGAACGGACTGAACCATACAGGGCACTGCGGGCTTCGTTCAAACCGCGCGCAGATGGGCGGCGAGCCCGCGCCGTCCGGCGCGCATCATCAGCCGGTGGTTGGCGCGGAAGACCGGCCGTCCCGGCACGGCGAACCGCCTGAGCAGCGGCTTGTTCACCGCCACCTCCTGCGCGTAGTGCGCGAGGGTGCCGTCGCCGTGCGCGGTGACCGTCCAGCGCGCCCAGCCCTCGATGTCGCCGGACATCGCGATCTCCAGGACGCCTGCCACCGGGTCGCACCGCACCTCGCGCGCCGTGAACGTCATGTCGTACGGCAGGACCGAGCGGATGCGGATGACGCCGGCGCTGTCGTCGAGCCGGGTCACCTCGCGGACCTGCGGCCACCACCGGGGGTAGTGGTCGGCCCGCTCCAGCGCCTCGAAGACGGTCGCGGGCGGCGCGGGCAGCGCCCAGCGGCTGCGGAAGCGGTAGTGGGTCCAGTCCATGTCCGGAGTCTGCCCGGTCCCCGGTGGTTTCTCCCAGGATCTGAGTACGCCCTGAGTACCCACGCTCATGCCGTACGGCGTGGCGCGGACCACACTCCTGAACATGACACATGTGCCGCCGCCCGCCGAGGAGTTGCGCCTCCTCGACGCCGAGCTGTGGCGGCTGGACGCCCGCCGGGCCCAGCTGCTGGCCCGTCGCGCCTGGCTGCTGACCGTCCTGCCACCGGATCCGCGACCCGACGCCCCGCGGTCCGACGGGCGCCCTCCGGTGGCGCCGCGCTCCGCGGGGCGGCCGCCGGTCGCGCCGACCCGGCCGGAGGCCGCCGCCCCCGGGGTGCAGAACGCGCTGCTGCTGCTCGGCGGTGTGCTGCTCACCCTGGCCGCGATGGTGTTCACCCTGGTGAGCTGGGGGCACCTGGGGATGGCCGGGCGGTGTGCGGTGCTGGGCGCGCTCACGCTGGCCGTGTCGGCGGCGCCGGTGGCGCTGCTGCGGCGCGGTCTGCGTTCGACGGCCGAGTCCGTCGCGGGCCTGGGAGCGGCGCTGACCGCGCTCGACGCGTACGCGCTGCACGAGGCCGGTCTCACGGGGACCGACGGCACGGCGTACGCGGCGCTCGCGTCGGCGGTGCTGGCCGCGCTCTGGGCGGGGTACGGCCGGGCCCTGGACGCCCTGCGCCTGCCCCTGCCCGCCGCCCTTGCCGCGGCCCAACTCCCGCTGCTGCTGGGCGCGATCGCCGTCGACGCGGGTGCGTACGGGGTGACGGCCGCGGTCCTGGTGACGGCCGCGGCGGACACGGCCGTGGCGCTGCGGGCGGTCACCCGGCCCGTGCGGTACGTCGCCGTCGGCGGCGCGTGCGGCCTGGGCGCCTGGGGCGCTTCGGCGGCCGGCTGGCTGTCGTGGACGGCCACCGGTCCGGGCGCCGCCGCCCGTGCGGCGGCGCTCCTCTGCCTCGCCGCGGCGATCGCGCTGGGGGCCGCCTGGAAGCCGCGCCTGCCGTCGGTCGCCCTGGTGACCGCGCCGGTCGGCGGGCTGCTGCTGGTGGTGGCCGGCGGCGGCCTGCTGCGGGCGCCGCTGCCCGACGGCTGGACCGTGCCCGCCTGTCTGGTCTGCGGTGTCGCACTGCTGGCGGCGCCGCGCGGCCGCCTCCCCGAGCCGGTGCGCGTCGGCCTGCTGCGGGCCTCCGGCACCGTGCAGGGGGTGGCGCTCGCCGCGGCACTGCCGCTCGTCGCCGTCACGGTGGCGGGTCCGCTCGGCTGGGCGGGGCGGGTCTGGTCGGGCACCCCGGCGGACGCCCGGGCCGCGGTGACGGCGGACCTGCCGTGGCCCGCGCACGCGCCGCAGCTGCTGATCGCCCCGGCACTGGTCGCCGTCGTACTGGCCGTACCGGCCGTGCGGGCGCGGGACGCGGCCCGGCGGTCGCGCGCCCTGGCCGGCGCGCTGGTCCTGGTCTGGGGCACGGCCTTCGCCCTGCCCGCGGTCCTCGCCCTCCCCTACGCCGCCGGTCTGTGGGCGCAGGGTGCCGTCACGGCGGCCGCGCTGGCGGCCGTGGCGTCCGGACGGCTGTCCGCACCGGCGCGCCTGACCGCCACGGTCCTCGCCGTGGCCGGTTCGCTCTCGCTCGCCTTCCTGGCCCTCGCCACCGAGACCGCGACGCCGGCCGTGCTGTGCGTGCTGACCGTGCTGTTCGCGGCGGCCTCGGGACGCCGGGAGGCGACCGCGGTCACCGCTCCGGCGGCGCTCGTCCACGCGGCCGCGCTGGCCTGCGCGGCCGGCGCGGCGGCGGGCTGGCCGACGCGATGCACGGCCCTGCTGGTCCTCGTGGTCCCGGCGGCCGCGGCCGTGCTCGCGGCCCTGCTCGCCGACCGGCCCGGTGCCTCCGGGGCGCGGCTGCCGGTCGAGGTCACCGGCGCCGCCGCCGCGCTCCTCGCCGTGGGTCTGGTCGTCACCGAGCCGGCGTTCCTGGCCCTGGTGCTGGCGTTGACCGGCGTGATCGCCGCGGCCACGGCGCTCCGTGCCGACCGCCGTCCCGTGGGCCATGCCGCGGCGGTCCTGTTCGTCCTGGCCGCCTGGGTGCGGCTGGCGTCCTGGGGCGTCGGCGCCCCGGAGGCGTACGCGCTGCCGGTCACCCTCCCGGCGCTGTGCGTGGGCACCCTGCGCAGGCGCCGCGATCCGTCCGTCACCTCCTGGACGGCGTACGGGCCCGGGCTGGGCGCCACGCTGCTGCCGAGCCTGGCCGCCGTCTGGGGCGACCCGCAGGGGCCGCGCCCGCTGCTGCTCGGCACGGCCGCGCTGCTGGTCACCGTGGCGGGCGCCCGGCACCGGCTCAAGGCGCCGCTGGTGCTGGGCGGTGCGACGCTCGTCCTGGACAGCCTGCACGAACTCGCCCCGTACCTGGTCCAGATGGCCGGCGCGCTGCCCCGCTGGGTGCCTCCCGCGCTCGCCGGCCTGCTGCTGCTCGCACTCGGCGCGACGTACGAGCGGCGGATCCGGGACGTCCGGCGGGTGCGGGAGGTGCTGGGGAAGATGGACTGACCGGGGCCGGACCCGGGGCCGTTACGGCATCCGGTCGCCGAGCAGTGCCAGGTTCTCGATGGCGGCGAGGCCGTAGAGCGCGGTGTCGTTGCTCGACACCCAGGCGGCCTCGCTGCCCGCGACCAGGGTGACCGGGCCGCTGAGCTGTTCCGTCTTCCACGGTGAGGACTCCGTGTAGCCGTCGGAGCCGTAGAACTTCGCCCAGGCCCGCTGGGCGAGTGCCGCGTCGCCGGTCTGGACTGCGGCGTAGGCGTCGAGGCGGGAGTGGCCCTGGAAGAGCAGCAGGGTGCCGAAGTCGGTGCCGTACCGGGCCGCCTGTTCGGTCTTGGAGGCGTTGAAGTAGCGGCAGTAGTCGTAGTAGGCCGCGTCGAAGGCCGGTATGTCGGTGAGGTGGATCAGTTCGGCGCACAGTTCGTTCAGGCCGAAGACGGCCGACAGGTGGGAGACGCCGACGACGGGCGTGGTGGCGACGGCGAACCTGCCGGTGTCCAGGTCGTACAGGCCGCTGCCCTGGACGAAGCCGTTGGGCTGGGCGGCGATGCCCTCCATCGTGGACAGCACGCGGGCCTTGGCCTTCTCCCACTTGGGACCCTTGCGTTCCCACTCGGTGAGCCAGGCCGAGACCAGGCCGCTCCAGTCGGTGCCGAAACCGATGGACAGGGCGTGCCGGTCGGGGGTGTAGGTGTCGGTGCGGACCTTGCGGTTGGGGTCGAGGACGAGGAACGTCTCGTCGGAGTCGACGTTGGCGTGCATGAGGTCGCCCACCCGCTCGTCGGCGGTGAGGAAGTAGTAGAAGCGCCGGTAGGTGGTGTTGGCGATGCGCTGCTGCTTGGCGCTGTCGGCGTAGTGCTGCACACCGTGCCGGGTGCCGAGGCCGGCCCACTGGCCGAGGTGGTAGACGTCGACCTCGCCGGTGTGCCGGGTCATGGCCTCGGCGAAGCGGAAGATGTCGGAGCGGCCGGAGCGCAGGTAGGCGTACCAGAGCCAGAGGTCGGGCGACAGCTCGGAGTTGTCCCAGGCGTAGCCGCCGACGTCGTAGCGCCACACGTGCCGGACCGTGTCGTAGGTGTGCATGATGTCGCCGTAGTCCCAGAAGCCGTACCAACGGCGCATCTCCACCTGGTCCTTGTAATAGGTGAAGAGGAAGTCGAGGTGGTCCTCGATCTTCGCCTTGGCCGGGGTGGAGCGGTCCGGCTCGGAGTAGAGGCCGGGGCCGAAGACCTTGGCCTTGATGAGTTGCTTCGGCGGCGCGGCGAGCTGGGGCAGGACGCGCACCGCCTCGACCTGGGCGGCGAGTTGCTCGGGGGTGGGGGTCGACTCGTTGGCCCAGAAGAGGAGTTCGGAGGTGCGGGCGATGCCGTACGGGGTGCCGAACTCCGGCTCGTAGTCCTCGTAGGTGATGTTGAGGCCTTCGAGCTGCTTCGCGTACGTGTCCTGGCCCATGCCGTCGTGGTAGAAGCGCAGGTCCATGGGCTGCGCCTCGGGCGACCAGAGCCAGACGGTCACCTCGGCCGCGTCGGTCCGGGCGTCGCGGATGTCGAGCTGGGCGGGGTACTTCTCCCAGAAGTCGCGCAGGCCGAAGGAGAGTCCGCCGCTCGCGCCGCCGACGTAGCCGAACCCGGAGGCGCGCCGGCCGCCGCCCGCGCCGATCCAGCCGTGGCCCTTCTTCGTCCGCTTGCGGACCGTGAAGCCGTCGGCGGACAGTTGGGAGAGCGTGTAGTCGCCCCACTCGGGGATGTACTGGAGCCGGGTCGTCACCCGCTGGTCCCAGGTCGACGGGTCGGGCAGCTTCCGACCGGCGTACTGGGCGGCCTGGACGGCCGCTCCGGGGTCGCGGCGCAGTCCGGTGACGCCCTGGACGGCCTCGCGCAGCAGGCCGGTGCCCTCGCCGCCGAGGCGGATGTGGCGGTCGTAGGCCGCGTCCCGCATCGGCACGGTGAAGCGGACGCCGAGGCCGCGGATGAAGTCGCCACCGGCCTTGCCGGGCTCCTGGGTGCCGTCGTAGGTGATGGTGTGCACCATGCGGAAGGAGTCGGCGCCCGCGTAGAAGTAGAGGCGGATCGAGAACGGCAGCCAACTGCGGCTGCCCTTGCGGTGCTTGCCGTCGATGCGCACGACCGCGCGGACCGGGCCGTCCTGCTCGACGGTCACCTCGGCGATGACGCTCTCGAAGCGCTCGGTCTTCACCGAGCCCTGGTCCTCGTCCTCGATCTCCGGCTGGCGGATCAGTACGAGGCGGCCGTTGCCGGCGATCTCCGTCGAGCCGCGGGTGACGGACTTGATGAGCGTCGTCCCGGAGGTGCCGATCCGCGCGGTGATCACCCCGGTCGACACGGAGACGGCGCCGCCGCTGCGGTCGACGGTCACCTTCTTCTCGGCCTGCGCGGGGGTGCCGGCGGCGAGGGTGAGCCTGCCGGTCCCCTCGGCGACCGCGTGCGCGGTCCACTTCAGGGAGCCGTCCGGCCAGTAGGCGATCGGCCAGGACTGGACGGGGACGGCCCGGCCGTCGGCGTCCGTCAGCGCGAAGGTCTGGTCCTCCTGGTAGGTGCCCATGGGCCAGGGCACGCCGAGGGTGGAGCCGGGGGCGGCGCCGAGGCCGCCGTCCTCCAGCCAGTCCAGGGTCACCGGGTCGTCGTCGGCCGCCGCCGCGGTCGGTGCGGCCTGGGCGGTGCCGCTGCCGAGCGCCCAGCTGAACTGGGCGGCGGCGCCGGCGACGGCCGCCGCCTTCAGAAGGGACCTGCGGGGAATGGGAGACATGGATGCAGCCTTTCCTTGCCGTGCGGACGCAGGGGATGGTCAGGGGCATGACAGAGCAGGGCGCGACGGGCGCGGCGCCGACAGCACGTACGTGGTGCCGGTGGTGCGTCAGTGGTTCCGGTGGCGTTCGCGACGCTCTTCCACGGCGACCGCCGCCCCCGCGACCGCGCCGAGAACGGGTACGGCGAGTGGTGCGGTGAGCAGGCCGGAGAGGACCACCACCGCCAGTCCGCCGACGATCAGGAACGATCCGGCGGGGTCGAGCACCGTACGACGGCCGGCCGCGGCCACCAGCGAGCGCCAGCGCGCCCCCGGCGTCCACACCGCCGCCGCGCGCAGCCCGGTCACGGTGAGACCGATCAGGGCGGCCAGGCCGACCGCGCCGACGAGCGGTCCACCGGGCAGTCCGGCCCGCGAGGCCCGGACGTCGACCCAGACCGCCGCCGTGGCCGCCCACCAGACCAGCCCGGCGAGCGCGCCGCCGGGCAGGGCCGCGCCGAAGTCGGCCACGAACTCCCGGAGCCCGCCGCCCTCGTGGCGGACCCGGCGGCGCAGATGGCCCGCCCCGGCGGCGAACGCGGCGGGGGCGGTGACCACGCCCAGCGAGGCCACCGCGATCCACACGCCGGTGAGCAGACACTCGGCGAACACCCCGAACCGCTCCGCGAGCGGGGACTCCTCGGGCTCCTTGCGCGCCTTCACCCGTGCTTCGGCCATGGTGGGACCGTTCAGCCCTTCAGTCCGGAGGTCGCCATACCGTCGATGAGGTACCGCTGGAAGGCGAGGAAGAACAGCAGCACCGGCAGCAGTGCCACCAGCGACATCGCGATCAGCCCGCCGTAGTTGGACGCGAGGCCGTCGGAGTCGCGGAACATCGTCAGTCCCAGCGAGACGGTGTACTTGCCGGGCTCGTTGAGGTAGATCAGCGGGCCCATGAAGTCGTTCCAGGCGTTGATGAAGGTGAAGATCGCGCTGGTGATGAGGGCCGGCCGGCACAGCGGCAGCACGACCGACCAGTAGATCCGCAGATGGCCGCAGCCGTCGAGCCGGGCCGCCTCGTCGAGCTCCTTCGGCAGGTTGCGCATGAACTGCACCATCAGGAAGACGAAGAACGCCTCCGTGGCCAGGTACTTGCCCAGCAGCAGCGGCACATAGGTGTTGATGAGCTCCATCTTCTGGAACATCACGTACTGCGGGACGAGCAGCACGTGGTACGGCAGCAGCAGCGTGCCGATCATCAGGGTGAACAGCAGGTTCCGGCCCGCGAACCTGATCTTGGCGAAGGCGTACGCGGTCAGCGAGCAGGAGATCAGCACACCGGCCACGGCGCCGAGCGCGTAGAAGAGGGAGTTCTGGAAGAACGACCAGATCGAGACGTCCGCTATGCCGTCGGCGAGGCCGGTGAAGTTGTCCAGGACGGGCTCGGCCGGGAAGAGCTCCAGGCTGCCCAGGATGTCCTTGCTCGGCTTGAACGACGCGCCGATCACCCACAGGACGGGGTAGAGCACGGCGGCGAGGACGAGCAGGGAGCCGAGGTGCCAGACCAGCGAGCCGGCCCGGCGGCGGGACACGGCCGGGCGGTGCGCGACGGGAGCGGTGGCCGGCGGGGCGGTGGTCGGCGGGACCGTGGCGCTCATCGGGTGTCCTCCGTGTCGTTCTCGTAGTGCACCCACTTCTTCTGCGACCAGAAGAGGACGGCCGTCACCAGGGCCACGGCCAGCAGCAGCATCCAGGCCATCGCGGAGGCGAAGCCCATCTGCGCGTTCTTGAAGCCCTGCTGGTAGAGGTAGCAGGTGTAGACGAGGGTGGCGTCGGCCGGACCGCAGCTGGTGTTGGAGACGACGTAGGCGGAGCCGAAGATCTGGAACGAGTGGATGGTCTCCAGCAGCACGTTGAAGAACAGCACGGGGGAGATCATCGGCAGGGTGATGTTCCAGAACCGGCGCAGCGGTCCGGCCCCGTCCATCGCCGCCGCCTCGTACAGCTCCCTCGGCACCTGCTTGAGACCGGCCAGGAAGATGACCATCGGGGCGCCGAACTGCCAGACCGTGAGCGCGACCAGGCAGTAGAGGATCCAGTCGGGGTTGCCGACCCAGCCGCCGACATGGACGCCGAACACCGACATGCCCTGGTCCACGACGGCACCGTCGGAGAACAGCGCCCGCCATACGAAGCCGACGGACACGCTCGCCCCGATCAGGGACGGGGCGTAGAACGCGGCCCGGTAGAAGGCCTGGCCGCGCCTGCTCTGCGCGAGCAGCAGGGCGACGCCGAGGGCCAGCAGCAGCTTCAGCGGGGTGCCGATGACGACGTACTTGGCCGTCACCTCCACCGACTTCTGCCACCGGGGATCGTCGAACATCCGCGTGAAGTTGCCGAAGCCGATCCACCTGGGGCTGGTGAACAGGTTGTAGTCGGTGAACGCGAAGTACAGCGAGGCGGCCATCGGGCCCGCGGTCAGGAGCAGGAAGCCCGCGATCCACGGGGACATGAACAGGTAGCCGGCGAGATTCTCCCGGCGCCCCCGCCGGCGTACGGCGGGAGCTCCGGAGCGGACCTTCCGCAGGGCCGGCACGGCGTCCTTGACGAGCGTCACGGGTGTTCCCAATCAGGTCAGGCCTGGAAGGCGGCCTCGGACTCGGAGAAGAACTGCTTCACGGCGTCGGGGACCTTGGTCTTGCCCTGGGCCATGTCGCCGCTGATGCGCAGGAAGGCGGCCTCGACCGTGTCGGCGCCGGACGGGTGCGGGGTGATGGCCCCGAGGACGCCCGCCGCCGCGGTGTCCTGCTCGTACTGCGCGATCTCCTTGCCGACGGCGTCGGTCGGCTTGTAGGCGTCGAACTGGTCGGTGGTGGCCAGGACGCCCCGGTCGTAGCCCATGATCTTGCCGACCTCGGGGTCGTGGACCATGAAGTCGATGAACTGGGCGACCTCCTTGGGATGCTGGGTGCGCGCCGAGGCGCTCAGCATCAGGGAGGCGAGGTACTGCCCGGTGTCCTTGCCGTCCGTGGTGGGGATCGGCGCGAGGCCGTACTCGCTGGTGCCCTCCGCCGAGTAACGGACCGTGAAGTTGTCCCAGGTGAACTCGCAGGCGGCGTGCCCCGCCGAGAGGGACGACTTGGGCTTGTCCTGCTCGACGGTCTTGGGCGAGGTGATGATCCCGGCCTTGACCCGGTTGTAGGCGTCCGTCCACCACTCCGTCAGGTCGGTCTGCTCGAAGCCGAGACCGTCCTTGCCGAAGAACGCCTTGCCGTTCTGCCGCAGATAGAGGTCGTACAGGTACATGATGCCGAAGTAGCCGGTGTCGCCCGGGACCTTGGTCCTGTCGTGGATGGTCTTCAGGGCCTTGAAGTACTCGTCCCAGGTCCAGCCCGGCTGCGGGTCGACGCCCGCCTTCGCGAGCACCTTCTTGTCGACGACCAGCGCCATGGTGTTGGACCCGACCGGGACGCCGAGCTGCTTGCCGTCGACCTCGCCGACCTTGGTGACTCCGGCGCGGAAGTGGTCGAGGCTCAGATTGCCAGCGTCGATCTGCGACTTGAGGTCCATCAGGATGCCGCGTTTGTCGTACTTCCGAAGAAATCCGACGGCGTTCTGGAATACGTCCGGCGGATTTCCGCCGGCGGCCTGTGTCTGGAACTTCTCCCAGAAAGAGGCGTAGTCCTGGAAGTCGGTCTTCACCTTGATCTTCGGATACTTCTTCTCGAAGAGCGCGATGGACCGATTGATCCTCTTGGCCCGTTCGTCGGCACCCCACCACGAGTAACGGATCGTCACGGTCCCGTCGGCCGACGTGCCGCTGTCGCCGCCGCAGCCCGTCGTGGCGGCGAGGCCCAGCGTGGCCATCGAGGCCCCGGCCACCTTCAGGATCGTGCGCCTCTCAACATTCCCGGTTCCCACAGTCGGGCCCCTCCCCGCAGCGTCGTTGCCGCTCATGAATCGTTTCAAGTAAGCGCTTGCTGCCACAAGTTACGGAGGGGTTGAGGGTGCGTCAATGATTCGGACAGGAAATTCTTCCCAGGCACCCCGGCGGCCCCGCGGCCCGGGAGTCCCGAGGGCGGTACCGGTCCGGCCGATGGCGCAGGTGGGGCGACCGAGGCCGGCCGGCCGAACGGAGGGCGGGGCGGCGCGCAGCGGCGCGGACCGGCCGGAAGCCGACGGTACGGCGGGGGCCCGGAGGGGCTCGCCCCCGACGGTACGGCGGAGGCCAGGGGGTGACGGCGGGGGCGCGGCGCGGGGGCGGCCGGAGTCCCGGAGGTGGCGGCGGGGAGGGTGGCCGGAGCGCAGCGAGGGCGCATCCCGGGCGCGAGCGCATCGCGCCCTCACCCGACGGGCAGGCGGCGCGCCCGCCTCCGACGAACAACGGCCCAGGCGGTGCGCCTGCCTCCCGACGAACAACGGCCCACCTGCGTATTCGCAGATGGGCCGTTGTGTCCGGGTGGGCGATACTGGGTTCGAACCAGTGACCTCTTCGGTGTGAACGAAGCGCTCTCCCACTGAGCTAATCGCCCGGGCACAGGAAGAACATTACCCCATGTCAGGGGGTGCCTGTGACCGGTGGCGGGCGACGCCGGCCGGGCTTGGCGCCCGGCCCCGGATCACTGGTCCTCGATCTTCCAGGGCATCACGACGCCGAACTTCGAGACATAGATCCCGACGAGAACGGCCACGATCACCAGGCCGATCACCATCAGGGTGATGTTGCGTCGCCGCACCTTGGGGTCGAGTGCCTTCTGCGCCGCCTCGGTGACCTTGCGTTTGGTCCAGCGCAGCACCAGCTGGGCCCACACGAACTCGGTCGCCCAGATCGCCATGCCGCCGAAGATCACGACCCAGCCCGGCCCGGGCAGCGGCAGCATGATCACGCCGGCGACCACGACCGCCAGGCCCACCACGAAGACGCCCACCTGCCAGCTCAGGTGCAACATGCGGCGAGCCTTGACGAACTCCGGCGCCTTGGAGCCGAGCCCGTTCCCGCTCCCGCCCGCCTCGTCCGGCCCGTCGGCCCTCGCCCCGCCCGGTCTTCCGGCCGGTCCGGTCTCGTCCGATGTCACGGCGACCTCGCCCGGCTCGTCACTCCCCGTGTTCATACGGATGAACACTACCCGAGACAAACCGGTCACCGAAATGGTCCTGGCGCCCGCACGGATCCTCGGCCGAAAGAGTTACATAAAGGCACGCAAAACACTCAGAGGGGTTTACAACGGCACCGTAGGTGGCATGTCGATTTCGCCGACGTGCGAATCCCCGAGCGCACACTGAGCGGAAAGGCCCTGGCGCTTATGAACACCACGGTCAGCTGCGAGCTGCACCTGCGCCTCGTTGTGTCGAGCGAGTCCTCCCTGCCTGTCCCCGCAGGCCTGCGGTACGACACGGCCGACCCCTACGCCGTGCACGCCACCTTCCACACCGGAGCCGAGGAGACCGTCGAGTGGGTGTTCGCCCGCGACCTCCTGGCTGAGGGACTTCACCGTCCCACCGGCACCGGCGACGTCCGCGTATGGCCGTCGCGCAGCCATGGCCAGGGCGTCGTGTGTATCGCCCTGAGCTCTCCGGAGGGTGAGGCTCTGCTCGAGGCCCCGGCGCGGGCCCTGGAGTCGTTCCTGAAGCGGACTGATGCCGCGGTGCCGCCCGGCACCGAGCATCGGCACTTCGATCTGGATCAGGAACTTTCACACATCCTGGCGGAGAGCTAGGCCGAGGCCGCCACAGAGCCGCCCGGCGCCGTCCACTCGGGGAGACGGCTCGGGCCAAGACAACCGCATACGGTATGCACCGACGCCGTCACCGTGGGGCCCCACGGTGACGGCGTCGGTGTGCCCGTCGCGGCCGGCATGTCTTGAATCCGGTCGGCATGACTTCGCGCCGGGAGGGAAGGCGGGGCGGTGACGGTGGTGACTCGCCGTCGCGGTCGCGCCGAAAGACCGGGGCGGTGACAGAGAGTCACCATTGGCATCCGCACGGGTGCCCGGGGCCGAGCCGACCGGGAACGCCTGCGGGGCCGGGGCCGTTCCATGGGCAGGTGCGGTCCACGCACCGCCGTCGCCATGGTCGCGGGAACCACTACCATCGGCCAGCATCGGCGGGCGCCCGCCCACCCCCAGGCCAGGGAGCGAAATGTGCTGATCACCCACGACACCCGGCGTGCCCTCGACGCCGTGGTGGATCTGGTCAACACCGCACCGGAGGACGAGACGGCCCCGGACGGGCTGGCGGACCTCCGGGCCCTCACGGATTTCGTACGAAAGCACGAGGTCAGTGATGTCGGGGTGCTGTCGGAGTTCGACCTGTCGGCGGTGCGCCGGATCCGCGGTCGGTTCGCCGGGATCTTCGCGGCCCGGGACGCCCGGACCGCAGCCGGAATGATCAACGAACTGGTCGCGGCCGCGGGCACCACGCCCCGGCTCACGGACCACGACGGCTACGACTGGCATGTGCACTACTTCGCCCCGGGCGCCTCCATCGCCGACCACCTGGCGGCCGACTGCGGGATGGCGCTGGCGTTCTTCGTGGTGGCCGGGGAGGAGGAGCGGCTGCGCCGCTGCGAGGCACCGGACTGCCGGCGCGCCTTCGTCGACCTCTCCCGCAACCGCTCCCGGCGGTACTGCGACAGCAGGACCTGCGGCAACCGTCTGCATGTGGCCGCTTACCGGGCACGCCGCAAGGAAGCCGCGGGCTGAGGCCCGTCGGGGCACGTGACGCGCGGTCGAGGCGGGCGCGCGGTCGAGGCGGGCGCGCGGGCCACCGAGGCGGGCGCGCGGGCCACCGAGGCGGGCGCGCGGTCGAATCGGACGGGTCACCGCGGCGTGCGGGCAGGCGAATCGGACAGGGTCCGACCATGACGGACCGTGCGGGATGCGACGCGATCCCCGGCGGGTGACGCCGGGGAACGCGGGTACGGCTCACAGCATCAGCAGGTCATGCAAAGAGGCCATGAGGAGCAGACACCCGATCACCGCCAGGAAGATCATCAGCGGTGGCTGGGAAAGGGCGAATAGGCATCCGCGCGGCTCGTCCTGCTGCGGCGCGGCATCGCTCTGTTGCGTGTCCAGCATCTCGCGGCGATGATGACGCAGCCGACCCCGCCCACGCGATCAACACGCCCGTAAAGAGCGGGAGTTCGCCGGATTCCGTGACACCCGGAACGGGGCATGATCACACACTGGGCAAGGCTTGATCATTTTCTGACCGACCCGGACCCTCTGTGTCGTTTCAGCCCGGGTCGGGCTCGTCGCCCGCCGGAACTCCCCGACGTCGGATCCCGTGCTTCCCCGACGTCAGATCCCGTGCTTCTTCAGGATGGCCTCGATGTCACTGAAGTCGTCCGCGGGAGCCTGCCCCGACGTGGCCGCGGGCCGGCCGGCCGGGCGGGTGCCGGGTCCCAGCGCACGGGCCGGGGCCGCGGGCTCCGCCGCCCCGCGCGGTGCCGAGCCGGCCTCCTTGCGCTGCTTACGGCTGCCGCCGCCGCGCCGCTCCACGGCGCGCGTGGTCGCGAACAGCGCCCAGGACGCGGCGAGCGCGCCGAATCCCGCCCAGGCCGTGGGGCTGAAGGCGGTGTCGGCGGCCCAGCCGACGACACCCGTCATCACCAGGCCGATCGGAATGAGGGAGTAGGCGGCGATCCGGGCGGCCTTGAGGAAACGCCTGCGGTAGGCCGTGACGGCCGCGATGCCCAGGCCTGCCACGGAGACGGCGGAACAGACGGTCTCGGCAATCATCCGGTCCTCCAGGCAGGGTTCGTCGGGCAAGGGACACTTCGTCCCCTCCATCCTGCACCGCCCGGACCTCGTCGGGCCATCGTCCGGCCCCACATCAGGGACATCTCCGGGTCGGCTCCTCCGCAGGTGCCGGTCGCGGCCGCCGGTCCGCCGGTCCCGTCGGCCGGCCGTCCCGACGACCGCGACGGCCCGGGTTGGGACGGCCGCGCGGGGCTGGGAGACTGGGGGCATGAGCGACTCCTCCCCCGCACACCCCACCGCCCCCGCCGTACTCGACGTGTGGTGCGAACTCCAGTGCCCGGACTGCCGCAGCGCACTCGACGATCTGCGTGCCCTGCGCGAGCGGTACGGCGACCGGCTGGAGCTGCGGCTGCGGCACTTCCCGCTGGAGAAGCACAAGCACGCGTTCGCCGCGGCGCAGGCCGTCGAGGAGGCCTTGGAGCAGGGACAGGGCTGGCCGTACGTCGAGGCGGTCCTGGGCCGGGTCGAGGAACTCGACCGCCGGGGAGAGCGCTTCCTGGTCGAGGTGGCCGGGGAACTCGGCCTGGACGCCGAGGAGTTCGACACGGCACTCGTCGACGGCCGGCACATCCTGATCGTGGACGCCGACCAGGCCGAGGGCAAGGCCATCGGCGTGACCGGCACCCCCACCTATGTCATCGGCGGCGAGCGCCTCGACGGCGGCAAGAGCCAGGACGGGCTGCGCGAGCGCATCGAGGAGATCGCGGACCGGCTCCTGGCCGGGTGACCGTCCGCCGGGGCCCGGACCCGAGCCGGGCCCCGGACCTGCCCCCCATCACGCCCGGCCCCCGAACCCGACCGGGCCTACAGCAGGTGCTTGTAGAAGACGCGCTCCCGGGTCTCGTAACCGAGCGACTCGTACAGCCGCTCGGCCGGGGTGTTCCCCGCGAACACGTTGAGGCCGAGGGTGCGGCTGCCCGCGGCGATCGCCTGGGCCTCCGCCAGCAGCATGAGCGTACGGCCGTGTCCGTGGCCGCGACGGTCGGCGTCGACCTCCACGTCGTAGACGAAGGCGCCGCCGTCACCCCGGCCCAGCCACAGGACGCCCACCCGGATCCCCTCGTGCTCCAGGACGCTGAACGTGGTGTCCGCGGTGGCGACCCCCCGCGCGCGCAACTGCTCGTGGTCCCGGCGTGACTTGGCGTACGCCTCGGCCTCGGGCAGGCCCCGCTCGATCCACGCCTGCGCGTACGCCTGCGACTCATGGGCCAGCCAGGTCTCGAACTCGTCCCCCGTCATGGGCCGCGCCCGACTGCCGGCGGGCAGCTCCGGCGCGGCGCCGGAGAGCGGCTTGGCCATGATGCGGTTGCGCAGGACGTAGCCCAGGTTCGTGGCGAGCCGGACCGCCGTCGGGGCGTCCTCGGGGACGACCGCCTCGATCTGCCGGCAGCCCCAGCCGCGCGCCACCTCCTCGGCGGCGAGCGCGGCGACCGTGCCCCGGCCGCGTCGGCGGTCCGGCTCCTCCACGCGCAGGTCCAGGATCCGGGCCACCGACTCGCCGAGGCTCGGGGAGGTACTGAGGTGGATCGCGCCCACGGGACGGCTGTTCACACACACCTGGTAGCGGCGTGAGCGCAGCCCGTCGGCGGCGCGCTGGAGCGGCTCGGTCGGCCGCAGGGTCGTGGTCATCAGGGGTGTTCTACCCGGTACCGCGCCTCGGGACAGCCGAATTGTTTTCCCGGGTGCGCCCCGCGCCCCGGCCGGTCCATGCCGCACCTCACACCTCACCCGCCCCGGCCGGGGTTCCGGGTCACGGATCGAGGTCGTGCCCCGAGCGCTCGTCGAAGATCCGCATGGCCTTGGCGGTCACGGGGCCCGGCGCGCCGGGGAGTTCGCGCCCGTCGACGCGGTGCACGGCCTGGACGTCGCGCAGGGTGGAGGTCAGGAAGACCTCCTCCGCCCGCTCCAGGACGTCCAGCGGCAGGTCGGTCTCCTTCGCGCCGGTCCACTCGACCGCCAGCGCGCGCGTGATGCCCGCGAGACAGCCGGAGGCGATCGGCGGGGTGTGGATCTCGCCGTCGAGGACGACGAAGACATTGGAACCCGTGCCCTCGCAGAGCTGTCCCACGGTGTTGGCGAAGAGGGCCTCGGAGGCGCCGTGCGCGTGCGCGCGGGCCAGGGCGACGACGTTCTCGGCGTACGAGGTGGTCTTCAGTCCGGTGAGCGCGCCGCGTTCGTTGCGGGTCCAGGGGACCGTGACGACGGCGGTGGAGTCGGCGCGGCGGTCGGTCGCGCCGAGGGCGACCACGAGGGTCGGGCCCTCGGCGCCGCGGTCGGAGCCCAGCGGGCCGTGGCCGCCGGTGTACGTGACGCGCAGCCGGCCGAGCGGCATCGGGTTGGCCTCGACGACGGCGGCGCAGGCGCGGCGGACCTCGTCGAGGTCGGGGTCGGGCAGGCCCAGGCCGCGCGCGGACCGGGTGAGCCGGTCGAGGTGCCGGGTGAGCGCGAACGGTCTGCTCTCGACCGTCTTCACCGTCTCGAAGATGCCGTCGCCCACGGTCAGCCCGTGGTCGAAGACGGACACCCGGGCGGACTCGGCGTCCCTCAGGCCGCCGTCGAGCCAGATCCTCACGTCAGTGCCTCTCCATCTGCGCTTGCCCCGTACGTTCCCGACGCTACCGCGAGCAGCCGGGACGCCTTCAGTTCGGTCTCCCGCCACTCCCCCTCGGGGTCGGACCCCCAGGTGATGCCGGCTCCGGTGCCGAAGCGCAGGACGCCTTCGGCGCGGTCGATCCAGAAGGTGCGGATGCCGACGGCCAGCTCGCCCTCGCCGCGGTCGGCGTCGACCCAGCCGATGCCGCCGCAGTACGGGCCGCGCGGCACCGTCTCCAGGGCGGAGATGATCCGCAGGGCGCTGGACTTGGGGGCGCCGGTGACCGAGCCGGGCGGGAAGGCGGCGGCGAGCAGTTCCGGCCAGCCGGCGCCCTGGCGCAGTTCGCCGCGGACCGTGGAGACGAGGTGGACCAGGCCGGGGTGCTTCTCGACGGCGCACAGGTCGGGGACGGTGACGCTGCCGGTGGCGCAGACCTGCCCGATGTCGTTGCGGACCAGGTCCACGATCATCACGTTCTCGGCGTAGTCCTTCTCCAGCAGGTCCGCCTCGGTGCGGCCGGTGCCCTTGATCGGACCGGACTCGACCGTGCGGCCGTCGCGGCGCAGGAAGAGCTCGGGCGAGGCGGTGGCGATCTCCACACCGTGCCGGGGCAACCGAATCGTTCCTGCATACGGTGCCGGGTTGCCGCGGGCGAGCAGCGCGGTGAGGGCGGCCACATCGGCGTCGGGCGCGACCGGCGCGGACAGCACCCGGCAGAGGTTCGCCTGGTACACCTCGCCGGCCGCGATGTGGTCGCGGATCCGCTGGACGGCGGCCGTGTAGGCGGCGCGGTCGAGGGAGGAGGTCCAGTCGGCGACCGCCGGACCGCGCCAGCCGCCCGGCACCGGGGCCGGCACCGGTTCCCTGTGTACGTCCGCGAACCGGGCGCAGGTCAGACGGCCCTCGAAGTCGGCGCAGACGGCCCAGAAACCGGCCGAGTCCAGGGCCGCGGGGTCGCTGGTGACATCGAGCAGGCCGGTGGCGACACGGTCGCCGAAGCGGGCCAGGGGAGGGAGGTCGAGCACGTTGTCGAGTCTAGGCGGGTGACGTTCGGGTGGCCCCGCCGTGTCCGGTCGGGGGGCCTGCGCAGGTCCGCGGGGGGACGCGGGGCAGCACGCTGCGCAAACGCGTTTTTGTGCTGGCCCGGGAATCCGCTAGAGTTCAACACGTCGCCGGGACGCGCAAGCGGAACGGAAACGACAAGCGGACGTAGCTCAGTTGGTAGAGCGCAACCTTGCCAAGGTTGAGGTCGCGAGTTCGAGCCTCGTCGTCCGCTCGAAGGAAACAGGGGTCTTCCCGATCCCCTACACTCCTGGTGGAGTGGCCGAGAGGCGAGGCAACGGCCTGCAAAGCCGTCTACACGGGTTCAAATCCCGTCTCCACCTCCAAGGACGATTAGCTCAGCGGGAGAGCGCTTCCCTGACACGGAAGAGGTCACTGGTTCAATCCCAGTATCGTCCACTGGCCCGTAAGGGCTCTGATCCGCAAGGATCCCCGCGCGATTAGCTCAGCGGGAGAGCGCTTCCCTGACACGGAAGAGGTCACTGGTTCAATCCCAGTATCGCGCACGCAGTGCCCACGATCGACTCCTTGGAGTCATCGTGGTCCCGAGGACGATTAGCTCAGCGGGAGAGCGCTTCCCTGACACGGAAGAGGTCACTGGTTCAATCCCAGTATCGTCCACGCACCGGATCCCCCGGCCGTCGCGTACGGCCGGGGGATTCCTCGTGTCAGGACGAGAACAGCATGTGGCCGAAGCTCTTGTGACGGTGGCCGCCGTAGTGCCCACCGCCGTGGTGGCCGCCGCCGTGTCCGCCGCCGTGCGGGGCACCCCAGGCGGGCGCCGACGGCGCGGGGTACGCCTGCGGAGCGGACGGCGGCGGGGCAGGCTGGGTCCACTGGGACTCCAGGCGGGTCAGCGCCTCCAGCTCGCCGTAGTCGAGGAAGATCCCCCGGCAGCCGCTGCACTGCTCGATCTGGACACCGTTGCGGTTGTACGTGTGCATCGGCGCATGGCACTTCGGACAATGCATGGTCGGCTCAACTCCTCGTAGATCGGTCCTGCTTCGCGTCTCACCAGGACAGACTCTGCCCGGCCGCGGTCGGTTGCACCCTACTTCGCGAAGTCCCCTCCCAACTCCAGGGGGATCGCGCCCATTCGGGCACATGCGTCGACAACGGACAGTTCCACTTCGTCCAGGGGCCGGTCCGCGGTGATCGCCTTGGCCACGGCACGGGCGGCGCTCTGCACGGTCAGGGCACGGGCCGGGACGTCCAGGACGGGCCAGGGGTCGCCGTCCGCGGGCACGGCGGGGCCCTCCGCCGTGCGGTAGGCGGTCAGGAACCGGGTCCATTCGTCGGGCGGGAGCAGTCCGCAGGCGTACCAGGCGGCGGGGCGCGCCAGGTCCCAGGCCGCGACGCCGGTGCCGAGGTCGTCGATGTCGATCAGCCGCCAGGGGCCGTCCGGGGCCGGGTGCCGTACCAACTGGCCGAGGTGCAGGTCGCCGTGGCAGAGGGTGGTCCGGTCCGGCATCGGGGCCGCGTCGCGGGCCCAGGCGGGCAGGGTGGCCCAGGCGCGCAGGACCGCCGGGACGGCCGGATGCGGGACGGGCACGGCAGCCAGCAGGGCCACGGCGCGGGCGGCCTTGGCGGGGCCGCGCATCGGGGGCGGTGCGTGCGGGGCGGCCGGGGCCGGCGTCCGGTGCAGCCGGGCGAGGAGGGTGCCCGCCGCTTCCCAGGGAGCGGCGTCGGGGTCGTCCGGGTCCACGGGGCTGCCGTACGGCCAGAGGGTCACGAGCCGGCCGTCGACCGGGGCCGGGGTCGGCTCCAGCGGGGGCAGCAGGACGTCCGGGAGGGCGGTGGCCACGCGAAGCCGCAGGGCCAGTTCGGTGCGGGCGGTGTCCGGGGCGTGGGCCTTGGCGACGGTCCCGGCGTGCCGGACGACGGTGGCGTCCGGGCGGTCGGCGAGGGTGGCGAGGGTGCTGGGGGTGTCGCAGAGACAGGGGGTGCCCTCCGGATGGGCCGCGGTCCGGGCCTTCTCGGTGAGTGCGGGCAGCAGCAGGTCGGCGGTCACGGGTCCCCCAGCGTCGTACGGCTCTGGCCGGAGCGTACGCAACCGGATCGGGGCGCCGAACGGCACCTGGGTGGACCGGGCCGGGACGCGGGACGGCGCCCGGGTGGACCGGACCGGAGCACAGGACGCGCTCGGGTGGACCGGGCCGGGCACGGGACGGCGCTCGGGTGGACCGGACCGGGGCGCCGGACGGCGCTCGGGTGGAGCCGACGGGGAAACGGCAATGCCGGCGCAGCTCCCCAGCCGCGCCGGCATCATCTGCCGTCCGTCGCACCCCCGTCCCCACGGGGTTTCATGGGTGGATGTCCCCGCCCGGACCGCTCTTCCGGGCCTGGGGTCGCCGCTCAGCGCCCCAGCATCACTCCCACGGACGACGCTTGTGTGGCCACCGTCTCCCAGCCGTCGAACACCAGCAGGAGCAGGGCCGCCAGGGGGAGGGCCATGAGCGTCGCCACCAGCGGGTGGCGCCGGCCCGTGCGGCGTGGGCGCGTGAAGCGCCCCTGGGTGCGGATCGCCGTCCGCGGTGCCGTGTGGGCCATGGTCCCTCTCCTGACCGTGTTGCGTTGTCGTCGACAGCGGCGGGTGTCTGACCTCGGGGGACGAGTGCTGCACCCGCCGCTTGACTTCAAATCTAGGGGCGCGGCGCCGGTCGGGCGTCATGCCCTCGTACCGATTGGCGGGCCTCCCCGAGGATGAGCCGTCACCTGCGATGTACTCCGCAGGGTGGAGACGGGGTTCCAGGACTCGGGGTCATCCCCGAGGGGGTGTCCGGTGTACCCCCGCATTTCCGGACTGTCCTCGCGGGTCCTCGTCCGCCCGGCCGGGAGCCGGCACTCCGGTACGCCGGGAGGAGGAGCTTACGGACGATCGGACTTCCGTGTCATGGGAGCGGTTCAGGAGACCCACAGACGGTGACTTCGCTCACTTCCCGCACATCTCGGGACACCCCGGACCCCGCCCGGCGGCCCGTGCCGACCCCCGCCGTCCGGTACGTCCGCGTCCTCCCGCAGGTGCGCACGTCACGCTCCGGGTCACTGGCCCCTTCATGTCCAACGCCCCTGTCTCAGCACGCGGTTGACCGGTCACCCGGCTCAAACCGGCTCTGCCGTCAGCCTCCCTGACCACTCCTCATATCCCGCGCCCGGCAAGCACAATCCATCCGGCCGAGAGGGCGCGGCCTCTGCGCGCGGGCGGCTGTGGAAACGTAAGCTGTGGCACGTCACACGGACCGGGCAGCGGGGATGAACATGGCGATGATGCGCCTGAGGCGCGAGGACCCGCGCGTCGTCGGCTCGTTCAGGCTTCACAGACGGCTCGGCGCGGGCGGGATGGGCGTCGTCTACCTGGGCTCCGACAAGAAGGGGCAGCGGGTCGCGCTGAAGGTGATCCGGCCCGATCTGGCGGAGGACCAGGAGTTCCGCTCGCGGTTCGCGCGCGAGGTGTCCGCGGCGCGGCGGATCCGCGGGGGGTGCACGGCACGGCTGGTGGCCGCCGACCTGGACGCGGACCGTCCCTGGTTCGCCACGCAGTACGTGCCCGGCCCGTCCCTGCACGACAAGGTCGCCGACGAGGGTCCGCTCGGCGCGGCCGAGGCCGCCGCGATCGGCGCGGCCCTGTCGGAGGGGCTGGTCGCGGTGCACGAGGCGGGGGTCGTGCACCGGGACCTGAAGCCGTCCAACATCCTGCTGTCCCCCAAGGGGCCGCGGATCATCGACTTCGGCATCGCCTGGGCGACCGGCGCCTCCACGCTCACCCACGTCGGCACCGCGGTCGGTTCCCCCGGCTTCCTCGCCCCCGAGCAGGTGCGCGGGGCCGCCGTCACCCCGGCGACGGACGTGTTCTCGCTGGGCGCCACCCTCGCGTACGCCTCCACCGCCGACTCGCCTTTCGGGCACGGCAGTTCCGAGGTGATGCTGTACCGGGTGGTGCACGAGGAGGCCCATCTGCACGGCGTGCCCGACGCGCTGGCCCCGCTGGTGCGCGCCTGCCTGGCGAAGGACCCCGAGGAACGGCCCAGCACGCTCGAACTGTCCTTGCGGCTCAAGGAGATCGCCGCCCGTGAGGCGCAGGGCCTGACCGACGGACGGCCGCCCGCGCCGCGCGCGGGCGAGGCCGACCGGCCCACCGGGCGGCTGGCCGAGGCCAGTTATCCGGAGCAGCTGCGGGCCGCGCCCCGCCGGACGCCGGGGCATCCGGGAGGGCAGGGGACTCCGCCGCCCCGGGGCGGCACTCCCACCCC
>NZ_JBVJMD010000014.1:0-160006 GCF_055584385.1 Streptomyces sp. NPDC104096
AGCGTGAGGGAAACGCCCGGTTACATTCCGAACCCGGAAGCTAAGCCTCACAGCGCCGATGGTACTGCAGGGGGGACCCTGTGGGAGAGTAGGACGCCGCCGAACAATCTTTGGAGGACCCCTGGTCCCAGCGTTCAACGCTGGGACCAGGGGTCCTTTTTGTTTTTCCGGAGCGCGCCGGGTACCCGGTTGCGCGAGAATGAATGCGGTACCGGGTACCGAAGACAGGAGTCACCGATGTCCACCAACTCTCCCGACGATCGACCGGAGCGCGACCAGCGGCGACGGGACAGTGGTGATCGTGGCGACCGTGGTGCCCGTAGCGGTCACCACGGAGACCGCGGAGACCGTGGCGGCTTCCGTCGTGACGACCGCGGTGGCTACGACCGTCGCGACAGCGACCGTGGCGGTGACCGGGGAGGCGACCGGGGAGGCTTCCGCCGCGACGATCGTCGTGACGACCGTGGCGGTTTCCGCCGCGACGACAACCGTGGTGGCGGCGGCGGTGGTTACGGCCGGCGTGACGACCGTTCGGGTGGTCCGCGTCGCGACGACCGAGGCGACCGTCCCCCCTTCCGTCGTGACGACCGGGGTGAGCGTCCTCCCTTCCGTCGTGACGACCGCGGTGACTTCCGCCGTGACGACCGTCGTGACGATCGGCGGGACGACCGTCGTGACGATCGTGGGTCTCGTCCGGCGTACCAGCGTGACGACCGTTCGGGCGGTCCGCGCCGTGACGACCGCGGTGAGCGTCCCCCCTTCCGTCGTGACGACCGTGGTGAGCGTCCCCCCTTCCGTCGTGACGACCGCGGTGACTTCCGCCGTGACGACCGTCGTGACGATCGGCGGGATGACCGTCGTGACGATCGTGGGTCTCGTCCGGCGTACCAGCGTGACGACCGTTCGGGCGGTCCGCGTCGCGACGACCGTGGTGAGCGTCCCCCCTTCCGTCGTGACGACCGCGGTGACTTCCGCCGTGACGACCGCGGTGACTTCCGCCGTGACGACCGTCGTGACGATCGGCGGGATGACCGTCGTGACGATCGTGGGTCTCGTCCGGCGTACCAGCGTGACGACCGTTCGGGCGGTCCGCGTCGTGACGACCGCGGTGAGCGTCCCCCCTTCCGCCGCGACGACCGCCGCGACGACCGTGGTGGCGGCTACGGCCGTCGTGACGACCGTCCGGGCGGCGACCGCGGGGGCTTCCGCCGCGATGACCGTGGTGAGCGTCCTCCCTTCCGTCGTGACGACCGCGGTGACTTCCGCCGTGACGACCGGCGTGGCGAGGACCGTGGAGACCGTGGCGGCTACGGCCGTCGGGATGACAGCCGGGGCGACCGCGGTGGGTTCCAGGGGCGGGACGACCGCGGCAGCCGTGGTCCCCGCCGTGACGACCGACGCGATGACCGCTCCGGCCGTCCCGGCGGTTTCCGTGGCCGTGACGACCGCCGTGACGACCGGCGCGGTGACGACCGGCGCGGTGGCGGACGTTTCCGCGACGAGCGGGACCGGGACCGTGAGCCGATCAAGCGGCTGCCGATCGCGGAGGACGTCACCGGCGAGGAGATCGACCAGGACGTGCGGCAGGAGCTGCTGAGCCTGCCCAAGTCGCTCGCCGAGGACGTCGCCAAGAACCTGGTGATGGTCGCGCGGCTGATCGACGAGGAGCCCGAGCGCGCCTACGCCTACTCACGGATCGCCCTGCGACTCGCTTCCCGCGTCGCGGCCGTGCGCGAGGCGGCCGGCTTCGCCGCGTACGCGAACCAGAAGTACAGCGAGGCTCTCGCCGAGTTCCGGGCCGCGCGTCGGATGACCGGCACCGTCGAGCTGTGGCCCGTCATGGCCGACTGCGAGCGCGGACTCGGGCGGCCGGAGAAGGCCCTCGACATGGCCGGCGCCCCGGAGGTGCACAAGCTCGACAAGGCCGGTCAGGTCGAGATGCGGCTCGTCGCGGCCGGCGCCCGGCGTGACATGGGGCAGCTGGAGGCGGCCATCGTGACGCTTCAGAGCCCCGAGCTGGCCTCCAGCTCCGTACAGCCGTGGACCGCGCGACTGCGGTACGCGTACGCCGACGCGCTGCTGGCCGTCGAGCGGCGCGTCGAGGCGCGTGAGTGGTTCGCGAAGGCCGTCGAGGCCGACCGGGACGGCAGCACGGACGCCTCCGACCGGCTCGCCGAGCTGGACGGGGTGGAGTTCGTCGACGCCCTCGACGACAACGAGGACGAGTCCCAGGAGGAGTCCCCGGTCCGCACCGAGGCGGACGCCGACGTGAATGTCGATGACGACGACGATGACGACAGCGACATCGACGACAGCGACATCGACGTGAGCGACGACGACGTGAGCGACGACGACCTGGGCGACGACGGTGACCAGGACGACGACGAGGACGAGGTCGGCGGCAAGGTCCACGACGAGGCCGACGCGAAGGCTGTCGACAAGGACTGACCTGCGGCAGTGAGTGAGGGCGGGATCCCGGTGACGGGGTCCCGCCCTTTCGCGTGTCCGGTTCGTGTGTCCGAAGCCGGTGCCCGGACGGTCAGAACTCCAGCGTGCGCAGCACCAGGCCCGACGCGGGCTTCGGGCCGAAGGACGTCGACTTGCGGGGCATGGTGACGCCCTGCCGGGCGAGGTCGCGCACGACCTCCTCGCGGACCGGGTGCATCAGCACGGCCGTACCGCCGTTCCGCTCCGCCTTCTCGACGGTGGCGGCCGTGTCGTGGATGTAGGCGATATGGGCGGGGGAGTCCTCGGGGATGCGCCAGACGTGTTCGAGGAGCGTGGCGTGCAGGACCGTGCCGTCCAGGGTGCGCCAGAGCGCGGGGCGGTCCGTGGGGACCGTCCGGGCCAGGAGCCCCGGGTCCGGCTGGTCGACCAGGTGGAAGGAGCCGTCGCCGGCCAGCAGGAACGCGTTGCCCGTCTCGGCCGCTTCGGCGAGCGCCTTCAGGGCGTCCGGCAGCGGGACGTCGAGGCGCCGGACGCGGAAGAGGCCGTTCAGGGCCGCCAGGGCGTCGGCGATCGGCAGGGTGTGCAGGAGCCGGTGGATCGCGCGGACGCGCAGCGGGTAGCGGAGCGTGTCGACGAGGAGGACGAGACCGTAGTCCCAGGGTCCGGGCGAAGGATGCTCCGCGCGTAGACACAGATACGTCGCCCAGCGGTGGTGACCGTCGGCGATCAGGGCCTGGTGCTGGGAGAGATCCGTCTGGACACGGGCCAGATCGGCGGGGTCGGTGATCGACCAGAGACGGTGGCTGTAGCCGTCCTCGGTGGTCGTCGACAGGAGTGGCTCCCGCTCGGCGGTGCGCTCGATGACATCGGCGGTGTCGCCGTCGCCGCGGTAGGTCAGCAGGAGCGGTTCGAGGTTCGCGGAGGTGGCGCGCATGAGGGCGGCGCGGTCCGCGACGATGTGCGGCATCACGTCCTCGTGCGGCAGCACCACGCCCTCCGCCGGCTCGGTCAGCCGCAGGGCGCCGATCAGGCCGCGCTGGAGCAGGAGGCCCGCGTCGTCGCGCTGCTCGTAGACGTAGAGGCCCGGCTCGGAGTCCGCGGCCAGGATGCCCTCGTCCAGCCAGCGGTGCAGGGTGTCGGCCGCGCGTTCGTTGCGGGCCGAGGGGGTGGTGTCCTGCGGGAGGATCAGCCGGACGATGTTGTGCGGATCGGCCGACTGAAGGTGGTACACGCCGTCGGGCCGTACGACCACGTCGTACGGGGGCGACGTCACGGCTGCCAGGCTGCCGACCCGGTCGGGGTCGTAGCGCAGGCCTCGGAACGGGGTGAGTTCCAGGCCTCGGCGCGCCGTTGCTTCCGAGTGACCTGCAAGGTTCATCCAGGCATCCTACGTGTGTCAGTGGCATGAGAGATGATCTGGGAAAGGGATCGATCGAGGAGCGATGCGGAATGAGCCGGAGCGTCAGGACAAGGCCCGAGGGCAGTGGGCAGACCCTGAGCAAGGCGTACGACACGGCGCTGCTCGATCTGGACGGGGTGGTGTACGCGGGCGGCCAGGCGATCGCGTACGCGGTCGAGTCGCTGGCCGAGACCCGCGCGGGCGGCATGCACCTGGCATACGTCACGAACAACGCCCTGCGGACGCCGGACGCGGTGGCCGGACATCTGACCGAACTGGGGATTCCGACGGAGGCGGGCGACGTCATCACGTCGGCGCAGGCGGTGGCGCGGCTGATCAGCGAGCAGGTGCCGGCCGGCTCGCGGGTGCTGGTGATCGGCGGGGAGGGGCTGCGGGTCGCCCTGCGTGAGCGCGGTCTGGAGCCCGTGGAGTCGGCCGACGACGAGCCGGCGGCCGTGGTGCAGGGGTACGGCGGGCCGGATCTGACCTGGGGACGTTTCGCGGAGGCTTCCTATGCCGTCGCGCGCGGGGTGCCGTGGTTCGCGTCCAACACCGATCTGACGATTCCCAGCGGACGCGGTATCGCGCCGGGCAACGGCGCCGCGGTGCAGGTCGTGCGGATCGCGACGGGTGCCGAGCCGCAGGTGGCGGGCAAGCCGTTGCCGCCGATGCACCGGGAGACGATCCTGCGGACCGGTGCCGAGCGGCCGTTGGTGGTGGGGGACCGGCTGGACACCGACATCGAGGGCGCGTTCAACGGGGAGGTCGACTCCCTGCTCGTGCTGACCGGGGTGACCGACGGCGCGCAGCTGCTCGCCGCGCCGCCGCAGCACCGGCCGACCTACGTCGACGCCGATCTGCGAGGGCTGTTGACCGGGCAGCCGGAGGTCGAGGAGGAGGGCCGGGGATTCCGCTGCGGCGGCTGGACGGCGACCGCGGGAGCCGAGAGCCTGGAACTGACCGGTGAAGGTGAGGCGCTGGACGGACTGCGCGCGCTGTGCGCGGCGGCCTGGACGGCGGCCGGGGCGGGCTCGTGCGAGCTGGACGGGGGGAAGGCGCTGGCGCGGCTGGGGTTGTGAGCCCGACCGGTGAACCACCGGCCGTCGAGGGAAAATAGGAGGGTAGGCTAACCTAACTGCGTGTTGGTCGACAGTCCTCCTCAGCAGCGCGCGGAGACCGCCCCCGCGCCTCCAACCCGCCGGGCGATACGCAGCTTCGGGCTGCTTCTCTCCACCGCGGTCCTGGCGCTCGTCGCGATGGCGAGCATCGCGATCGGGGCGAAAGAACTGTCTCTGGAGCAGGTCTGGCACGGCCTGTTCGCAAGCACCGGCACCTACGGCGACGTCGTGGTCGACGAGCGGCTGTCGCGGACCCTCCTCGGGCTGCTCGCCGGCGCGGCGCTCGGTCTGTCGGGGGCCGTCCTCCAGGCGCTCACCCGCAATCCGCTCGCCGACCCCGGGCTGCTCGGCATCAACGCGGGCGCGTCCGCCGCGGTCGTCACGGCCATCACCTACTTCGGTGTCACCAGCCTGAGCGGCTATGTGTGGTTCGCCTTCCTCGGCGCGGCCGCCGTGGGCGCGCTGGTGTGGTTCCTCGGCGGCAGCCGGGGCGCCACCCCGGTGCGGCTCGCGCTGGCCGGCACCGCGATCAGTGCCGCGCTCTACGGCTATGTCCAAGCCGTGATGATCATGGACAAGGCGGCGCTGGGCCGGATGCGCTTCTGGACGGTCGGGTCGCTGTCGACGGCGACCGACTCGACCATCACCCAGGTGCTGCCGTTCTTCGCCGTCGGCACGCTGCTCGCGCTCGCGCTCGCCCGGCCGCTCAACGCGATGTCCATGGGCGACGACACCGCCAAGGCGCTGGGCGCCCATCTCAACCGCACCCGGGCGCTGTCCATGCTCGCGGCCACCGTGCTCTGCGGAGCGGCGACCGCCGCCTGCGGACCCATCGTGTTCGTCGGGCTGATGGTGCCGCACATCGTGCGCTCCTTCACCGGCCCCGACATGCGCTGGATCATGCCGTACGCCGCCGTCCTGTCGCCCGTGCTGCTGCTCGGCGCGGACGTCGTCGGCCGGGTGGTCGTGCGTCCCTCGGAACTCCAGGTCGGCATCGTCACCGCGCTCGTCGGCGGCCCGGTCTTCATCTTTCTCGTACGACGACGCAGGACGGCGCAGCTGTGAGGAGCGCAGTGAAGAACTCCCGGGCCACCAAGGCGAACCGGACCTCCGGGGCGAACCGGGCCACCCGCGCGCTGCGTACTCCGGGCGGGCTCTCCCTCCGGCTGGACGTGCGCGCGGTCGTCGTCGTCGTGCTGCTGCTGGCCGCCGCGCTCGCCGCGAGCGTGGTCCTGATCGGCACCGGCGACTTCCCGATCCCGCCCGGCGACGTGCTCAAGACACTCGCGGGGGACGGCACGCCGGGGCAGGAGTTCATCGTCGACGAACTGCGGCTGCCGCGGGTCCTGGTCGGTCTCCTGGTGGGCGCCTCGCTGGGACTCGGCGGCGCGCTGTTCCAGTCCATCTCCCGCAATCCGCTGGGCAGTCCGGACGTCCTGGGCCTCGGGCAGGGGGCGACGGCCGGCGCGCTCGTGGTGATCGTGCTGATGTCCGGGGACGCCACCGAGGTCACCCTCGGCGCGCTCGTCGGCGGTCTGCTGACCGGCCTCGCCATCTACCTGCTGTCCTGGCGGCAGGGTGTGCACGGCTACCGGCTGGTGCTGGTCGGCATCGGCGTGTCGGCCGTCGTCACGGCGGTCAACGGCTATCTGCTGACCAAGTCCGACATCGTGGACGCGGCCCGTGCCGTCGTCTGGATGACCGGCTCCCTCGACGGCCGCGACTGGGAACAGGTCTGGCCGCTGCTCGGCCTGTGCGCCGTGCTCGTGCCGCTCGTCCTCGCCAACGCCCGCGGGCTGCGGATGACGGAGATGGGCGACGACGTGGCCAACGCCCTCGGGGTGCGGGTGGAGCGGGTGCGGCTGCTGCTGATGGTGGCCGCCGTCCTGCTCACCGCGACCGCCACCGCCGCCGCGGGACCCGTCAGCTTCGTGGCGCTCACCGCGCCGCAGCTCGCCCGGCGGCTGACCCGTTCCCCCGGACCGAACCTCGTGCCGTCGCTGTGCATGGGCGCCACCCTCCTGGTCACCGCCGACTGGGCCTCGCAGCGGGCCTTCGGCGCCGAACAGCTGCCCGTGGGCGTGGTGACCGGCGTGCTCGGCGGTGTCTACCTGCTGTGGCTGCTGGTCACCGAGCGCAGGGCGGGCCGGATATGAGCGCCACCGCCACCGGCCAGCCGGAGAACACCACCGGCAAGCCGGACAGCGCCACCGGCGGACCGAACAACCCGAGGAGCACCGTGAACCGTCTGTCCGCAGAGAACGTCACCCTCGCCTACGACCAGCGGGTCATCGCCGAACAGCTGTCGGTGGAGATCCCCGACAACTCCTTCACGGTGATCGTCGGCCCGAACGCGTGCGGCAAGTCGACGCTCCTGCGCGCGCTGTCGCGGATGCTGAAGCCGAGCGAGGGCCGGGTGCTGCTCGACGGGCAGGTCATCCAGTCGATGCCCGCGAAGAAGGTCGCGCGCACGCTGGGCCTGCTGCCGCAGTCGTCGATCGCGCCGGACGGGATCACCGTCGCCGACCTGGTGGGCCGCGGCCGGTACCCGCACCAGGGGCTGCTGCGCCAGTGGTCGGCCGAGGACGAGCGGGTCGTGCAGGAGTCCATGGCGCAGACCGGCGTCGCCGAACTCGCCGAGCGCTATGTCGACGAACTCTCCGGCGGCCAGCGCCAGCGCGTGTGGATCGCGATGGCTCTCGCCCAGCAGACGCCGCTGCTGCTGCTCGACGAGCCGACGACCTACCTGGACATCCAGCACCAGATCGACGTGCTCGACCTCTGCGCCCAGCTCCACGAGGAGCAGGGCCGCACGCTGGTCGCCGTGCTGCACGACCTCAACCACGCGGCCCGGTACGCCACCCATCTCATCGCCCTGCGCGGCGGGCGGGTCATCGCCCAGGGCGCGCCCGGCGAGGTCGTCACGGCCGCGCTGGTCGAGGAGGTCTTCGGGCTGCGCTGCCAGGTCATCGACGACCCCGAGACGGGGACGCCGCTGGTGGTCCCGGCGGCGCGCAGGGCACGTAGCGAGGCGAAGGCCGCCGCCCCGCGGTAGGGGGCGCGGCTTGGGGAGGTCCCGGGGCGAGGGGCGCGGCCGGAAGAGGCCCGAGCGGCCGGGAGAGGCCGAGGGGCCAGGGGAGGCCGAGCGGCCCGGGGAGGCCGAGCGGCCCGGGGAGGACCGGGAGGGTGAGGGCCGCCGCTACAGGAGCTTTCTGAGCCGGAACAGGTCGAGCAGGCCCGCCTCCAGCTTCACCCGGCCCGAACCCCAGGCCTTGGCGAAGTTCAGCTCGCCCGCGACCAGCGCCACCAGGTCGTCGCCCGCCATGGCCAGCCGGATCTCGGCCTTCCGGCGCGGCGGGCCTGGATAGGTGTCGAGCACCTCGATCCGGCCGCCGGCGAGCCGCCCGGCGAAGGTGACGTCCAGGTCGGTGATGCGACAGCTCACCGAGCGGTCCAGGGCGACGGCCTCACGGACGTCGCCCTCGGCGCCTCCCATGGACTCGGAGAGCTTCTCGAGCGCGGTGCGGCACTCCTCGATGGTGGCCATGGTGATCGACGGTACCGCAGCGGTTCGGGGTAGCGTCGGGGCATGACCGACTCCGTGCCCGAGGCCGCGACCCCGACGGACGCGGCGACCGCGCAGGCCGCGCCGGTGTCCGCCCCCGCCGCCCCCGCTCCGCTTGAGCTCTCCCGGGTCCCCACCGGCAACCCCGAGGTGGACGCGCTGCTGGAGCGGCTCGGTGACGCCGATCACCTCGCCGCCGACGGACACGTCGAGGTGTACGAGGATGTGCACCGGGGGCTGCGTGACGCGCTCACCGCGCTCGACGCGCGCCCCGGACTGCCGGCGCCCACCCGTCCCCCGGCCGCCACCGCGTAATGAGATCCTTCTGGATCACACCTTTCGACCGCCGTACGGGATGACGAGGAGCTGAACCGAACGTGGCAGGAGTCGCACGCCGCCGTCTGGACGCGGAGCTGGTCCGCAGGAAGCTCGCGCGCTCGCGCGAGCACGCCAGCCAGCTGATCGCCGCGGGCCGGGTGACGGTCGGCAAGACCGTCGCGACCAAGCCCGCCACCCAGGTGGAGACCGCGGCGGCGATCGTCGTCGCGTCCGACGACGGCGACCCCGAGTACGTCTCGCGCGGCGGCCACAAGCTCGCCGGGGCGCTCGCCGCCTTCATGCCGCAGGGGTTGGCCGTCGAGGGACGGCGGGCGCTGGACGCGGGCGCGTCCACCGGCGGCTTCACCGACGTACTGCTGCGGGCGGGAGCCGTGCAGGTCGTCGCCGTGGACGTGGGTTACGGACAACTCGCGTGGTCTCTCCAGAGCGATGAACGCGTCACCGTCAAGGACCGTACGAACGTACGCGAGTTGACGCTTGAAGCGATCGATGGGGAACCTGTGGATCTTGTCGTGGGCGATCTGTCCTTCATCCCGCTCGGGCTGGTGCTGCCGGCCCTGGCGCGGTGCGTGAAGCCGGATGCCGACCTGGTGATGATGGTCAAGCCGCAGTTCGAGGTGGGTAAGGAACGGCTGGGGAGCGGGGGTGTCGTACGGAGTCCGCAGCTGCGGGCGGAGGCCGTGCGGGGCGTGGCCCAGAAGGCGTGGGAGCTGGGGCTCGGAGTGAAGGGTGTCACCGCCAGCCCGCTGCCCGGTCCCTCGGGCAACGTCGAGTACTTTCTGTGGCTGCGTGCCGGAGCTCCCGAACTGGACCCGGCCGACGTCGACCGTGCAGTGGCGGAGGGGCCGCGTTGACAGAGAACCGAGCTCGTACTGTTTTCCTGCTGGCCCACACCGGGCGGCCCGCGGCCATCCGCAGTGCCGAACTCGTGGTGAAGGGGCTGCTGCGGGCCGGCGTGGGCGTCAGGGTGCTGGAGTACGAGGCCGCCGACCTGCCGCTCCCGGACGAGGTGGAGCTGGTCGCGGAGGCCACCCCGCAGTGCCTGGAGGGCTGCGAGCTGCTGATCGTCCTCGGCGGTGACGGCACCCTGCTGCGCGGCGCGGAGTTCGCGCGGGCGTCCGGGGTGCCGATGCTCGGCGTGAACCTGGGCAGCGTCGGGTTCCTCGCGGAGGCCGAGCGCGACGACCTCGACAAGGTCGTCGACCGGGTGGTGAGCAAGGCGTACGAGGTCGAGGAGCGGATGACCGTCGACGTCGTCGTGCACCGCAACGGCGACATCGTGCACACCGACTGGGCGCTGAACGAGGCGGCCGTGCAGAAGGCCGGAGCCGAGAAGCTGCTCGAGGTCGTGCTGGAGATCGACGGGCGGCCGGTGACCGGGTTCGGCTGCGACGGGATCGTGCTGTCGACCCCGACCGGGTCGACGGCGTACGCCTTCTCGGCGGGCGGGCCGGTGGTGTGGCCCGAGGTCGAGGCGCTGCTGATGGTGCCGATCAGCGCGCACGCGCTGTTCGCGAAGCCGCTGGTCACCTCGCCCAACTCGGTGCTGGCCGTCGAGGTGCTGCCGCACGTCCCGCCCGGCGTCCTGTGGTGCGACGGCCGGCGGACGGTCGAGCTGCCGCCCGGGGCACGGGTGGAGGTGCGGCGCGGGGCCGTGCCCGTGCGCCTGGCCCGGCTGCACCACGCGTCGTTCACCGACCGGCTGGTGGCGAAGTTCGCGCTGCCCGTGTCGGGGTGGCGAGGGGCCCGGCAGTAGTACGGGTCCGGTGCCCCGGCCGTGGTCGGGGCACCGGACCGGCCCCGCGGGTCGGGCCGGGCACCGCACCCGCGTCCCGCCCGGGACCGGGGCGGACGACCGGGCGTACGACGAGGTGGACGGCGGGCGGACCGGATCGCCACGCGGGAGCGTGGCGGCCGGGAGCACAACGAGGATTGCCCCGGGCAGGTAACGCTCGGCACTCGTTGCGGGGGGCGGCGTCGCACACGGCCCGGAAAACCTCGTATGGTCGGGTGCGTGTTGGAGGAAATGCGGATACGGTCTCTCGGGGTCATCGACGACGCTGTCGTCGAGCTGTCGCCCGGGTTCACCGCGGTCACCGGTGAGACGGGTGCGGGCAAGACCATGGTGGTCACCAGCCTGGGGCTGCTCCTCGGCGGGCGCGCGGACCCGGCGCTCGTGCGGATCGGGGCGAAGAACGCGGTCGTGGAGGGGCGGATCTCCGTGCCCGCGCACACGGCCGCGATCGTGCGCGCGGAGGAGGCGGGGGCCGAGCTCGACGACGGGGCTCTGCTGATCAGCCGTACCGTTTCCGCGGAGGGACGCTCGCGGGCCCATCTGGGCGGGCGGAGCGTGCCCGTCGGGATGCTCGCCGAACTCGCCGACGAACTGGTCGCCGTCCACGGACAGACCGACCAGCAGGGCCTGTTGAAGCTCTCGCGGCAGCGGGCGGCGCTCGACCGGTACGCGGGCGACGCCGTCACGGGCCCGCTCGCCAAGTACACGGAGGCCTACCGGCGGCTGCGGGCCGTCGCCGTCGAGCTCGACGAGATCGTCACCCGGGCGCGTGAGCGGGCCCAGGAGGCCGACATGCTGCGCTACGGCCTCGACGAGGTCGCGGGCGTCGAGCCGCGGGCCGGTGAGGACGTGGAGCTCGCCGAGGAGGCGGAGCGGCTCGGGCACGCGGAGGCGCTGTCGTCGGCCGCCACGGCCGCACACGCCGCTCTCGCGGGCAACCCGGAGGATCCCGAGGGCATCGACGCCGCGACGCTCGTGGCGGGCGCCCAGCGGGCCCTGGAGGCCGTACGGTCGCACGACCCCGCGCTGGCCGCGCTGACCGACCGGATCGGGGAGATCGGGATCCTGCTGGGTGACGTGGCCGGGGAGCTGGCGGGCTACGCCGACGACCTGGACGCCGACCCGCTGCGGCTGGCGGCCGTCGAGGAGCGCCGGGCCGCGCTCACCGCGCTGACCCGCAAGTACGGCCGGGACGGCCAGGACATCGCCTCCGTGCTGGCCTGGGCCGAGCAGGGCGCCGGCCGGCTGACCGAGCTGGACGGCGACGACGAGCGGATCGGCGAGCTGACCGCCGAGCGGGACGCGCTGCGCACCGAACTGGGCGGGCTCGCCCAGGCGCTGACGGACGCCCGGACGGAGGCGGCCGAGCGGTTCGCGGCCGCCGTGACCGCCGAGCTGGCCTCGCTGGCCATGCCCCACGCGCGCGTGTCGTTCGACCTGCGGCAGACGGAGGACGCCGAGGGCGTCGAGGTCGGCGGACGCACGGTCGCGTACGGGCCCTCCGGCGCCGACGAGGTGGAGCTGCTGCTGGCCCCGCACCCGGGTGCCCCGCCGCGGCCCATCGCCAAGGGCGCGTCCGGCGGTGAGCTCTCGCGCGTGATGCTGGCGGTCGAGGTCGTGTTCGCCGGGACGGATCCGGTGCCGACGTACCTCTTCGACGAGGTCGACGCCGGTGTCGGCGGCAAGGCGGCGGTGGAGATCGGACGTCGGCTGGCCCGGCTCGCGAAGAGCGCGCAGGTCGTCGTCGTCACCCATCTGCCGCAGGTGGCGGCCTTCGCGGACCGGCAGCTGCTGGTGGAGAAGACCAACGACGGATCGGTGACCCGCTCCGGCGTGAAGGTGCTCGAAGGGGAGGACCGGATCAGGGAGTTGTCCCGGATGCTGGCCGGCCAGGAGGACTCGCAGACGGCACGGGCCCATGCGGAGGAACTGCTCGCGGCGGCCCGCGCGGACGCCTGAGCGGTCCGGGCCGGGCGGACCCGCCCGACCGGACCGCGCACGGCGCGGGGCTGGATCCGACCACGGCGCATTCACTCGGGTGAGTGATGCGTGCGGTCGGGCGGGGAGCAGTCGGACCCGTCGGGGTTCCCGGAACACCCGTGCGTACTGGCATCCTTGGCGTAGGACATGAGGGGGAATCGCGCGGTGCACCACCCGCGCCCGATCCTTCTGTATTTTCGTCGTGACCGTCCGACGCCGAACCAGGAGCCCCGGCCGCGTGAGCCCCGTCAGCCGCCCCTCATCGCACGGCCGGTCGCCGCTGCGCACCGTGCAGGTGCTGGGCGGAGGCAACGCCGGCAGCAGCACACACGTGCGCTCCCTGGCCTCCGGGCTCGCCGCGCGGGGCGTGCGGGTCACGGTGTGCGCCCCCGTCGAGGCCGATCACCTCTACGACTTCACGGGAGCCGGCGCCGAACACGTGCACGTGCCGCGCAGCAGCGACCCGGGGGCGGTCGCCGCGCTCCGGGCGGCCTGCACGGACGCCGACCTGGTGCACGCGCACGGGCTGCACGCCTCCTTCCGGGCCGTGCTCGCCCTGAGCGGACGGCACACCCCGCTCGTCGTCACCTGGCACGACCGCGCGTACGCCGAGGGCGCCCGCGCCCATCTCGTACGACTGCTGGAGCGCCGGGTGGTGCGGGCCGCCACCGTGGTGCTCGGCACCACCTCGACCCTCGTGGACCGGGCCCGTCGCACGGGCGCCCGGGACGCGCGGCTCGCCGCCGTCTCCCTGCCCGGGGCCGGCGGTCCGGGCGAGCCGGACGACCCCGACCGGCACCGCTCCAAGGTGCGGGCCGAACTCGGCGCGACCGGCCGCCCGTTGCTGATGGCCGTCGGCTCCCTGGAGCCGCACCGGGGGTACGGGGTGCTGCTGGACGCCGCGCGGGCCTGGCGGGGGCTCGACCCCGAACCGCTGGTCGTCGTCGCCGGGGAGGGCCCGCTGCGGGCGGAGCTCCAGCGCCGTATCGAGGACGAGGCGCTGCCGGTACGGCTCATCGGCCGGCGCGACGACGTGGGCGAACTGATCGCCGCGGCCGACCTTGCGCTGCTGACCGGCCGGTGGGAGGCGCGGTCCGTGTTCGCGCAGGAGGCGCTGCGGGCCCGCGTCCCGCTCGTTGCGACCGATGTCGGCGGGACCCCCGAACTCGTCGGCGACGCGGCCGAACTGGTCCCGTACGGTGACGCCGAGGCCCTCTGCGACGCCGTCCTGCGTCTGCTGGGCGACCCGGGGCACCGGGCACTGCTGGCCGACAAGGGCGTCCGGCAGGCGGCCACTTGGCCGACCGAGGACGAGACGGTCAACCAGGTGCTCAGTGTCTACGACGAGTTGACACAGCCGACGCCGCTGCCCTGAGCGGCCGCCGCTCAGGGCACATGCCGGCGCGCCCGCAGGGCCAGGCTCAACACCAGGACCGTCTGCGGGTCGTCGAGGTCCGTGCCCAGCAACTCGCCGATGCGGGCGAGGCGGTTGTACAGCGTCTGGCGGTTGAGATGGAGTTCGCGGGCCGTCTCCGCCTTGCGGCCCGTATGGGCGAGATACGTCTCCAGCGTCGGCAGCAGCGGCGGCTTGGCGCGGTTGTCGTGCTCGCGCAGCGGGCCGATCGCGCGGTCCACGAAGGCCGCCAGGTCGGGATGGTCCCGCAGGCGCCACAGCAGCAGGTCGATGTCGAGGCGGCGGGCGTCGTACCAGGGGCGGCCGGGCAGCCCCTGGGCGGCGGTCGCCGTCTCCGCCGCGTGCCGCAGGCCCGCCGAAGCCGCCGCCCAGCCGCCCGCCATCCCGACGACCACGACCGGCTGCGGCGCCCCCGGCCGCTGCATCCCCGCCCGTTCCACCCCGGCCCGCAGCGCCGCCGCGACCCGGTCGGCGACCGCCGCCCGCTCCGACTCCGAGCGCAGGCCCAGCAGCAGCGGGACCCGGCCCTCGACGGGTCGTACGCCCAGCAGGACCGGCACTCCCACGGACGCCAGCTCCTCGGCGACCGCGCGCGCCAGCACCGCCCAGCCGCCGCCCGGGGAGAGCGCGTCGCCCAGCCGCATCACCACCGGCAGCAGGGGGCTGTCGCCCGGCTTGAAGCCGAGGACGCGGGCCTGCGCGGGGGCGTCCGCCGCGGCGATGCGGCCCTCGGCGAGGTCGGTCAGGAAGTCGCCGCGGCCGCGCGCGGCCAGCTCCTCCTCCTGGCGGGCCTGCATCAGGACCACGGCGAGGATGCCCGCGGCCCGTTCGGCGGCGATCCGGTGCACGGGGGCGAGCGGGCCGAGCACGGGCAGCAGCACCAGCCGGGCCCGCACCGAGCCGGACCCCGGCCCCCCGCCGGGCACGTCGACGAGCACCGAGCCCGACGGCGGCGGTGTGTCCTTGTGCTGGCCGCGCAGCCCCTCCCACACCTGGAGCGGATCCGCGCCCTCGGGGCCCGCCCCGGCGGCGTACAGGAGCCGTCCGTCGGTCGTCTCCAGGAAGACCGGGTTGCCGCTGAAGTCGGCCAGGATGCCGAGGACCTGGGGGATCCCGCCGCCGCCCAGCAGGGCCTCGGTACATCGGCGGTGCACCTCCTCGGCCCGCTGGAGCAGGGCGTAGTGACCGTTGACGATCTCCGTGTGGATCTCCTCGGTGACCGCCACGAACGGCACCTCGCGGTGCAGCTGGACCAGGGGGAGACCGGCCGTCTGCGCGGTCTCGACCAGGGCGGCGGGCAGCCGGGCGAAGCGCGGGCCGAGCTCGACGACCAGGGCCGCGATGCCGCGTTCGGCGAGGGTGCGCACGAACGCGCGCTGGTCGGCGGGCCGGGTGCCGATTCCGTACCCCGTGGTCAGCAGCAGCTCGCCGCCCTTGAGCAGCGAGGCGATGTTCGGCACCTCGCCCGCGTGCACCCAGCGCACGGTCCGCGACAGCCGGTCGGCGCCCGCGAGGACCTCCGGGAGCCCGCTGCGCAGCCCCGGCAGCTCCAGCGCCCGCTGCACGGTGATCCCGGCGCCCTGGCTGTCGAATCGTCGGTCCCGGGGGCCGTCCGGGTGATGCTCGGTGCTGCTGTCCATGCACGGACGCTACCTGCGCGGACGTCCGGACGACATCCCCGCCCCGGCCCGGCGCGGGCCGGGGCCGCGCCGGGCCCCGCGGAACTCAGAGCGGCCGGATGTTGTGGTTGAACCGGAAGACGTTGTCCGGGTCGTACCGCCGCTTCAGTTCGCCGAGCCGCCGGGCGTTCTCCGCGCCGAGTCCGGCCTCCACCCGCTCCGCGCCCTCGTCGCCGATGAAGTTGAGGTAGACCGCGCCGGTGCTCCACGGCCGGACGGCGTCCCGCACACCGCGTACCCACGCCACGGCCCGCTCGTCGTCGGCGGGGTCCTCCCAGACCCCGAACGGGTGCACCGCCCACGGCGCGTCCCGGTAGGGCACCGGGTACTGCGCGGGCCCCTCGGCGATCGCGCCGCCCTGCGGGAACAGCACGTGCTGGGTGCCGGTCGGTACGGGCACGGTGTCCGCGAGGGCGCAGAAGACGTCCACCAGCTCGTCGGGCAGGCTCGCCGGATACTCCGCCGACCAGTAGTTCCGCATCCCCGGCGGATCGTCGAACATGGTCTGGAAGTCGGCGTACGGCAGCTCGGCCACCACCTCCCCCTCGTGCGGCAGCGCCAGCAGCGGCTGGGCGAGCTTGCGCATGGGCTCCTCGGCGCCCGCGTACGTCAGCAGCGCGGCGCACACGAGCCGTCCGACCAGGGGCGGCGGCACGAACTCCTCGGGCGGGCCGGTCAGGTACAGGACGCCGCCGCCCGCCTCGTGCGGAGCGGACTTGATGACGTCGCGGTAGGTGCGTACGACCTCCGGGCCGAACTCGGGGAGGTACAGCAGCACCGCGGCCGAGAACCGGGGCAGTTCATGGACCTTCAGGGTGAGCGCGGTGGCGACGCCGAAGTTGCCGCCGCCGCCGTGCAGGGCCCAGAACAGCTCGGGGTTCTCGTCGTCGTCGGCGTGGACGCGGGAGCCGTCGGCGGTGACCAGCTCGACGCCCAGCAGATTGTCGACGGCCAGGCCGCACCAGCGGTCCAGCCAGCCGGTGCCGCCGCCCAGCACGAAGCCGCCGACCCCGGTGGTCGAAGCCCGGCCGCCGGTGGTGGCCAGCGCGTAGGGCTGGGTGGCGCGGTCCAGATGGCTCATGGTGGCGCCGCCGCCGATCCGTACGGCCTCGGCCGCCGGATCGACGGTCACCTCGTGCAGCCGGCGCAGATCGACGACGAGCGCGTTGTCGCCGAGCGCCATGCCCGCCACGCTGTGTCCGCCGCCGCGCACCGCGACATGCAGGTCCAGGTCCCTCCCGAAGCGCACCGCCCGGACGACATCGGCCTCGTCGGCGCACTGCGCGATGACGGCCGGGCGCCGGTCGATCATGGCGTTGAAGAGGCTCCGGGCCGCGTCGTAACCCTCGTCCCCCGGGGCGAACACCTCGCCCGAGAGGTCCGCGCGCAGCGAGGCGAGGGCCGCGGCCGCCTTCGATGGGGGAGCCATGGCCGCCCCCTTCCCGATAGGGGTGTCTGTCCCCATCCAGCGTAGGAGGGCGGCGGCCGCACGGTCCTGTTCAGCCCGCGTAGGCCCCGGACGCCGTCAGACGCAGTGCCGTGTCGATCAGCGGGACGTGGCTGAAGGCCTGCGGGAAGTTGCCGACCTGGCGCTGGAGGCGCGGGTCCCACTCCTCCGCGAGCAGGCCCAGGTCGTTGCGCAGGGCGAGCAGCCGTTCGAACAGCTTGCGGGCCTCGTCGACGCGGCCGATCATCGCGAGGTCGTCCGCCATCCAGAACGAGCAGGCGAGGAAGGCGCCCTCGTCGCCCGGGAGCCCGTCGACGCCCTCCTGGTCGCCGTCGGTCGGGTAGCGCAGGATGAAGCCGTCCGAGGTGGACAGCTCGCGCTGGATCGCCTCGATCGTGCCGATCACCCGCTTGTCGTCCGGCGGCAGGAAGCCCATCTGCGGGATCAGCAGCAGCGCGGCGTCCAGCTCCTTCGAGCCGTACGACTGGGTGAAGGTGTTGCGCTCCTTGTCGTAGCCCCGCTCGCACACGTCCCGGTGGATGTCCTCGCGCAGCTGTCGCCACTTCTCCAGCGGGCCGTTCGCGTCCCCGGACTCGATCAGCTTGATCGTGCGGTCGACGGCGACCCAGGCCATCACCTTGGAGTGCACGAAGTGGCGGCGCGGGCCGCGCACCTCCCAGATGCCCTCGTCCGGCTCGTCCCAGTGGTCCTCCAGGTAGCGGATCAGCTTGAGCTGGAGCAGGGAGGCGTAGTCGTTGCGGGCCAGGCCCGTCATGTGGGCCAGGTGCAGGGCCTCGGTGACCTCGCCGTACACGTCGAGCTGGAGCTGGTTCGCGGCGCCGTTGCCGACCCGGACCGGGCTGGAATTCTCGTACCCCGGCAGCCAGTCCAGCTCGGCCTCGCCGAGCTCGCGCTCGCCCGCGATGCCGTACATGATCTGGAGGTTCTCCGGGTCGCCGGCGACGGCCCGCAGCAGCCATTCGCGCCAGGCGCGGGCCTCTTCGCGGTAGCCGGTGCGCAGCAGCGAGGAGAGGGTGATGGCCGCGTCGCGCAGCCAGGTGTAGCGGTAGTCCCAGTTGCGCACCCCGCCGATCTCCTCCGGCAGGGAGGTGGTGGGGGCCGCGACGATGCCGCCGGTGGGCGCGTAGGTGAGGGCCTTGAGCGTGATCAGCGAGCGGACCACGGCCTCACGGTAGGGACCGTGGTACGTACAGTGGTCCACCCATTCGCGCCAGAACTCCTCGGTCGCCTCCAGCGCCTGCTCCGGCTCCGGCAGCCCGGGCGGAGCGTGGTGCGAGGGCTGCCACGACAGGGTGAAGGTGATCCGGTCGCCGGGGGAGACCGTGAAGTCGGTGTACGTCGTCAGCGACTCGCCGTACGTCTCGGCGTCGGTGTCGAACCACACCGAGTCGGGGCCCGCGACGGCCACGGTGCGTCCGTCGTGCCGGTGCACCCACGGCACCACACGCCCGTAGGAGAAACGCATCCGGAGCGTCGACTGCACCGGGACGCGGCCCGAGACGCCTTCCACGATCCGGATGAGCTGTGGGGCGGCGCCCTCGCGCGGGGGCATGAAGTCGATCACCCGGACGGTGCCGCGCGGGGTGTCCCACTCGGACTCCAGGATCAGCGAGTCGCCGCGATAGGTCCGCCGGTCCGCCGGTGGCGGCGGGGTGTCGGTGCTGCCGGCCGGTCCCAGCCGCCAGAACCCGTGTTCCTCGGTGCCGAGCAGACCGGCGAAGATGGCATGCGAGTCGAAGCGGGGCAGGCACAGCCAGTCGATGGTGCCGTCCCGGCAGACCAGCGCCGCTGTCTGCATGTCTCCGATGAGTGCGTAGTCTTCGATGCGCCCGGCCACGTGCAACTCCAGTCGAACGGCCACGTCACCCCACGCGAATGGGGCGGTCGCTAGTGCGGTCAAAGGGTCGTTTGTCGTGCGTCGTTGAGCGGTGAAGCAAAGCAGCCGCTCAGCCGTGAGGCAAAACGCCGATCGGTGTTCAACGACAATTGTTGTTCAACGAGCTGACGAGCTCTCGTTGTTCCGATGATGAGGGGGCGAGGGGTGGTGCCCTGGTGTCGGGGCGGGCTCGGCAGCGAGTGTCCGAGCAGGATACGACGCACGTAGATGATCTGCGTGCCGCTCCGGACAACGCGCCTGAGCCGAACGGGTGAGCAGCCGACGAGGAGCAGGTGACCGGCCGATGTCCGGCTCCGTGTCGGCGTGAGCGCGAAGCGTTGCCGGAAGCCATCTCCCCCAGGCGCTGATACCCTGGTAGCCCGTGGACCGGTGGGCACGAAACCCCCGAACCGCAGCGACGGCGCCTCCCCGAAAACCGGAAATCTCCGGTCCGGACAGCAGCCGCACCGCACCCCCAGAACGCGACCACGGGAGCCCCCTCTTGGCCATGACGCCCAAATCCACGACGACCAAGCACATCTTCGTCACCGGGGGTGTCGCCTCCTCGCTCGGCAAGGGCCTGACGGCGTCCAGCCTCGGCATGCTGCTGAAGGCCCGGGGCCTGCGCGTGGTGATGCAGAAGCTCGACCCGTACCTGAACGTCGACCCCGGCACGATGAACCCCTTCCAGCACGGCGAGGTGTTCGTCACCAACGACGGCGCCGAGACCGACCTGGACATCGGCCACTACGAGCGTTTCCTCGACCGCGACCTGGACGGCTCCGCGAACGTCACCACCGGTCAGATCTACTCGACGGTGATCGCCAAGGAGCGGCGCGGCGAGTACCTGGGCGACACGGTGCAGGTGATCCCGCACATCACCAACGAGATCAAGCACCGCATCCGCCGGATGGCCACCGACGCGGTCGACGTCGTCATCACCGAGGTCGGCGGCACGGTCGGCGACATCGAGTCGCTGCCGTTCCTGGAGACGGTCCGCCAGGTCCGCCACGAGGTCGGCCGGGACAACGTCTTCGTCGTCCACATCTCGCTCCTGCCCTACATCGGCCCCTCGGGCGAGCTGAAGACCAAGCCGACCCAGCACTCGGTCGCGGCGCTGCGCAACATCGGTATCCAGCCGGACGCCATCGTCCTGCGCTGCGACCGCGAGGTCCCCACCGCGATCAAGCGCAAGATCTCGCTGATGTGCGACGTCGACGAGGACGCGGTCGTGGCCTGCCCCGACGCGCGCTCCATCTACGACATCCCGAAGACCGTGCACGGCGAGGGCCTGGACGCCTATGTCGTCCGCAAGCTGGACCTGCCGTTCCGTGACGTGGACTGGACGACGTGGGACGACCTGCTCGACCGCGTCCACAACCCCGAGCACGAGATCACCCTGGCGCTGGTCGGCAAGTACATCGACCTGCCCGACGCCTACCTCTCGGTCACCGAGGCGCTGCGTGCCGGCGGCTTCGCCAACCGGGCCCGGGTGAAGATCAAGTGGGTCACGTCCGACGACTGCAAGACCCCGGCCGGCGCCGCGGCACAGCTCGGCGACGTCGACGGCATCTGCATCCCCGGCGGCTTCGGCGACCGCGGTGTGCTCGGCAAGGTCGGCGCGATCCGCTACGCCCGCGAGAACCGGATCCCGCTGCTGGGCCTCTGCCTGGGCCTGCAGTGCATCGTGATCGAGGCGGCCCGCAACCTCGCCGACATCCCCGACGCCAACTCCACCGAGTTCGACTCGGGCACCGGCCACCCGGTCATCTCGACCATGGCCGAGCAGCTCGACATCGTCGCGGGCGAGGGCGACATGGGCGGCACCATGCGGCTGGGCATGTACCCGGCCAAGCTGGCCGAGGGCTCGATCGTGCGCGAGGTGTACGACGGCAAGGAGTACGTCGAGGAGCGCCACCGGCACCGCTACGAGGTGAACAACGCCTACCGCGCGGAGCTGGAGAAGAAGGCCGGCATCCTCTTCTCGGGCACCTCGCCCGACGGCAAGCTGGTCGAGTACGTCGAGTACCCGCGCGACGTACACCCCTACCTGGTCGCCACCCAGGCGCACCCCGAGCTGCGCTCGCGGCCGACCCGTCCGCACCCGCTGTTCGCGGGCCTGGTGAAGGCGGCCGTGCAGCGCAAGGTCGCGGCAGGGCAGGATTCCGAGTAACACACCGGTTGTACGGTTGCCGGGGTGCGAACCCTCAACGGGTGGGCACCCCGGCTTTTTCCGACGGCCGGTCTCCCGCGTGGTGCGCCGGTCCGTCCCGCACGTGTGGAAGGACAGGGCATGACGATCAAGGACACTTCCGAGCAGTGGGAGATCCGGGCGACGCAGACCCCCTTCGTGGGGAACAAGACCTCCGTCCGCGCCGACGACGTGGTCATGCCCGGCGGCTCGGTGGTCCGCCGCGACTACCAGGTCCACCCCGGCTCGGTCGCCGTCCTCGCCCTCGACGAGGAGGACCGGGTCCTGGTCATCAAGCAGTACCGCCACCCCGTGCGTCACAAGCTGTGGGAGATCCCGGCCGGGCTGCTCGACGTGCCCGGCGAGAACCCGCTGCACGCCGCCCAGCGCGAGCTGTACGAGGAGGCGCACGTCAAGGCCGGGGACTGGCGGGTCCTCACCGACGTCTACACCACGCCCGGCGGCTGTGACGAGGCCGTGCGGATCTTCCTCGCCCGCGATCTGTCCGAGGCCGAGGGGCAGCGCTTCGAGGTGGAGGACGAGGAGGCCGACATGGAGCACGGGCGCGTGCCGGTCGAGGAGCTCGTACGGGGGGTGCTCGCGGGCGATCTGCACAACAACTGCCTCGTGGTCGGCGTGCTCTCGCTGGTCGCCGCGCGCGCCGGGGGCGGCCTCGACGCCCTGCGGCCGGCCGAGGCACCCTGGCCGGCCCGCCCCTTCGACGCCTGAGACCGCGCCCCACGACCCCGGCCGCCGCTCCCGGCGCGCCGGGGTGCGTCCGGCCGCCCGTGTCCCGCCGTCGGCTGCCGGCGCCGGTCTCCCGCCGTCGGCTGCCGGTGTGACGATCGCCTGATCCGATCGAGGGATGTCCCCGCCGTGCTCCGCCCGGGAGGTCGCAGAGCGTGAACTAGGCTCTGGAAACGCCCGGCCCGGAGACCCGGCGGGCTTGCGCGTGCGGTGGGACGGGAGTGTGGCCCGTGACGGATCAGGCGGTGGACACGGACGGCGTTCAGCTGTCGGGACGCACGCCGGTGGAACGCCATTTCCTGGGCCGTACAAGGGAGTTGAAAGAGCTGCGCGCCGACATCGAGCGCGCGGGCCTGAACACCCTGGCCGGCCGCAAGGCACCGCGCGCGCGGGTGCTCCTGATCGCGGGCAGCCCCGGATCCGGTCGCACGGCGCTCGCCGAGGAGCTCGTACGGGAGGTCGCGGACCGTTACGACGGCGGGGTGCTGCGCGCCCGGCTCAGCGAGCCCGACGGCACGCCCGTACCGGTCGAACGCACCGCCCGCGAGCTGCTCGCCGCGCTGGACCGGCCGAGCCCGCCGGGCGCCGGCGAGGACGAGCTGAGCGAGGCCCTGCGGGCCGCGCTCGCCGACCGCAGGGCGGTGCTCCTGCTGGACGACGCGGCCGGCGCCGAGCAGGTCGACGCCCTGCTGCCGGACACCCCCGACTGTCTGGTCGTGGCCGTCGCCGGGGGCCCGCTGACCGGGATCTCGGACGTCCGCCCGTGCACCATCGGCGGTCTCGACACGAAGTCCGCGCTGGAGCTGCTGACCCGCCACACCGGCTCCGTCCGCATCACGGTCGACCCGCGTGCCGCCGAGGGCCTGGTCGAGGAGTGCCGGGCCCAGCCCGCCGTGCTGCGGCTGGCCGGGGGCTGGCTCGCGGCCCGGCCCAAGACCGCCGTCGCCGACCTGGCCAAGCAACTGCACACGGAAGGCGCCGACGGCACGCCCCTGAGCCGGCTGTTCCGGCTCGTGCACGCCTCCCTGCCCGCGAACGCCGCCCGGATACTGCGGCTGCTCTCCCTCGCCCCGGCCGGCCTCGTCGACCCGCACACCGCCTCCGCCCTGGCCGGCTGCTCGGTGGACGGCGCCCGCACCGTCCTCGACGACCTCGTCGCGCTGGGCCTGCTGCGGGCCGTGGAGTCGCCGCTGCCGCAGTACGAGGTCCCGGGCGCCCTGCACCCCCTGCTGAAGGCCGCCAGCGAGACCGAGGACCGCCCCGCGGAGCTCGAGCTGGCCCGCGCCCGGATGCTGGAGCGGACCGTACGGCTGTTGCAGTCCTGCCGGGCGATCACCGAGACGGACGACCCCGAGGGGCGCGAGAAGCTCCAGGCGATGCCCCGCGCGCTGCGCTTCCCCAGCCCCCGGGCGGCCGCCGAGTGGCTGACCGTGCGCAGACCCGCGCTGCTGGCCGCGGCCCGCCTGGCGGTCGCCGACGGCGAGCTGGACACCCTGGCCCGTCGGCTGATGTCCCAGCTGGTCAGGGCCATGATCGCGCACTTCGGCACCCAGGCCGTGGCCGCCGACCTGTACGGCATCCACCGGCTGGTGCTGGACGTCGCCGAGCGCCGGGACCTGCCCCGGGAGAAGGCCGCGGCGCTGCTGAACCTCGCCGACGTGGACGCGCAGACCGGCCGTACGGCGGAGGCGCTGGTGCGCTACCGGGCCGCGCTGGACGCCGGACGCGAGGCGAACGATCCGTACGCGACCGGCCGCGCGATGGAATCCGTAGGCGGCGCGCACCTCGAGCTCGGGGACTTCGACCGGGCCGCCGACTGGTTCGGCCGGGCGCTGGCCCAGCGGCTGGCCCGGGACGAGCGCGCGGACGCCGCCCGGCTGTACGGCCGTATCGCCACCGCGCACACCTACGCGAGCCGCTACGGCGAGGCGCTGCGCCACTGGCGGGCGGCCGTCGCGGGGCACCGCAAGAACGGTGATGTGGGCGCCCAGGCAAGGGCGTTGAGCGAGCTCGCGCGGGTCCAGGAGTACGCGGGGCGGCCGGCGGAGTCGCTGCGCACCTGCCAGGAGGCGGTGGAGTTGGCGCGCCGCGCCGAGGACGTACGGCTCCAGGCCGCGCTCCAGCTTCGGCTGGCGGACACGCTGGAGCATCTGGGCGATCCGGCGGCCGCCCGCCTGCACCGCGGTGCCGCCGAGCGCATGCTGGGAGATGAGCTCCCGGAGAGCGACCCAGAGCTGGAACACGGCGCTAACGCCTGCGAAATCCGTAGTGCATCCGCTGAAGATTGAAGTATTGAAAGGCTGGACACCGAGAACACCTTCATTAGACTGGCTCTGCCGCACGTTCTCCTGCGGTGCATCCCTGTGCGCCCCATGTGCACAGGTATGTCTTGTGTTGCCCCACACCCTCTGAGCCAAGGACCGTGATCGACGTGAAGGTCGGCATCCCCCGCGAGGTCAAGAACAACGAGTTCCGGGTGGCCATCACCCCCGCCGGCGTGCTGGAGCTGGTGCGCCACGGCCACCAGGTCGTCGTCGAGCGCGACGCCGGCCTCGGCTCGTCGATCACCAACGAGGAGTACGCCGCCGCCGGTGCCGAGATCCTGGACTCGGCGGACGAGGTGTGGGCCACGGCCGACCTGCTGCTGAAGGTCAAGGAGCCGGTCGCCGAGGAGTACCACCGCCTGCGCAAGGACCAGACGCTCTTCACCTACCTGCACCTGGCCGCGTCCAAGGAGTGCACGGACGCCCTCCTGGAGTCCGGCACCACGGCGATCGCGTACGAGACGGTCGAGCTGCCGGGCCGCGGGCTGCCGCTGCTCGCCCCGATGTCCGAGGTCGCGGGCCGGCTGGCCCCGCAGGTCGGCGCCTACCACCTGATGCGCGCGGCCGGCGGCCGTGGCGTGCTGCCGGGCGGTGTCCCGGGCGTGACGCCGGCCAAGGCCGTCGTCATCGGCGGTGGCGTCTCCGGCTGGAACGCCGTCCAGATCGCCGTCGGCATGGGCTTCGACGTGACCCTGCTGGACCGCGACATCAACAAGCTGCGCGAGGCCGACAAGATCTTCGGCACGAAGGTCAAGGCCGTCATGTCCAACTCCTTCGAGCTGGAGAAGGCCGTCCTGGACGCCGACCTCGTCATCGGCGCGGTGCTCATCCCGGGCGCCAAGGCCCCGAAGCTGGTCACCAACGAGCTCGTCTCCCGGATGAAGCCCGGAAGTGTCCTTGTCGACATCGCGATCGACCAGGGCGGCTGCTTCGAGGACTCGCGTCCCACCACGCACGCCGAGCCGACCTTCCGGGTCCACAACTCGGTCTTCTACTGCGTCGCCAACATGCCGGGCGCGGTGCCCAGCACCTCCACCAACGCCCTCACCAACGCCACGCTGCCCTACATCGTGTCGCTGGCCGACAACGGCTGGGCCGAGGCGCTGCGCCGTGACGCGGCCCTGGCCCGGGGCCTCAACACCCATGACGGCCAGGTCGTTTACCGCGAGGTCGCCGAGGCGCACGGCCTCGACCACGTCTCCCTCGACGCGCTTCTCGGCTAAGTCTCCAAACAGTAAAGGCGATACGTCAACAAGGATCGTCAACCGCACGCACCATGCCGGACCTTGCCCGACAAGGTCCGGCATGGTGTGTGTATGGTCACTTTGCGTCGCCGTGCCAACTCGCCTCGAACGTAACCCTTGAACCGATTCGTACACCGGTGAAACCTGCCGTGCGACGGCCGTACGCCCTTGACAGAGGGATGTTTCATTGCCGACACATCCTGCCGGGTCCGGCGGATTGTGTTGCTGCGGACGCCCGACACGCCATAGAGTCGCCAACCGTCGGCATGGTGTCACGCTGACCTGTCTAGAAGTTTCCTGGTCACCAAGGAGGTAAGACGACTTGTGAATGAGTCGACATTTTCTCCCGGGGGTGGTCAACCAGGAACGCCGGTCCGAAGCCAGGGCCCCGAGGGGTTCGAGGCTGTCGGCTCCGTCGCCGTGCGCACCTTCGCAGCCCACCAGAGTCCGCAGGCGGCTCGGACAGCACCCCAGAGCATGGATGGCCATCACGTGAACGCCATGGCCGGCGACGGAAGTGGCGCGCCCCACAACCACTTCGCCGACTACGACGAACTGCCCGAAGGGCACTTCTACGACCCCGACGCCGAGTACGAGCCCGACCCCGAGTACGCGGCCACGCTCGCGCCCGACGCGGCACGCCAGCGTCGCGAGCGCATCGGCCCGACCGGACGTCCGCTGCCGTACTTCCCGATCCCGGGCCCGCTGACCGACCACGGACCCGCGAAGATCATCGCGATGTGCAACCAGAAGGGCGGCGTCGGCAAGACGACGTCGACCATCAACCTGGGTGCCGCCCTCGCGGAGTACGGCCGTCGCGTGCTGCTCGTGGACTTCGACCCGCAGGGCGCGCTGTCGGTGGGTCTCGGCGTCAATCCGATGGAGCTGGACCTCACCGTCTACAACCTGCTCATGGAGCGGGGCATGTCGGCGGACGAGGTGCTCCTGAAGACGGCGGTCCCGAACATGGACCTGCTGCCCAGCAACATCGACCTGTCGGCCGCCGAGGTCCAGCTCGTGAGCGAGGTCGCGCGCGAGTCGACGCTCCAGCGGGCGCTGAAGCCGCTGCTGCCCGACTACGACTACATCGTGATCGACTGTCAGCCCTCGCTCGGTCTGCTCACGGTGAACGCCCTGACGGCCGCGCACAAGGTGATCGTGCCGCTCGAGTGCGAGTTCTTCGCCCTGCGCGGTGTGGCGCTGCTGACGGAGACCATCGAGAAGGTCCAGGAGCGGCTGAACCCGGAGCTGGAGCTCGACGGGATCCTCGCCACGATGTACGACTCGCGCACCGTGCACAGCCGTGAGGTGCTCGCGCGGGTGGTCGAGGCCTTCGACGACCACGTCTACCACACGGTCATCGGGCGCACGGTCCGCTTCCCGGAGACCACGGTCGCCGGTGAGCCGATCACGACGTACGCGTCCAACTCCGTCGGCGCCGCCGCCTACCGCCAGCTCGCCAGGGAGGTGCTCGCCCGGTGTCACGCCGAGTGAGTCTGCCGGGGGCCGACGAACTGTTCCGTACGACAGGGGGAATGGCACTCCAGCCGTCCACTCCACGGCGCCCGGCCAACGGCGAGGCCCGGGTGCCGGCCCCGGCGGGGGAGAGCGACCAGACGACCGCCGCCCCCGCGGAGGACGCGCCGCCCGCGGTGCCCGTCCAGGGGGGCGACGGCGAGGGCGCCGAGCACGTGGCCGCCGACCCTGAGGCGGCCGACGCGGGGGAGTCCCGGATCCGGGCCGCCGCCGCGGAGCGCACCGCCCGGCGCGGGGCCGCGCAGGAAGGTTCTGCGGACCCGCAGGGGCAGCCGCGCAAGCGCGGGCGGTCGCCCGCACGGCGGCCCAGCGGGCGCGAACGGCACGACGAGAAGATCACGGTGTACGTGTCCGCCGAGGAGCTCATGGACCTGGAGCACGCGCGTCTCGTGCTCCGCGGCGAGCACGGGCTGGCCGTCGACCGCGGGCGGATCGTCCGGGAGGCGGTCGCCGTGGTCCTGGCCGACCTGGAGTCCCGGGGGGACGCGAGCATTCTCGTTCGACGCCTGCGCGGACGCTAGCGGTAGCCTGCGGGGGCCATGTCCTCGAAGTTCTCGAACGACGCTTCCGTTCCCGGCGCCTCCGGTCGCCGTCGGCGGGCGCTGGGGCGTGGGCCGGGCACGGCCGCGGCGACGAGCCCGGCCGACGTACAACCGGAGCCCGAGGCCTTCGTACCCGAGCGGGAGCAGCCACCCGGGCACGAGCCCGAGCCGACGCCGGCCCCCCGGACGGGGCCGCCCGCCTCCGGTCCCGGGCCGGGGGCCGAGAGCGTCCCTGCCGAGCCCGGGTCGAGCCCGGCGCCAGAGACCGGGATCGGGTCGAGCCCGGCACCGGCGGCCGAAGTCCCGGCTCCGGAACCTGAGCCGGGGACGCGACCTGAGTCGGGGGCGAAGCCGGGGTCGAAGCCCGAGACGGAGCCGGGACCGGAACCCGAGCAGGGGTCGAAACCGAAGCCCGAGGCCGGGCCGGAGTCGAAGCCGGAACCCGAGGCGGTCGTGGCACCCGTGGCGGCGCCCGCGCCCGTGCCGCAGGCCCGGACCGGGGCCGCCGAAGCGCAGGACTCCCCCGACGGGGTCTTCAAGGTCCGGCTGGCGAACTTCGAGGGCCCGTTCGACCTGCTCCTCCAGCTGATCTCCAAGCACAAGCTCGACGTCACCGAAGTGGCCCTGTCGAAGGTGACCGACGAGTTCATGGCCCACATCCGGGCGATGGGGCCGGACTGGGACCTGGACCAGACGACCGAGTTCCTGGTCGTGGCCGCCACCCTGCTCGACCTGAAGGCGGCCCGGCTGCTGCCCGCCGCCGAGGTCGAGGACGAGGCCGATCTGGCCCTGCTGGAGGCCCGCGACCTGCTGTTCGCCCGGCTGCTCCAGTACCGGGCCTACAAGCAGATCGCCGACATCTTCCAGCACCGGCTGACGCAGGAGGCCCGCCGTCCGCCCCGTACCGTCGGCCTCGAACCCCACCACGCCGAGCTGCTGCCCGAGGTCGTGATCAGCATCGGCCCGGAGGGGTTCGCCCGGCTCGCCGTCAAGGCGATGCAGCCCAGGCCCAAGCCGCAGGTCTACGTCGACCACATCCACGCGCCGCTGGTCAGCGTCCAGGAGCAGGCGGGGATCGTGATCTCGCGGCTGCGGGAGTTCGGCGAGGCCAGCTTCCGCACCCTCGTCGAGGACACCGACGACACCCTCACCGTGGTGGCGAGGTTCCTGGCGCTGCTGGAGCTGTACCGGGAGAAGGCGGTCGCCCTGGACCAGGAGGACGCCCTCGGCGATCTGCTGGTGCGCTGGACCGGCGGGGACGAGGGAGAGGCCCCGCGGGTCACCGACGAGTTCGACCGGCCGCCCGAGGTGACGACGGAGGAGAAGAAGGCGTGAGCGAGGAGAGCACCGACATCCCGGCCGGTTCCGGCACCGTGGCCGACCTCGATCTCAAGCCGGCCCTGGAGGCCGTGCTGATGGTCGTGGACGAGCCCGCGACCGAGGAACACCTCGCGAAGATCCTCCAGCGGCCCAAGCGGCGGATCGGGGACGCGCTGCGGGAGCTGGCCGACGAGTACACCGTGCAGGGGCGCGGCTTCGAGCTGCGGCTGATCGCGGGCGGCTGGCGTTTCTACACCCGGCCCGAGTACGCGGCGGCCGTGGAGGGCTTCGTCCTGGACGGCCAGCAGGCCCGGCTCACCCAGGCGGCGCTGGAGACCCTCGCCGTGGTCGCCTACCGCCAGCCGGTCAGCCGCAGCAGGGTCTCCGCGGTCCGCGGGGTCAACTGTGACGGGGTCATGCGGACCCTGCTGCAGCGCGGTCTCGTCGAGGAGGCGGGCGCGGAACCCGAAACAGGTGCGATCCTGTACGTGACGACGAACTACTTCCTGGAGCGGATGGGCCTGCGCGGCCTGGACGAGCTCCCGGAACTCGCGCCCTTCCTCCCGGAGGCGGCGGCGATCGAGGCCGAGACGATGGAAGGGGTCCCGTCGTTCGATCCGGACGCTCCGGATTCCGAGGACGCAGACGACAAGACGGAACTTTGATGCGAAGCAGCAGCGGCAGGAACAGCAGCGGAAACAACGGCGGGAGCCGTGGTGGCAACAGCGGCGGCCGCGGCGGGAGCAGCGGTGGCCGCGGCGGCAGCCGTGGAGCCGGTGGCAACCGCGACGACAAGCAGGGCGGTCGGCCGAGCAAGCCGCGCCCCGAGGAGCGCCGCTACGACGTGGGCCCCGGCGCGACGAAGGACGGCCCCAAGGCCGGGCGCGGCGCTTCGGCGCGCGGCGGGGCCAAGGGCGGACCGAGGCAGTCTCCGGGCACCGGACGGGGGCGTTGGGCGCCCGCCACCTCCCGGGAGTACGACGCCCGCGCGGAGGAGCGCAACCGGGAGCGGTACGCGGGCAAGAAGGACGTCAAGCTGCCCAAGACCTTCCCGGGCGCCGAGCAGGAGGGCGAGCGCCTGCAGAAGGTGCTCGCGCGTGCCGGTTACGGCTCCCGGCGGGCCTGCGAGGAGCTGATCGAGCAGGCGCGCGTCGAGGTCAACGGCGAGATCGTGCTGGAGCAGGGCAAGCGGGTCGACCCGGAGAAGGACGAGGTCAAGGTCGACGGCCTGACGGTGGCGACCCAGTCGTACCAGTTCTTCTCGCTGAACAAGCCCGCCGGTGTCGTCTCGACCATGGAGGACAACGAGGGCCGTCAGTGCCTCGGCGACTACGTCACCAACCGCGAGACGCGGCTCTTCCACGTCGGCAGGCTGGACACCGAGACCGAGGGTGTCATCCTGCTCACCAACCACGGTGAGCTGGCCCACCGGCTGACCCACCCCAAGTACGGCGTGAAGAAGGTCTACCTCGCGCACATCGTGGGCCCGATCCCGCGCGACCTGGGCAAGCAGCTCAAGGACGGCATCCAGCTGGAGGACGGTTACGCGCGCGCGGACCACTTCCGGGTGGTCGAGCAGACCGGCAAGAACTACCTCGTCGAGGTCACCCTGCACGAGGGCCGCAAGCACATCGTGCGCCGCATGCTCGCCGAGGCAGGCTTCCCGGTCGACAAGCTGGTGCGCGTCGCCTTCGGCCCGATCACCCTGGGCGACCAGAAGTCCGGCTGGCTGCGGCGGCTGTCCAACACCGAGGTCGGCATGCTGATGAAGGAAGTCGACCTGTAGGTCGCCCGCCCGATCGCTCTCCCGATCGCTCGCCCTTCACCGAGGCGGCCGGTTCCGGATCTCCGGACCGGCCGCTTTCGTGTGTCCGCCTTCTTGTGTCCGGGCGCCCGGACTATTTATAGTCGTCGTGACTATTAAGGAGGTGGGTGGATGCAGGGCTACGACAAGTACGCCTTCGAACCCTTCGCCGTCACCGTCGACCTCGCCGTCCTCACCCTGCGTTCCGGCACCCTGCACGTCCTGCTCGTCGAACGCGGGCAGGAGCCGTACGCCGGACACTGGGCGCTGCCCGGCGGCTTCGTGCTGCCCGAGGAGTCCGCGGAGACCGCGGCCCGGCGCGAGCTCGCCGAGGAGACCGGCCTGTCGGACGTCTCCGGGCTGCACCTGGAGCAGCTGCGCACCTACAGCGAACCCGACCGCGACCCCCGGATGCGGGTCGTGTCGGTCGCCTTCGCCGCCCTGCTGCCCGACGCCCCCGAACCACGCGGCGGCGGCGACGCCGCACAGGCCCGCTGGCTGCCCTACGACCGTGCCGAGCCGCTCGCCTTCGACCACGACCGGATCCTCGCCGACGCCCACGACCGCGTCGGCACCCTGCTGGAGTCCACCGGCCTGGCCACCGCCTTCTGCCCGCCCGAGTTCACCCTCGGCGAGTTGCAGCAGGTCTACGAGGCCGTCTGGGGCGCGGTCCTGGACCGGCCCAACTTCCGGCGCAAGGTGCTCGCCGCTCCCGGCTTCGTCGAGCCCGTGCCCGGCGGCGCCCGGCTGACCGGCGGCCGCGGCAAGCCGGCCGCGCTGTACCGGGCCGGCACCGCCACCACCCTCCATCCGCCGCTGCTTCGCACCGCACGGGAAGGACGCCCCGCATGACCACCACGACCACCGTCCGCAAGCGCGCCGCCACCGGAGCGCTGCTGGGCCTCGCCCTCGGCGACGCGCTGGGCTTTCCGACCGAGTTCAACGACGTGCCGTCGATCCTCGCCAAGTGCGGCCCCTGGCGGGAGATGGAACTGATCCGGCCCGCGATCGTCAGCGACGACACCCAGATGACCCTCGCCCTCGGCCGGGGGCTGCGCACCGCGATGGACCGGGGGCTGCTCGGGCCGAAGCGGCTGGCGCGGCCGGTGCGGGAGGAGTTCGTGGAGTGGTACCGCTCGCCGGAGAACAACCGGGCGCCGGGGCGCACCTGTATGACGGCGTGCGGTCTCCTGCAGAGCGATCTGCCCTGGCAGGACGCCAGCCAGATCGGCTCCAAGGGCTGCGGCGCCAACATGCGCGTGGCGCCGATCGGTCTGGCCCCCGGACTCGACGACGAACAGCGGGCCGGCGCGTCCCAGTTGCAGTCCGCCCTGACGCACGGGCATCCGACCGCGCTGGCCGCCTCCGATCTCACCGCGCACGCCGTGCACCTGCTGGCCCGGGGCGCGGAGCCGACCGGACTCGTGGGGCTGCTGCGCTCGTACGCCCTCGACAACCGCACCCGCTACCACGAGCGCTGGCTCGGCGACCTGTGGACCCGGGGTCAGGACCCCAGCGCGCTGCACTTCATCGCGCGCGGCTGGGACGAGTGCCTGGGCGTCCTGGACCGGCTCCAGGACGCGGTACGGGCCGGGTCCCGCGAGACCGACCCGTGCCTGGCCACCGGGGAGGGCTGGATCGCCGAGGAGGCGCTGGCGACCGGGCTGCTGTGCTTCCTGCTCTTCGTCGACGAGCCGGTGACCGCGCTGCGCCGGGCCGCGTGCAGCTCCGGCGACTCCGACTCGATCGCCTGTCTGACCGGCGCCTTCGCGGGCGCCCACCTGGGCGCCGACGCCTGGCCCGCCGGCTGGGCGGACCGGATCGAGTACCGGGACGAGCTGCTGGAGCTCGGGGCGCTCTGGGACGCCTGACCGGGTCAGACCAGGCGGATCGTGTCGCCCTCGACCGTGATCTTCTTCTCGGGCAGCGGCTGGGTCGCCGGAGGGTGCGCCACCGAGCCGTCCGTGATGCGGAACCTGCTGCCGTGGCAGGTGCAGTTGATCGTGCCGTCGGAGACGTCGGCGACCGGGCACTGCCGGTGGGTGCAGATGTTGGAGAAGGCCTTGAACTCGCCCTTCTCCGGCTGGGTGACGACGACCTCCTCGGCCGCGAAGACCGTGCCGCCGCCGACCGGGATGTCCGCGGTCTTCGCCAGCTCCTTGCCGGTGGCGGCCGATCCGGCGGCCGACGTGGCGGTGGAGGTGCCGGTGGGGGTGGCGGCCGAAGCGGTGGGCGAGGCGACGGGGGCGGAGCCGGAACTGCTGTTCCCGCCGGACTTGCCGCACCCCGCGACACAGGCGGCCGCGCCCGTCGCGAGTACCGTGCGCCGCGTCGGACCCTGGGTCATGTCGTCACTCCGAAGGTGGGGAAGAAGGAACCGGAAGGCGGAGGCCGGTGGTCGCTCCGGACGGAGCAGCAGCATCTTGGCACCGAATGCTCCGAAGGCCGGGTATTCCGGTATGGAGTGCCACAAAACGCTTGTTCCGTACTCCTGACGGCCCAGCGCGTACGGGGGTGCACAGGGTGCACGGGCGCGCCCGCCGTCTCAGCGGACGGTCGCCGCGTACCGGTCACGCGCGGTCTGACTAGGCTGGACGGACGAGACAGTGGTCCGCGGACAGTGGTCCGTACATCAGCACATCAGCGAGGAGCAGCACCGTGGCGGTACGAGCGGTCCGGGGGGCCGTCCAGCTGGAGCGGGACGAAGCCGGCCACATGAGTGAGCAGGTCGGTGCCCTGCTCACCGCGGTCCTGGAACGGAACGGTCTGGGCACGGACGACCTGATCAGCATCTGGTTCACGGCCACGCCCGACCTGCACAGCGACTTCCCGGCGGCCGCCGCCCGCAAGCTGGGCATCGTGGACGTGCCGCTGATCTGCGCCCAGGAGCTGGACATCGCGGGCGCCATGCCCCGGGTGGTCCGTCTGCTCGCCCATGTCGAGACCGACCGGACCCGGGCCGACATCGCGCATGTCTACCTCGGCGCCGCGGCCGCCCTGCGCAAGGACATCGCCCAGTGAGGACCGCACTCGTCGTCGGCACCGGGCTCATCGGCACGTCCGCGGCCCTCGCCCTCGTCCAGCGGGGCGTCGTCGTCCACCTCGCCGACCACGACCCGGAGCAGGCCCGTACGGCGGCCGCGCTCGGGGCCGGCACGGACGAGCCGCCCACGGGCCCCGTCGACCTCGCGATCGTCGCCGCCCCGCCGGCCCACGTGGCCGCGGTGCTCGCCGACGCCATGCGCCGGGGCGTGGCCCGCGGCTACCTGGACGTCGCCAGCGTCAAGGGCGGCCCGCGCCGCGAGCTGGAGGCGCTCGGCCTCGACCTGACGTCGTACATCGGCACCCACCCCATGTCCGGCCGGGAGAAGTCCGGGCCGCTGGCCGCGACGGGCGATCTCTTCGAGGGCCGCCCCTGGGTGCTCACCCCGACCCGGGACACCGACACCGAGGTGCTCAACCTCGCCCTGGAGCTGGTCTCGCACTGCCGTGCGGTGCCGGTGGTGATGGACGCGGACGCGCACGACCGCGCCGTGGCCCTCGTCTCCCACATGCCGCACCTGGTGTCCAGCATGGTCGCCGCGCGGCTGGAGAACGCCGAGGAGGCGGCCGTGCGGCTGTGCGGCGGCGGCATCCGCGATGTGACCAGGATCGCCGCGTCCGACCCGCGGATGTGGATCGACATCCTCTCCGCGAACCCGGGGCCGGTCGCCGACCTCCTCGCGGACGTCTCCGCCGACCTGGACGAGACGGTCCGGGCGCTGCGCGCCCTGCAGTCCTCCGACGAGGACAAGCGCCGCGAGGGCGCCACCGGCATCGAGGACGTGCTGCGCCGCGGCAACGCGGGCCAGGTCCGCGTCCCCGGCAAGCACGGGTCCGCGCCGCGGGTGTACGAGACGGTGGCGGTCCTCATCGACGACCAGCCCGGCCAGCTGGCCCGTATCTTCGCCGACGCGGGCCGGGTCGGGATCAACATCGAGGACGTACGCATCGAGCACGCGACCGGTCAGCAGGCCGGTCTGGTGCAGCTGATGGTGGAGCCGAAGTCGGCGCCCGTCCTGACGGCGGCGCTGCGCGAGCGGGGCTGGGCCATCCGGCAGTGAAACGGCCGCCGGGGAGCCAGTAACCTTGTGCGGGGCGCCCTCGCGCCCGTCCGCCACCCCGGTTCCAGGAAGGTCCCCCACTGTGGAAAGCGTCCCGGCAGTGATTGTCGCCATCGACGGCCCCTCCGGCACGGGCAAGTCGAGCACGTCCAAGGCCGTGGCCGCGCAGCTCGGGCTGAGCTACCTGGACACCGGCGCCCAGTACCGGGCGATCACCTGGTGGATGGTGAACAACGGGATCGACATCGCCGACCCGGCCGCGATCGCCGACGCGGCCGGCAAGCCCGACATCGTCTCCGGCACCGACCCGGCCGCCCCGACGATCACGGTCGACGGCACCGACGTGGCCGGTCCGATCCGCACCCAGGAGGTCACCTCCAAGGTCAGCGCGGTCAGCGCGGTGCCCGAGGTGCGGGCCCGGATCACCGAGCTCCAGCGCTCGCTGGCGGCCTCGGCGGCCGGGGGGATCGTCGTCGAGGGCCGTGACATCGGCACCACCGTGCTGCCCGACGCCGACCTGAAGGTCTTCCTCACCGCCTCCGCGGAGGCGCGCGCCGCCCGCCGCAGCGGTGAGCTCCAGGGCGCCGACGTGCAGGCGACCCGCGAGGCCCTGCTGAAGCGGGACGCGGCCGACTCCAGCCGCAAGACCTCTCCGCTCGCCAAGGCGGACGACGCGGTCGAGGTGGACACCTCCGACCTCACGCTCACGCAGGTCATCGCGTGTGTCGTCAGCCTCGTCGAGGAGAAGCGGGCCGCGCGGTGAACACCCGCCCCGTCCCTTCCGTCAAGGGCGCCGAGGTCGGCAGACGCATCGGCGTCGGCCTGATGTACGGGCTGTGGAAACCGCGCGTCCTGGGCGCCTGGAAGGTCCCCGTGACCGGCCCGGTGATCCTCGCGGTCAACCACTCCCACAACATCGACGGCCCGATGGTCATGGGCGTGGCGCCCCGGCCGACGCACTTCCTGATCAAGAAGGAGGCGTTCGTCGGACCGCTCGACCCGTTCCTGCTCGCCATCGGGCAGGTGAAGGTCGACCGTCAGTCCGCCGACCGCACCGCGATCACCCAGGCCCTCGACCTGCTCGCGGCCGGCGGGGTCCTCGGGATCTTCCCGGAGGGCACGCGGGGCGAGGGCGACTTCGCGTCGCTGCGCGCCGGGCTCGCCTACTTCGCGGTCCGCAGCGGGGCGCCGATCGTCCCCGTCGCGGTCCTGGGAAGTTCCGGGCGCAGCAGCCGGTTGGCGAAGGCGCTGCCTCCGCTGCGCTCCCGGGTCGACGTCGTCTTCGGCGACCCGTTCGAGGCGGGCGACGGAAGCGGGCGGCGTACGCGCAAGGCGCTGGACGAGGCGACCGAGCGCATCCAGAAGCAGCTCGCGGCGCACCTGGACCACGCCAGGCGCCTGACCGGGCGCTAAGAGACACTTGAGTAGTGGATCACCCGATACGGGCGGTCCACCGATCACCACGATGAACGAGGTACGGACTTCATGAACGACCAGATCCACTCCGAGGGCTCGGGCGAGGAGCACGACCACGGAGCACTTGGCGACGCCGAGTACGCGGAGTTCATGGAGCTCGCCGCGGTGGAGGGCTTCGACCTGGAAGAGGTCGAGGGAGCCATCGAGGAGGCGGGCCACGGCCCGCTGCCCGTGCTCGCCGTCGTCGGCCGCCCCAATGTCGGCAAGTCGACTCTGGTGAACCGCATCATCGGCCGCCGTGAGGCGGTCGTCGAGGACAAGCCCGGCGTCACCCGCGACCGGGTCACCTACGAGGCCGAGTGGGCGGGCCGCCGCTTCAAGGTCGTCGACACCGGCGGCTGGGAGCAGGACGTCCTCGGTATCGACGCCTCCGTGGCCGCCCAGGCCGAGTACGCGATCGAGGCGGCCGACGCCGTCGTGTTCGTCGTCGACGCCAAGGTCGGCGCGACCGACACCGACGAGGCGGTCGTACGACTGCTGCGCAAGGCCGGCAAGCCGGTCGTGCTGTGCGCCAACAAGGTCGACGGCCCGAGCGGCGAGGCCGACGCCTCCTACCTGTGGTCGCTGGGGCTCGGCGAGCCGCACCCGGTCTCGGCCCTGCACGGCCGCGGCACCGGCGACATGCTGGACGCCGTGCTGGAGGCGCTGCCCGAGGCGCCCGCGCAGACCTTCGGGACCGGTGTCGGCGGTCCCCGCCGGATCGCCCTCATCGGCCGCCCGAACGTCGGCAAGTCCTCGCTGCTGAACAAGGTGGCGGGCGAGGAGCGCGTCGTCGTCAACGAACTCGCGGGCACCACCCGCGACCCGGTCGACGAGCTGATCGAACTCGGCGGCGTCACCTGGAAGTTCGTCGACACGGCGGGCATCCGCAAGCGCGTCCACCTCCAGCAGGGCGCCGACTACTACGCCTCGCTGCGTACGGCCGCGGCCGTCGAGAAGGCCGAGGTCGCCGTCATCCTGATCGACGCGTCCGAGAACATCTCCGTCCAGGACCAGCGCATCGTCACGATGGCCGTCGACGCCGGCCGGGCGATCGTCCTCGCGTTCAACAAGTGGGACACGCTCGACGAGGAGCGCCGCTACTACCTGGAGCGGGAGATCGAGACCGAGCTCGGCCAGGTCGCCTGGGCGCCGCGGGTCAATGTCTCCGCGCGCACCGGACGGCACATGGAGAAGCTGGTCCCGGGCATCGAGACGGCGCTGGCGGGCTGGGAGACCCGGGTCCCCACCGGCCGGCTGAACGCCTTCCTCGGCGAGCTGGTCGCCGCCCACCCGCACCCGATCCGGGGCGGCAAGCAGCCCCGCATCCTCTTCGGCACCCAGGCGGGCACCAAGCCGCCGCGGTTCGTGCTCTTCGCCTCCGGCTTCATCGAGGCGGGTTACCGCCGCTTCATCGAGCGTCGGCTGCGCGAGGAGTTCGGGTTCGAGGGCACCCCGATCCACATCTCCGTACGGGTGCGCGAGAAGCGCGGCGCGAAGCGGAAGTAGGACGCACACGACGCACGAGGGCGGCCCCGGGAATCCCGGGGCCGCCCTCGTGCGTCGTGCGTGGGGCCCGGAGGCCCTGTGCGGGCCAGGGACTCAGAGGCCGCTGCGCGGTGCGGGCGGCAGCGCCGCCGGGACGTGCCGCATGCCCGCGCCGTGCTGCGTGCCGGTGCCGGTGCCGTGCTGCGTGCTGCCCTGTGCCGACTGCGCCGCCTGCCTGCCCTGACCGAGCTGCCCCAGCTGTCCGACGCGCTGCCACGGGGACGGCTGCCCGCCGCCCCGCGCGCTGCTCGCCCCCGCGCTGTAGGCGCTGTACGAGCTGCTGAAGGTGCCCGCGCGATGGCCGCCGGGCGAGCCCGTGCGGTGCGGGATGCTCGCGAAGGCGGTGAAGCCCAGGTCGTCCTCGCCGCTGCGGTCGCCGGGCAGGGAGCGGAAGGACTTGACGTACTCGGCGTAGAGCGCGTCGTAGATCGGGGTGGCGGAGGGAGCGCCATGAGGTTCCTGAGCCGGTCGCGGCGCGGGCACCTCCCGTCCCGGACGGAGCGGGGAGCCTGCGGGCGGGACCGGCTGGAAGGCCGGGCGGCGGGGAACGTCGTATGCGTGCACGTATGTTCAAACGACCCCGCCGCCCAGGGGATGCGGCCGGGCCGCGTTCGGCGGGCCGGCCGCTCGGGAGCGCGGACGCTCAGATCCCCGCGAGCGGCAGCGCGGAGCCGACCAGCTTGCCGTTGGCCGCCGCCTTGTCGAGCGCGTCGCGCAGCAGGTCCTCTCGGGGCTGGCGCCCGATCGAGCCGACCGGTGCCGCGTACATGAGCACCTGCTGGTGCTTGTTGGCCGCCGCCCGCCAGCTGTCGGTGACCTGGAGCGGCTGGTGCGCCTGCCACCAGGCGACCGGCTGGCCCCCGTTCGCGCCCGGCTGGAGCACGGCGTGCAGCTGGCCCGCGGCGAGCAGCACCGACCAGCCGTGCAGCACGGGCGGCACCTCGGCCAGTTCGATGAGCGGCATGAAACCCTGCTCGATCAGCAGCGGCAGGAAGTCGTCGCCGATGTCCGTGGATCCGGGCCGCACGATGGGCGCGGTCGGCTCCACCACGAGCGCGGGGTGCAGCTCCCCGGCGATCAGGACGAGCCCGCTGGTCACGCCGAGCACGGCCTGCTCGGGCATGGCCTGCTGCTGGTCACCGCCCGCGGTGCCGCCGATGGAACGGACGGCGCCCTGCAACTGCTCCTCGGTGACCTGGACGACCTGCGAGGGCAGGCAGCCCGCGTGGGCGAAGGCGAGTACGGCGGTCTCGTCCCCGATGAACAGGACGGTGCTGGTGCGCTCGTGCTCGGAGTCGCCCGGGGTGCGACAGGACGTGCAGTCGTAACTGCCCGGGGCGTTCTCTCCGGCGAGCAGCCGGTCGGCTTCTTCGTCGCCGATCTCGGCGCGTACCTCGTCGCTGACGTCGAGCATGCGCGGCACGGTGGCTCCCTCGGGATGCGGTGCGTGGCGGGACCGGGTGGCTCCCGGCCCGTGGTCCGGGGTGGTCCCGGGCTCATGCAGAAGACAACGGGCGATCTGTGGTGGGGGTCACGCTCCCGGGCGAACGGAATCGAACCATCCACCGCACAGGGTCACGGCGGGTGCGGAATCGGACACTCAACGTCAAGGGTGGAGAAAGTCAAGGAAGTTCATTTGGTGAAGTGAGTCACAAATCGCCTCGGCGCCTGGTCGACAAATGCGGAAATCGGCGAATTAAGTGGGTGGCCGGATTTCGCCGATACCCGCGGTAACCATGAACTGGCCTGGGACGACGGGGAGTTGGTTGATGTCGCCGCGGTCCGCTCTCTACATTCCTCCGCCGTGTGCACAGAGCACCGCTCGGGAAGTCCGCCGACCGCGCCGCAACAGGGCGCAGCACCACCGTCCGGCGGACGGGCGGAGCGTGCCGACCGCGTCCGTACGCGGTCGGAACGGTCCGCTCGGGGGACCCCGAGTTGTTCGAGAGGGACTCACATGTCCGAATGTGCCGATACCAACGGCGGCATCACCCGTAAGACCCGTACGACGGCGGTCCTCGCCGGGGCGGCACTGCTCGCCCCCCTCGGACTGCTCGCCACGGCCGGCAACGCGGCGGCGGCGGACGGCGCGGTGTGGGACCGCATAGCCCGGTGCGAGAGCGGCGGCAACTGGCACATCAACACCGGCAACGGCTACTACGGCGGCCTCCAGTTCTCCGCCGGCACCTGGCGCGCGTACGGCGGCGGCGCCTACGCCCCGACCGCCGACCGGGCCACCAGGTCCCAGCAGATCGCCGTGGCCACCAAGGTCCAGGGCGCCCAGGGCTGGGGCGCCTGGCCCACCTGCGCGGCGCGCGCCGGAGCGTCCGGCAGCGCCCCCGCGGGCAACCACGGGGCCGCCCCGTCGAAGCAGAGGTCGACATCGTCGTCGACGTCGAAGTCCACGCACTCCTCGCACTCCTCGAAGTCGACGAAGTCCTCGAAGGAGTCGAAGTCCTCGAAGCAGTCGACGTCGCCGGCCCGTCCGACGGAGCACCCGGCCCGCGGCGCCTCGCACGGCGACTACACCGTCCGCCCCGGTGACACGCTCAGCGGCATCGCGGCCCGGCACGGCACCGACTGGCGGCGGATCTACGCCGCCAACAAGGCCGTCATCGGCGACGATCCCGACGTGATCCTGCCCGGACAGCGCCTCGACCTCTGAGCCGCCCGCCCCCCACCCTCTCCCGCGCGGGAGACGGCGGGGGGCGGCCGCCGTGCGCCCCGTGCGCGACACTTCGACCATGCTGGAGACCTCCGCACGACTGCTGCGCCTGCTCTCGCTCCTGCAGGCCCACCGCGAGTGGTCCGGGGCCGAACTCGCCGACCGGCTCGGCGTCACCGCGCGCACCGTGCGCCGGGACGTGGACCGGCTGCGTGAACTCGGCTACCCGGTCAACGCCAGCCCCGGCACGGGCGGCGGCTACCAACTCGGCGTCGGCGCCGAACTGCCGCCGCTGCTCCTCGACGACGAGGAGGCGGTGGCCGTCGCCGTCGGACTGCGCACGGCCGCCGGGCAGGGCATCGAGGGCATCGACGAGACCTCCGTACGCGCCCTGGCCAAACTGGAGCAGGTGCTGCCGCACCGGCTGCGCCGACGGGTGGCCGCCCTGAACGCCTTCACCGTGCCCATGCTGCGCGGCCCGCGGCCGTCCGCCGTGGACCCGGCCGTGCTCACCGAACTCGCCCACCTCTGCCGGGACACCGAACGGCTGCGCTTCGACTACCTCGGGCACGACCGCGCGGCCACCCGCCGCAGCGTCGAGCCGCACCGCCTGGTGTGCACCGAACGCCGCTGGTACCTGGTCGCCTGGGACGTCGACCGGCAGGACTGGCGGACCTTCCGCGTCGACCGCATGACGCCCAGACCGCCGCACGGACCGCGCTTCACGCCCCGTGAGCCGCCCGCCGAGGACCTCGCCGCCTATGTCTCCCGGGGGGTCTCCACGCGCGCGTACGCCGCACACGCCGCCGTCCGGCTGCTGGTGCCGCTGCAGGAGGCCGCCGAGCGGGTCTCGCCCTCCGCCGGGACGCTGGAGGCCGACGGCGACGACGCCTGCGTCCTGCGCACCGGCGCCACGAACCTGGACGTGATGGTCGTCCACGTCATGATGATGGGCCTGCCGTTCGAGGTGCTGGAACCGGCCGAACTCGTCGAGGCGATCAGGGCGGCCCGGGACCGGCTGGACGCGGCGCTGGCCCGGTCCGCCGGTCCCGGCCCGCGTACTCGGGACGGCGCGGACCGGACGCCGGGGACTCCGGGCGGATCCGGGGCGGTGCGGTGAAGTCGTGCCGGGTCGGCGGGTGCGAGGCCGCGCCCCGGGCCCGCCGGAGCCCGTGCCGCACCTGTGCCCACGGGCTCACGGGCCGCGCCGTGACGCCTCCGCCGTGCCGCCCGCGCCGTCCCGTTCCCGGCGGGGGCCGTACGGGGAGCGTGTGATGGAGCCGTGAATTTCCTATGTGGCGTCAGCTCCCGCGCCCCCGTGTGAAATCGCCGGGGAACACCGCTCCGGAGCGGTTATCCCGGTATTTTCCATCGCCCATTTCACGGGGCCGGACAGGCGTACGGTAATTGCGTTCGAATACCCGCGGAAGAGCTGTGCAACCGCCCGATCGTGTGACGCAGTTCGATCGAAACGTATGTCGTGATCCTGTGACAGAAGTGTGACCCGAGTGATCCATGGCGCAGTCGGGCCTTCCGGGGAAGCCGCCCACGGCCTAGCGTGGCGGCATGGCACCGATTCCCACTCCGCCCGCGGAGCCCGAGGACAGTCCGGAGACGTATGTCGGCCTGGAGGCCGGGCGTGCCGAGCGGCTCGCCCGGGAGCGCGGCTGGACGGCGGTGCGTTCGCTGCCGCCGGGCACGGTCATCACCATGGAGTACCGCGTGGGCCGGCTGAACTTCGAGGTGCGGGACGGCAGGGTGACGCGGGCCTGGAAGGGCTGACGCGCGCGGCGACGACGAGGGCCCGGCTCCTGTGCCGCAGGAGCCGGGCCCTCGTCGTCGCGCGGCCGGGTGGTGCGTACCGGCGGCCCCGCCGTGCGCGGGGGTCAGCCGCCGGTCAGGGGGCGGGCCGTCGAGGCGGCCGCGCCCCGGGGCAGGCGGTCCGGGTGCGGCGGCGGTCGGCGGCTGCCCGCCGGGGCGGCCGGGGTGCGCTCCGAGCGGGCGGTGTGCGGTCCGGGGGCCAGGTGGACGGGGGTCCGCTGCGGGCGCACCTGGACGGTCGCCTCGCGGGCCGCCGCGGCCTCGCCCTGGGCCGCGGTACGGGGCTTGAGCAGCACCGGGGCACCCACCGGGGACGCGGGGGCGGGCACCGGAGCGACCTTCGTGCCGGAGCGCCGGTCGCGCAGACGGTCGCGCAGGCGGTCCCGCAGGTCGAACAGCGCGGTCTCGGCGCCGGCCACCACCGGCTCGAACCACGGCAGGGCCAGCAGGATCAGCAGGCCCGCCGCCCAGCCGAGGACCACGTCGCTCAGCCAGTGCGTGCCGAGGTAGACGGTGGTCAGGCCGACCCCGAGCGAGGTCACCGCGGACAGCGCGGACAGCCAGCGGCGCGCTCTCGGCGTGGAGGCCAGATACGCCAGAATCCCCCAGGTCACCACCGCGTTGGCGGTGTGGCCGCTGGGGAATATATCGCCGCCCAGACCCATCTCGTTCGAGCCGATGGTGATCGCGTAGTGCGGGCCGAGCCGGCCCATGCCCAGTTTGGCGGCGCCGACCGTGAGGTTCAGCAGCAGCAGGGAGGCGCCCAGGCTCAGCAGGGGGCGCAGCGTGTGCTGACGCCAGGAGCGCCAGCCCAGCCAGGCCGCGACCATCACGGCCGTCGGGCCGCGCTGGCCGAGGACCACGTAGTAGTCGAGGAAGGCGTGGATCTGCGGCCACTGCTGGTACGGCCGGAAGAACATGACCTGCCAGTCGAGCCGGACCAGCCATGAGGTGATCACCACGGCCCACACGATCGCCAGGTAGAAGGCAAGGGTCGCGCTGAACAGCACGATCCTGTGCCGGCTCATCCTCGGCACATCGATGTGAGCCGGCCGTTCCGGCTCACGGTCCAGCCTGGCGAACACCCGGTCCAGACGGGTGAGCTTTCGTTCGGTACGCACCCAATCGACGTTACAGCGAGTGAGCTCAGTTCCCGGTCGATTCAGCGTGTTTGTGATGACGATGTGATGTGGGATTCCTCTCAGGCGAGGCTCTATTTCCTCTGTTTCGTCAATGCCGTGATGCCGGTCCCTGCAATTCCTTTGATCATTCTAGGGAGCGGTTTTATGTCACTTATGAATTCGTTCACCGAATCCTGGGGTGGAATTATCCGGACGCTCACCGGCCGGCCGGGGCCGGTCACGGCGGGCCGGAGCCGTTCAGCCACGACGCTCCGTACACGGCCGACAGCACCGCGACACCACCCGCCACCAGCGCGGACCTCGAGGTGCGCAGCCGGGCCAGGGCCAGGGCGAGCGGCAGCAGCAGCGGGAACGCGGGCAGCAGCAGGCGCGGCTTCGAGCCGAAGTAGCTCGACGCGCACAGCGCGAGCGCGGTGACGACACCCGTGTACACCAGCAGCGGCAGCGGCTGGCGCTGCCGTACCCCGACGACGTACAGCCAGATCACCAGGCCGACCCCGATGACCAGCCCGGCGCCGGCCAGGGCGGACGGGAACGACGTGAACTTGTCGGCGACGAAGCGGGCGAAGGCGTAGCCGCCGTCGAACCCGTTGCGCCAGCCCGCCTGCACGTCGAGGTAGCCGAGCGGGCCCCTGCCGGTGTGCCGGCCGACCCAGAACACGTAGCCCGCGGCGCCGAGGGGCGCGATCAGCATGGCGAGGGCGCGACGCGTGCGGGAAGGGGCGCGCTCCTCTGTATGTGCGCCCCTTGGGCGCGTTTCGCTCCCTGTTCGCCCGAACGAGGCGATGCCCGCCGTCCACACCGCCGCGACCACGGCGAGCCCGACCGGCCGGGTCAGACCGGCCAGCGCGGCCAGCAGCCCGGCGGTCAGCCAGCGGCCGGTCAGCACCGCGTACAGGGACCAGGCGGCGAGCGCGGTGAACAGCGACTCGCTGTACGCCATCGACTGCACGATCCCCACCGGCAGGACCGCCCACAGCAGCACGGCGCACACACCGGCCCGGCGGCCGTACACCAGGTCCGCCACCGCGAAGATCCCCCAGGCCGCCGCGAGCGAGGCGAGCAGGGAGACGGCCAGTCCGGCGCCGGCGTACGACAGCGGGGTGACCGTGTGCAGCAGCCGCTCCAGCCAGGGCAGCAACGGGAAGAAGGCCAGATTGGAGTGGACGTCGCCGTTCGGCAGGCGCACCTCGTAGCCGTATCCCAGCTCGGCGACCCTCGTGTACCAGAGCGAGTCCCACCGGCCGGTCAGCAGGGTGTACGCGTTCTTGCCCCGCGCCTGGGCGAACAGGGTCAGCGCGAGCAGACCCAGGGCGCGCACGGCCGCGTACCCCAGGAGAGCCGGAGCCGCCCGGCGCAGGGCGGCGGCGGGCGGGGACGCCGTACGCGTCACTGGAGGGGTCACGGGTCCGATTATCGACCGCGCCCGGAACCGGACGGCCCGGCGGGGCGTGCGGGGAAGGGGGCAGTGGCCTACGCCACACGGGATCCCCACCAGGTGTGAGAGGTCCGCCACTGGGCGCGGGAACGAACTCGCGTACGCTGACGTGCCACTCGCGTGCGAACTGCGCGGGCCGGAGACCACCGCTCCTCTCCGGCCGAGTCATGGGGAAGTCCCCGACCCTGTGAGCCCGCCGCACCCCGAGGGATCTTCTGGGAGGTACTACATGGCCGGGACGACCACGGCCGCCGCGCTGCGCCGCCGGGCGGCCGGGGCCGGTGCCAACCGCTGGGTCGTGCTCGTCGTCCTGTGCGTCAGCCTGCTCCTCGTCGCCGTCGACGCGACCGTGCTGCACGTCGCGGTGCCGGCCGTCACCGAGGACCTCCGGCCCGACGCGATGCAGCTGCTCTGGATCGTCGACACCTACCCGCTCGTCTGCGCCTCGCTGCTGATCCTCTTCGGCACCCTGGGCGACAAGGTGGGCCGCCGCAGGATCCTCCTGCTCGGGTACGCGCTGTTCGGGGTCGCCTCCGGCCTGGCCGCGCTGGCCCAGGACGCGCAGACCCTGATCGTCGCGCGGGCCCTGCTGGGCGTCGGCGGCGCGATGATCATGCCCGCGACCCTCTCGATCCTGCGGCAGGTCTTCCCCGACCGGCGGGAACGCGCGATGGCGATCGGCATCTGGAGCGCGGTCGCCGCGGTCGGCGCGGCGGTCGGGCCGCTGCTCGGCGGATTCCTGCTGGAGCACTTCTGGTGGGGCTCGGTCTTCCTGGTCAACATCCCGCTGATGCTGGTGAGCCTGCCGGTCGGCCGGGCGCTGCTGCCCGAGTCCACCGGGAACGGCGAGGGACCCTGGGACGTCGTCGGCGCGCTGATGGCCGCGGCCGGACTGTTCGGCGTGGTGCTGGGCGTCAAGCGGCTCGGCGCCGGCGAACCGGCGGCGAGCGCGTTCACCGTGCTGCCGCTCGTGCTGGGCGCGGTGCTGCTCACCTTGTTCGTACGGCGTCAGCGGCACCGCCCGCATCCCCTGGTGGACCTGCGGATGTTCGCCCGGCCGGCGTTCAGCGTCTCGGTGGGGTGCATCGTGCTGGCGATGCTGGCGCTGGTCGGCCTGGAGCTGATCGCCGCGCAGTACCTCCAGCTGGTGCTGGGACTCTCGCCGCTGCGCACGGGGCTGCGGCTGCTGCCGCTGACCGTCGCGGCGATGGCCGCCGGGCTGGCCGGGGCGCGGCTGCTGCGGCGCTTCGGGCCGCGGCGGATGGTGTGCGCCGGGTTCTGCCTCACCGCGGCCGCGGTGGTGACCCTGACCGCCATGGGCGGCTCGGACAACCCGGCGCTGCTGCTGGCCGGGTTCGTGCTGCTCGGCTTCGGGCTGGAGACGACGCTGTTCGGGGCGTACGAGTCCATGCTGAGCGAGGCGCCGCCCGCGCAGTCCGGCGGGGCCTCGGCGATCGGCGAGACGTCGTACCAGCTCGGCGCCGGGATCGGGATCGCCCTGCTGGGCACGGTGATGAACGCGGCGTACGCGCCCGGCCTCGCCTCCGTGCCGGGTGTTCCGGCGGCCGCTTCGACCGCGGCGGGGCATTCCCTGGGCGAGGCCTACGACGTGGCCGGACGGCTAGGGGGTCCGGCGGGCGCCGCCCTGCGCCGGGCCGCCCGGGACAGTTTCGTGCACGGGCTGCATGTGACGCTGCTGGTGAGCGCGGGCCTGCTGCTGCTGGGCGCGGTGATGGCGCTGCGGCTGCCCAGGGTCATGCAGTGCGAGGAGGACGCGTCGGCGCCCGCCGTACCGGTGCCGCGGGAGGTCGCCCGGCCCCGTGTCCCGACGGAGGAGGTCCCGGGGCTCCTCCGGGTCCCGGTCCCTGCGGAGGAAACCACGGAGCCGCGCGTCTCGGCGTGAGCGGCCGCCCCCCCCCTCCGAGCGGGCGGCGGGCGCGCGGGGGCGCCGCCGGGCGTCCGGCGGGCGGACCCGCGCGGGAAGGCGGGCGGCGCGCAGACCACGACCGGGAAGCCGGGCCGCGGGCAGACCTCAGGGGGCGGGCGACGGGCGGCGGGGGAGACCGGCGGGTCGGACATGGGTCGCGCCGGGCCGGACGTGAGGCACCCTGCGTCGGGCCGGATGCGAGGCACCCTGCGTCGGGCAGGGCGTAGGGCACACGGCGTCAGGCTGGACGTGGGGCACACGGCGTCGTAACGTCGGCCGCGGTCGAGCCGTAACTAGCGGCGCTAGTTTTGAGTTGCCGGAGGGTGTCCCGTGTCCGTGTCCCCGAAGTCGCCCCCCTTCGACCCCACCGACCCCCTCGGCATCGACGACCTGCTCGACCCCGAGGACCTGGCCGTCCGGGACACCGTGCGCAGCTGGGCCGCCGACCGCGTCCTGCCGTACGTCGCCGACTGGTACGAGAAGGGGGAGCTGCCCGGCATCCGGGAGCTCGCCCGCGAACTCGGCGGGATCGGCGCGCTCGGCATGTCGCTCGACGGATACGGCTGCGCGGGCGCCACCGCCGTGCAGTACGGACTCGCCTGCCTGGAACTGGAGGCCGCCGACTCCGGCATCCGCTCCCTCGTCTCCGTGCAGGGGTCGCTCGCCATGTACGCGATCCACCGGTTCGGCAGCGAGGAGCAGCGGCAGCGCTGGCTGCCCGCCATGGCCGCCGGCGAGGTCATCGGGTGCTTCGGACTCACCGAACCCGACCACGGCTCCGACCCCGCCGCCATGCGCACCCACGCCGAGCGCGACGGCTCCGACTGGGTGCTCAACGGCCGCAAGATGTGGATCACCAACGGGTCGGTGGCCGGGGTCGCGGTCGTGTGGGCGCAGACCGAGGACGGGATCCGGGGCTTCGCCGTGCCCACCGACAGCGCGGGGTTCTCCGCCCCGGAGATCAAGCACAAGTGGTCCCTGCGTGCCTCCGTCACCAGTGAGCTCGTGCTCGACGACGTACGACTGCCGGCCGACGCCCTCCTGCCGGAGGCCGTCGGGCTGCGCGGCCCCCTGAGCTGTCTCTCCCACGCCCGCTACGGCATCGTCTGGGGCGCGATGGGCGCGGCGCGCGCCTCGTTCGAGGCCGCCGTCTCCTACGCGCGGACGCGGGAGCAGTTCGGACGGCCCATCGGCGGGTTCCAGCTCACCCAGGCCAAGCTCGCCGACATGGCGGTCGAGCTGCACAAGGGGATCCTGCTCGCCCATCACCTCGGGCGGCGTATGGACGCCGGCCGCCTGCGTCCCGAGCAGGTCAGTTTCGGCAAGCTGAACAACGTACGGGAGGCCATCGAGATCTGCCGTACGGCGCGGACGATCCTCGGTGCCAACGGGATCTCCCTGGAGTACCCGGTGATGCGGCACGCGACCAACCTCGAGTCGGTGCTGACGTACGAAGGCACCGTCGAGATGCATCAGCTCGTGCTGGGCAAGGCGCTCACCGGGCTCGACGCCTTCCGGTGAGACTCCGCCGGGCAGGGCCGGTGGGCCCCCGCCGGGGCAGGGCCGGTGGTCGGCCCTGCCTCAGCTCTGGTTGAAGAAGCCGTCGGAACGGCGTGCGGCCGGTTCCCCGCTGACGATCTCGGTGTCGGCGGGGGTCAGCAGGAACACGCGGGTGGACACACGCTCGATCGAGCCGCGCAGTCCGAAGATCAGTCCGGCCGCGAAGTCGACGACGCGCTTGGCGTCGGCGGCCTCCATGGCGGTGAGGTTCATGATGACCGGGACACCGTCCCGGAACATCTCGCCGATGGCGCGGGCGTCCCGGAAGCTGTCCGGGGTGACCGTGCCGATCCGGCGGCCCTTCTCCTCGGCCGTGTCCGTGGCCACCTTGACCCGCGGGTCGGTGACCCAGGCGGCCCCGGAGTCGGTCCCCTCGGAGTAGTCGTCGTCGTAGTAACGCTCGTCATCGTTGTCGTCGACGAGGCCAAGCCAGGCACTCGCCTTGCGCACAGATCCCATGGACGCCTCCTCTCACAGCGGTCTTTCTTGCTATCCGCATCCCTATGGTCGTCCATGATGCGGATGTCGCGCCAAGTGGATAGACGCCGCACGGGGGGTTTGTGACGGTACTGGTGCACAGTCGATCCGTCGAGAGCCCGCGTTCCCCAAGGGTCGTGCTGTATGCGGCTGCTGACTATGAGTGAAATATGATTCTTCGCGGCGGACGGGTGACGAGCGGTGCGTACGGGTGAACGGAGGGCCGGCAAGGCAGCCGATACGATGCGGCTGTTCGACGCCGTACGGACCACGGGGGGTCGTCTTGTTCGGAATCGTCAGGCCGTGCAGCCACCGTCTCGGTGAGGGGCTGCGCGCCCAGTGGATGGCGCACCTGTGCGGGCTCTGCCTCGCCCTTCGCGCCGACCACGGACAGTTCGCGCGCATCGTGACGAACTATGACGGGCTGCTCATATCGGTTTTGACGGAGGCTCAGCGCCCGGCGGCCGAGGGTGGCGGCCGGCGTACGGCGGGCCCCTGCCCGCTGCGCGGTATGCGCACCGCGTCCGTCGCGAACGGCGAGGGCGCCCGGCTCGCCGCCGCCGTCTCGCTGGTGCTCGCCTCGGCCAAGGTGCACGACCATGTCGCCGACGGGGACGGGCTGCTGGCCCGCAGGCCGGTGGCGCTCGCCGCCCGCCGGGTCGCCCGGAGCTGGGAGCGGGCTGGTGCGCGCGGCGGGAGTGCCGTCGGGTTCGACACCGCCGTGCTCGTCGAGGCGGTGGACCGGCAGACCGGTCTGGAGACCCTGGCCGGGCCGGGGACGCCGATCCTGGCGGTCACCGAACCCACCGAGACGGCCACCGCGGCGGCCTTCGCGCACACCGCGGTGCTGGCCGGGCGGCCGGGCAACGCCGTCCCGCTGGCCGAGGCCGGACGGCTGTTCGGGCGGCTCGCACATCTGCTGGACGCCGTCGAGGACCGGGAGGCCGACGCCTCGTCGGGGGCCTGGAACCCGCTCACCGCGACCGGCACCCCGCTCGGCGAGGCCCGGCGGCTCGCCGACGACGCGCTGCACGGCATCCGGCTCGCCCTGCGCGAGGTGGAGTTCGCGGACGGCCGGCTGGCCCATCTGCTGCTCGCGCACGAACTGCGGCGGTCGGTGGACCGGGCGTTCGGGACGGAAGCCTGCGGGCACACGCCGGAGGGCGCTTTCCCGCCACAGGGGCCGGGGCAGGGGCCCGGGCGGGGGAAGGCGCCGGGGCCGGTGCCGGGGAACCCCTATGGGAGTCCGGACGGCGGCAACCCCTATGGGAGTCCCGACGGAGGCAACCCCTTCGGCGGGCTGCCGCCGAGCCCCGGCAAGCGGGGCTTCTGGGCCGGGTGCGCGGTCGCGATCGGGCTCTGCTGCACCTGCAAGGTGTGCTGTGCCGACAGCTACGAGGGACCCTGGTCGCGCAAGAGGCGCGAGGGGTGTTGCGGCAGTTGTGGTGACTGCGGTGATTGCAGTGGCTGTTGCGACTGCTGTGAGTGCTGTGAGTGCTGCGACTGCGGGATCTGAGCACGCCGGGTGACCCGCTGCGAGAACGGTCTGTGCGTCGCGATCGCCGCGGGGGAGCGGGACTTGGCCTGACGGTGGGGGCAACCGTCCGAGGGCGTAGTTAAGTTGAAGGCTGCACGGCCGAAAGGCGCCCTTGCGCGCGTCGGCCGTGCGGTCGAATACTCCCCCACAGCGCTTGTCAGGGACACGGCACGTCCGAAATCCGGGCGGCCTTCCCCGGCTGCGCCTCACGGGCCTCGACCCCACGCGGGCCCCCGAATTCCCCTGGGAGGGAACGAAAAGTGAGGATCAAGCGCACCACCCTTCGAAGCGGCATCGCGAGACGGACCCGGCTGATCGCCGTGGCGACCGGATTCGTGGCCGCAGCCGCGTTCGCCGTCCCCACCGCGAGTGCGACCGACGTCCAGACGTTCAGCGCGAACCAGCTCAGCAACGTCAACCAGTCCGTGCTCAGGTCCGACATCGCGGGCACCGCCTGGGCCGTCGACGCCAAGACGAACCGTGTGGTCGTCACCGTCGACAGCACGGTCTCCGACGCCGAGATCGCACAGATCAAGGCGGACGCGGGCAGCAACGCCGGCGCCCTGACCATCAAGCACACCCCGGGCCAGTTCAAGCGGCTGATCACCGGTGGCGACGCCATCTACGGCGGCGGCTACCGTTGCTCGCTCGGCTTCAACGTGCACAGCGGGAGCACCTACTACTTCCTGACCGCGGGCCACTGCGGCGAGGTCGCCTCCACCTGGTACTCCAACTCCGGTCAGAGCACCGTGCTGGGCTCGAACGTCAGCTACAGCTTCCCGACCAACGACTTCGCGCTGGTGCGCTACACCGGTTCGGCCGCGCACCCGAGCTCCGTCGGCAGCCAGACCATCAGCAGCGCGGCCACGCCGAGCGTGGGCACGACCGTCTACCGTCGTGGTTCCACCACCGGCACGCACAGCGGCCGGGTCACCGCGCTGAACGCCACGGTCAACTACGGCAGTGGTGACGTCGTGTACCAGATGATCCAGACCACGGTCTGCGCCGAGGGCGGCGACAGCGGCGGCCCGCTCTACTCGGGCTCCGTGGCCTACGGTCTGACCTCCGGCGGCAGCGGCAACTGCACCTCCGGCGGCACGACGTTCTTCCAGCCGGTCACCGAGGCGCTGAGCTACTACGGCGTCAGCGTCGGCTGACGTCCTGCCCGGTTCGCGGTCCGCGGTCGGCGGACCGGTCGGCCCCCGTACGCAACCGGCGTGCGGGGGCTCGCCCTTGTCCGGGCGTCGGCGTTACCGTCGGACGTGGTGAATGCCGCGGGCGGTGCCGGCCCGGGCGGCACCCACGTCGGACCCCGGGGGGTCGTGATGGTCGAGGAGCTGGTGGCGGCGGGAGCGGTGCTCGCGTCCGCCGGAGCGGTGTACATGATGACGGCGGCGCGGGTCGTCAAGCAGTACGAACGGGGCGTGGTGTTCCGGCTCGGCAGACTCCGGCCCGAGGTGCGCGGACCCGGATTCACGATGATCGTGCCGTTCGTGGACAAGCTCCGCAAGGTCAACATGCAGATCGTCACGATGCCGGTGCCGGGCCAGGAGGGCATCACCCGCGACAACGTGACCGTGCGCGTGGATGCCGTCGTCTACTTCAAGGTGATCGGCCCGGCCGAGGCGGTCGTACGGGTCGAGGACTACCGGTTCGCCGTCGCGCAGATGGCGCAGACCTCGCTGCGGTCCATCATCGGCAAGAGCGAGCTGGACGACCTGCTGTCCAACCGGGAGAAGCTCAACCAGGGTCTTGAGCTGATGATCGACAGCCCGGCCGTGGAGTGGGGTGTCTCCATCGACCGGGTCGAGATCAAGGACGTGTCCCTGCCCGAGACCATGAAGCGTTCCATGGCCCGCCAGGCCGAGGCCGACCGGGAGCGGCGGGCCCGGGTCATCAACGCCGACGCCGAGCTCCAGGCGTCGAAGAAGCTCGCCGAGGCCGCGCAGCAGATGGCGGACACGCCCGCCGCGTTGCAACTGCGGCTGTTGCAGACGGTGGTGGCGGTCGCCGCCGAGAAGAACTCCACGCTCGTCCTGCCCTTCCCGGTGGAGCTGCTGCGCTTCCTGGAGAAGGCCCAGCAGCCGGTCCCGCAGCCGGTCCCGGTCCAGCAGCCGACGCCGCTTCAGCAGCCGGTCCCGCCGTCGGCTCCGGTGACCGAGCTGCCCGTGGAGCAGCAACTCCATCCGGTCGCGGACCCCTTGAACCCGGATCGCGAAGGGGCGGTTTCAAGGCAGGAGTAGATCTCACCGGCTGACGGCGAGTCACCGGTTGACGGCGAGTCATCGGTTGACGGCGAGTCATCGGGTGCTGAGGCCGGTCGGCGCGCCGGGGCGTGCGAGAGCCGCCGTGCGCGCCCCGAAGTCGACCTTGTGTGCTCCCTGTGCGACTCGGAAGAGTTGACGCTCGTCAACCGGCCTTCCGGCCCGTCGGGTCCCCGTCGCCCGTCGGGCCGGCCTCCCGCAGGAGGACATGAGTTGAAGTATCGACGCACACCCGGACGCCGTGCGGCCGTGGCGGCTGCGGGTGTCGCCGCGCTGCTCGTCGCGGGAGTCCCCTTCCAGAATGCGAACGCCGGTGAGTCGGCCGGGGCGTCCACGCCCAGGGTCCTGTCGGCCGCGGCGGCCGGAAACCTCGCCGCGACGCTCGCCGGGAACCTCGCCGAGCTGAAGCGCGCCCGCGCGATCCTCGCGGACGAGGCGACCGTGCCCGGTACCTCCTGGGTGACCGACTCCCGTACCGGCCGGATCGTCGTCACCGCCGACCGCACCGTCTCCGGCGCCGAGTGGGCCAGGCTCGGCGAGGTCGTCGACCGGCTCGGCCCGGTCGTCGAACTCAGACGCGGCAAGGGGGAGTTCAAGCCCCTGATCGCCGGCGGCGAGGCGATCGCCGGCCCGGGCGGCCGCTGCTCGCTCGGCTTCAACGTGGTCAAGGGCGGGCAGCCGTACTTCATCACCGCGGGACACTGCACCGAGGCGGTCCCCACCTGGACCGATTCCCGGGGCGCCACGATCGGCAGCAACGAGCGGTCCAGCTTCCCGGGCGACGACTTCGGTCTGGTCAAGTACACCGCGGACGTGGCCCACCCGAGCGAGGTCGACCTCCACAACGGGTCCGCGCGGGCCGTCACCAGGGCGGCCGACGCCAGGGTCGGCGAGCGGGTGACCCGCAGCGGTGCGACGACCGGGGCGCGCTCCGGCACGGTCACCGGCCTGGACGCCACCGTGAACTACGGCAACGGCGACACCGTGCGCGGTCTGATCCAGACGGACGTCTGCGCCGAGGCCGGTGACAGCGGCGGCCCGCTCTTCGACGGCGACGCGGCGATCGGCCTCACCTCCGGCGGCAGCGGCGACTGCACCGCGGGCGGCGTGACCTTCTTCCAGCCGGTCACCGAGGCGCTGTCGGCCTTCGGCGCCCGGATCGGCTGACCGGCCGCCCGGAGCGACTGGCCGAGCGGGCCTCCGAGCGGGGCACGGACGCCTGCGCCCACACGGTCCTCCGCTCCTGGCCGCTATTGGGGCGCGGGGTGGTGCAGCGGCGCGGCCCGCGCGGTCTCGGCGTGACGGGCGCCGCCTGGAGCCTCGCCGAACCGGTGGAACTGCGCGCCGACGGCGGCCTCGCTCTCAGCGGGCCCAGGGCGGGGCGATCCGGGTGCCGTCGGCCAGTTCCGCCTCCAGTCCGATGGAGCTGGTGACCCAGGAGATCGCGGTCCGGTCGGAGTGGTTCTCGACGGTGAGCGTCGCGCCGGGGTTGATGATCAGGGTGTCGCCGGCGGTGACGCGGTCGGTGCGGCCGTCCAGCGTGACCACGAGCTCGCCGTCGAGCAGATGGAGGATCTCCTCCCGGTCGACGGTGTGCGCGGGCGCCCTGGTCCCCGGCGGGATCTCGCCCCGCCAGGCGCACAGCTGCTTGCTGCCGGTGTGGGAGCCGGCGTGCGAGACGAACCGGGCGCCGTGCATTTCGTGGGTGACGGCGTCGGACGAGCGGATGACGGGCATGGGTGCCTCCTCGTAAGTGGTCAAGTCGCTTGACTACATGGTCAAGGAGGTTGACCAACTCGTCAAGGGGGTTGACCGGTTCGTCGAGGGTGTTTCAATGCGACCGTGCAGAAATCCGAAGCCCTCGCCCTGGCCACCGCCCTGCTCGCCGCCGCAGGCGACCTGACCAGACGTGTCGACGACGGTGTCGTCGCGCGGGGGTTCGAGGGGCGGCCCGCGTACGGCTTCGCCTTCGCCCGGCTCGCGCCGGACGGCGCGACGGTCACCGATCTCGCCGCCCACCTCGGGGTGACGAAGCAGGCCGCCAGTCAGCTCGTCGACGAGATCGTGCGCAAGGGGTACGCCGAACGGCGGCCGCATCCCGAGGACGCGCGGGCCCGGCTCGTGGTGCTGACCGAGCGTGGCTGGGCCTGCACCCGGGCGGCGGAGGAAGCGATCGCCGAGATCGTGGGGGAGTGGGCCGGGCTGCTGGGCGAGTCCGAAGTGGGCTTGTTGTGCGAGCACTTGGTGCGTATCGCGCCCTACGGCCCGCTCAGGCCTTCCTGGTGACGCTTCGTCCGTTGCGCCCCGACCCCGCCAGTGACCACTGGGAACTTTTTACTGACGCGTAACTTCACACCGGGGCTACCCGCCCGTAACTTGACGGATGAACAGCATCCCGTGATCCGGATCACAGGGCGTAATGCCGTCGTACCCCCCATGAGCCGCAAGGAGATCACCCGATGCTGCCCTGGAAGCGAGTGCTCAGACCGCTTGCCGCGCTGCTGATGACCGCCGCGGTCGCCACCGTCCCCGCCACCGCCGCCCACGCGTCCGCCGCCCGTGTGTCCGCCGCCGCGAGCGCGGCTCCCAGCCACGGCTGGAACGACTACTCCTGCAAGCCGTCCGCCGCCCACCCCCGCCCGGTGGTCCTGGTCCACGGCACCTTCGCCAACTCCGTCGACAACTGGCTGTCCCTCGCCCCCTACCTGGCGAGCCGCGACTACTGCGTCTTCTCCTTCGACTACGGCGAGTTGACCGGCGTCCCCCTCATCCACGGCCTCGGGCCCATCGACAAGTCGGCCGAGCAGCTGTCCGCCTTCGTCGACAAGGTGCTCGCCGCGACCGGCACCGCCAAGGCCGACCTCGTCGGCCACTCGCAGGGCGGCATGATGCCCCGCTACTACCTGAAGTTCCTCGGCGGCGCCGCCAAGGTGAACGCCCTCGTCGGCATCGCGCCCAACAGCCACGGCACCACCCTCAGCGGGCTCGCCAAGCTGCTGCCGTACTTCCCCGGCGCCGAGGACCTGCTCACCCTGGCCACCCCCGCACTCGCCCAGCAGGTCGTCGGGTCCGACTTCATGACCAGGCTCAACCAGGGCGGCGACACCGTGCCCGGCGTCCACTACACGGTCATCGCCAGCAAGTACGACGAGGTCGTCACCCCGTACCAGAGCCAGTTCCTGAGCGGGTCCGACGTGAAGAACGTGCTGATCCAGGACCTGTGCTCGCTCGACCTCTCGGAACACGCGCTGCTCGGCGTGACCGACCGGATCGCCTTCCACGAGGTGGCGAACGCCCTCGACCCGGCCCACGCCAGCCCCACCACCTGCGCGTCGGTCCTCAGCTGACGCGCGGTCGTTCCGCCGGGGCCTGTCCGGCCTGAGCCGCCGGTCAGGCCCCGGAGTCCTGTTCAGCGGCCGTGCCGGCCGCCGCTCACCGCACGCCGTCGCACCGAGGCGAACAGCGCGGCCGCGCCCAGCGCCAGCGCCGCCGCGCCGCCGACCGCGAAGTACGGGGTACGGGGGTCGCCGCCGGTCTCGGCCAGGTTCTCGCCGACGACGGCGGCCTTCGGGTCGTTGGCCGCCGTCGTCGGCGCGGCCGGGGCCGCCGCTTCGGTGGCCGTCTCCGTGGCCGCGTCGGCGGTGGCCTCCGCGGTCGCTCCGGCGCTCGCCCCGGTGGTCGGCTCCGCGGACGTACGGGCGTCGTCGTCCCCGTGGCCGTGGTGCTCGATCGTCGACTTGTCGGCACCGGCCTCTATCTGCCGCTCGGAGGGCGCGGAGGCGGCCGGGGCCGCGGCGGAACCGCTGCCCGTGGAGCCGCCGCCCGTCGAGCCGCTGTTTCCGGACGAGCCGCCGAAGGCGACGTCCGAGCAGGAGTAGAACGCCTCCGGGCTGTCCGAGCGCTGCCAGACCGCGTACAGCAGGTGCTTGCCCGCACGCTCGGGGAGGGTGCCGGAGAACGTGTAGAAGCCGCCGGTGGCGACCGGGTCCGTGGCCGTCGCCACCGGGCGCTCCAGGTCCAGGTCGGACCAGGCCAGCGGCTTGGCGGGGTCGTAGCCCGCCTTGGTGAGGTACACCTTGAAGGTGCCCTTGTGCGGCGCGGTCACGCGGTACCTGAAGGTGTACGAGCCGCTGTGCACGGCGGTCGCCGGCCAGTCGGCGCGGGCCAGGTCGAGGCCCTTGAACTCCTCGTTGTTCGCGCTGCACAGCTTGCCGTCCGGGACGAGCGCCCGGTGCTGTCCGTTCGCGTCACCGATCCGGATGCCGTTCCAGTCGTAGAGCGCCTGGGTGCCGCCCGCCGCGACCGCCGCCTTGCAGGCGTCCGACTTCGGGCTCTCGGGGCCCTCCGCGTAGCACTGCGCGACCCGGCTGACCGGATCGCCCATCGAGCCGTGCGCGGACGCGGGGGCGGCGGCGAGGGCGGTCAGCGCGAGCGGGGCCGTGCCCAGCGCGGCGGCGACGGCGAGCTTGCGGCGAGCAGGCATGGGGGAACTCCTCGAAACGGTCCTTCGGGCGGGCCGGAACCCGTGGGGTGATCAGCAAGCTAGCCCCAGGAAACCGCGAAATCGCCTGTCGGAGGCGGTCGAGGGTGATCCTTAGGATCGTCTTAAGGGAGTGCTCAGGCTGGGATCAGGTAGGTACCGTGCACGGCATGACGCACGAGGGGATCAGGCCTGCCGTGGCCGCCGACGTACCGGCCGTGCGGGCCGTGACCGACGCGGCCTACCGCCACTACATCGAGCGGATCGGTGTGGTGCCGCAGCCGATGGAGGCGGACCACGCGGCGGACGTGGCCGCGGGCCGGGTGTTCGTCACGGGCGGACCCGGGACCGCCGAGGTGACCGGCCTCGTCGTGCTGGAGGCGCACGAGGACCATCTGTTCCTCGACAGCATCGCCGTCCACCCCGACGCACAGGGCGGCGGGGTGGGGCGGCGACTGCTGGAGTTCGTGGACGCACGCGCGCGTGAGCTGGGCCTGCCCGAGGTCAGGCTCTACACGAACGCCCTGATGTGGGAGAACCGGAGGATCTACCCGAAGTACGGGTACGAGGTCGTGGAACAGCGCGTCGACGGGCCCTACGACCGCGTCCACTACCGCAAGCGGCTGCGCCGACCGCGCTGACCGGCGCGTGGGACCGGTCCGGTCAGCCGTCCGGCCACCAGGTCCGGGCGATGTCCTTGCGGACCTCGGGCCGCCGGTCGGGGCGCGCCTCGGCGTCCTCGCGGACCCGGCGGCTGTCCGTCTTCCTCAGGGGCTTCTGCACGGTGATGCGGCGCATGGCTGCCTCCTTCGAGTGCCTGCCGTGACCCGTGTTCTCACGGGAGCAGACGCTTTCGGGGAGAGTTCCTCATCGGCGGCCTCCTGTCAGTGGCGGGAGTCACGATTCGATTGTCAGTGGTGGGTGTCACGCTTGCCGCATGACGGACGGGATCACAGACGACACCAGGGGCCGGAACACCGGGGACGGCACGGCAGGGAGCACGGCCCGCACCGCCGTGACCTCGACGGACGTGGACTGGGACGCGCAGGCCGCCACGTTCGACGACGAGCCGGACCACGGGCTGCGGGACCCCCGGGTGCGGGACGCCTGGGCGCGGCGGCTGCGCGACTGGCTGCCCGCACGGGCCGGGCACGTGCTCGACCTCGGCTGCGGCACCGGCAGCCTGTCGCTCCTCGCGGCCGAGCAGGGACACCGGGTCACCGGAGTCGACCGGTCCCCGGCCATGGTGGACCTCGCGCGCCACAAGCTCACCGGGCGGGACGCCGCGTTCCTCGTCGGCGACGCGGCGGCCCCGCCGGTGGGCGAGCGGCGCTTCGACACCGTCCTCGTACGGCATCTGCTGTGGGCCCTGCCCGACCCCGGCCGTGCCCTGCGGCACTGGCGGGGCCTGCTGCGCGCCGGGGGAGGCCGGCTCGTGCTGGTCGAGGGCGTGTGGGGCACCCTCGACCCGGTCGGCATACCCGCCGAGCGGCTCCTGTCCCTCGTGGCGCCGTGGGCCGACGAGGTGCGCCTGGAGCGGCTGTCGGACGACGTGCCGCTGTGGGGCAGGGAGGTGACCGACGAGCGGTACGCGGTGGTGGCGACGCTCCGGTGAGTCCGGCGACAGTCCTCCGTCGCTTCGGTCAAATCGATGGGCGCGCGGGGCGGCTCTGGACCAGGAGTTCGTCGAAGCCGCCCTCGTGGGCCAGGCGCTCCAGCTCGTCGAGGGCGGCCACGGCGGCGGCCGCGGCCACCGGGTCCCGCTCGGTGAGGCCGCTCTCCTCGAACTCGTCCTCGTCCAGGCGCCGTACGTCGTGGCCGTCGGCGGAGCGCCAGAGGTCGAGGTCGAGGTCCTCCACGACGAGTTCGGCGCCGGAGAGGGCCGCGGGCCGGGCGATGTCGCAGTACCACCCCTTGAGCGCGCCCACCGGGTCACGCAGCTCCTTCACCGAGTACCAGCGGTCCCGCCAGTAGTACTCCGTGAAGACGTCCCCCGGCTCGAAGCGCACGAAGCCGAAGTCGCGGACGGCCCCGCTCGCGAACGGCGCGCGTACGACGATCCGGGTGCCGTCGTCCTGGAGCAGCTCCGCGGGGTAACGGATCTTCGTCCGGCCGCCCTTGACCAGGACGACATCCACCATGCGGGCCGAATCAGCCGAGTTCGCGGACATACCGCACCTCCGTTGCGCAGATCTCGTATCCGAACCATGCGTTGATCGCGAGCATCGGGTCGTTGCCGGCGTCGTTGCCCGTGAACGCCTCCGTGCAGCCGGCCGCGCGGGCGCGGTGCAGGGAGGCGGTCTTGGCGAGTTTGGCCAGGCCCCGGCCGCGGAAGGGGCGGGCGGTGCTGGTCATGGCGCTGGAGTACCGGCTCGCGCCGTCGGTGTGGGCCGCGCTGAGGGCGGCGGGGCGCCCGTCGACCAGTACCACCGAGGTCAGCTCACGACTGAGCAGTGGGTGGTTCCAGGTCTCGTCCAGCCAGGCCGCGTAGTCGGTGAACTCAAGGGCGATGTCGCTCGGTTCGTCCGACGCCCCCTGCGCGTCCAGCTCGAACAGCGGGCGCGGATCGGCCGCGAAGTCGGCGGCCGTGCGCAGCTCGACGCCCGGCGGCAGGTCCGGCAGCGGCGGCAGCGTGCCGTGGGCGAGGTCGAGACGCAGGAAGTGCGCGGAACGGCTCGCCCGGTAGCCGCGCCGCTCGGCGAAGGCGCGGTTGTCCGGCTCGTCCAGGACCCAGCTGAACACCCTGGTCGCGCCCTCGGCCGTGAGGTGCTTCTCGGCGGCCCGCGTCAGCAGCGAACCGGCACCGCGCCCCAGCCGCCCGGGGTGCACGTACACGTTGAGGTAACCCTGCCCCGGTTCCGGGCTCTCGTGCGCCAGACCCACCTGGGCCGTGCCGACGATCTCGCCGTCCTCCTCCGCGACCAACGGCCGGTAACGCGCGGCGGGGTGGGTGCGGGTGAGGTCGTGCACCAGTGACTTCGGGGTGGACACCATGAAGGGCAGCGCCAGCCGCCGGACCCGGGCGAAACCCTCGGCGTCCGCCCGGACCCCGGCTCGCACATCACGCACGATCATCGTCATGGAGGCGCACGCTACGTGGGGGACCGGCCGGGACGCCTCCGATTTTCGGGCGCGGCACCGACGGGTGCGGGACAATCACCCCGTGACCTTGAAGATCGACATCGATGACGGCGCCCCGCCGTACGAGCAGGTACGGACGCAGATCTCCGAGCAGGCGCGGTCGGGGGTGCTGCCGGTGGGGTACCGGCTGCCGACCGTGCGCGGACTGGCCGAGTCGCTGGGCCTCGCGGCGAACACGGTGGCCAAGGCCTACCGGGCGCTGGAGGCGGACGGCGTGATCGAGACGCGCGGGCGGCACGGGACGTATATCGCGGCGGCCGGGGCGGCCGCGGAGCGGGAACTGGCGTCGGCCGCGCAGGCGTACGTGGAGCGGGCCCGACGGCTCGGGCTCGGCGAGGCGGACGCGCTGGCCGCCGTACGGGACGCCCTGCGGGCGGCGTACGGCGGCTGACGGCGACGCGGGGTTCTACAGGTAGAGCCCCGCGTCCACCCCGTCCCGCGGCTCCGGGACCGATGCCGGGGTCGTCCCGCGCCGCAGCGCGTACAGCTCCGCCAGGGTCGCTCCGTCCCGGCCGACGCCCTCCTCGGTGCCCAGCCAGTCCACCGCCTCCGCGCGGGTCAGCCGGCCGACCTCGATCCGGGCCAGACAGCGGCCGGGGCGCACGACGGCCGGGTGCAGGCGTTCCAGGTCCTCGTTGGTGGTGACCCCGACCAGGACGTTGCGGCCCTGGCCGAGCAGGCCGTCGGTCAGGTTCAGCAGCCTGGACAGGGCCTGACCGGCCGTGTGCTTGGCCTCGCCGCGGATCAGTTCGTCGCAGTCCTCCAGGAGCAGCAGCCGCCAGCGGCCCTTGCCCGTGGAGTCGTCCTCGCCGATCGCGATGTCCATCAGATAGCCGACGTCGCTGAAGAGCCGCTCCGGGTCCAGCACACAGTCCACCTGGCACCACTCCCGCCAGGACCGGGCCAGCGTGCGCAGCGCCGAGGTCTTGCCGGTGCCGGGCGGGCCGTGCAGCAGGAGCAGCCGGCCGGCGATGTCCTCGGGGGTCGTGCTCATCAGGCGGTCCATCGCGCCGGCCACCGGCGCGGTGTAGTTGGCCCGCACGTCATCCCAGGTGCCCGCCGAGATCTGCCGGGTGGTGCGGTGCGGGCCCCGTCTCGGGGACACGTACCAGAAGCCCATCGTGACGTTCTCCGGCTTCGGCTCCGGTTCGTCCGTCGCGCCGTCGGTCGCCTGGTCCAGGACCTTCTGGGCGAGCTCGGCGCTGGTCGCCGTGACCGTGACGTCGGCCCCCCGGTTCCAGCGGGAGACGAGCAGCGTCCAGCCGTCGCCCTCGGCCAGGGTGGCGCTGCGGTCGTCGTCGCGGGCGATGCGCAGCACCCGGGCGTCCGGCGGCAGCAGTGACGCGCCGGACCGCACCCGTTCGATGTTCGACGCGTGGGAGAACGGCTGCTCGCCCGTCGCGAAGCGGCCGAGGAACAGTGCGTCGACGACGTCGGACGGCGAGTCGGAGTCGTCGACGTTGAGCCGGATCGGCAGCGCGTCGTGCGGGTTCGCTGACATGCCGCCATGATCCGGCACATGGGCGCCGAGTGCACCCGGTTTCCGCGGTGCGCGTGAAGTGTCGGGCATGTTCCCCACGTCCGGGGTAGTCCGCTGCCTCCCGTCACGTCCGGTGGAGTCCCGTCATGTCCCGTGGTGTCCCCGCCCGGGGGTGCGTCGCGCTCGGAGCGCGACGCACCCGTCCTGTCACCGGACCGAGCGTCGACTGCACCTGCCCGTAGCGCCGTTCACGCCGTTAGTGTTGTCCTTGATGGGACGTCATGAGTGGAATTCGGGGGCTCGGCGGTGGCGGCTCACCGCGCTGCTCGGCGCGGCCGTGGCCGCACTCGCTCTGGTCGTGACCTTGGTCAACACACTGCCGGGGGGCGGCGGCCACACCGCGGGCACCACGTCCGACGGCGCCGGGGTGCACGGCACCCCGGCCACCCCGGCGCGGCCGGCCGGGCCCGAGGTCGGCTGGGGCTTCACGCACACCCAGTTCAGCGCCGACGAGGGCAGCGATCCCGCCACCCGGCGGGTCGAGGGCCTGCTGTCGAAGAGCGGCGGCCTGCCGCAGAACCAGGCCGTCATGGGCTGGGGCGCCGACAACCCCGAGCCGGTGAAGGGGCGTTACGACTTCGCCGCGCTGGACCGCCGGATCGACTTCGTGCGCGCCTCCGGCGGCACCCCGGTCGTCACCCTGTGCTGCGCGCCGGACTGGATGAAGGGCGGCAGGGCGGCCGCGGGCGGCACCGACTGGAGCCGGTCCGCGCTGGAGACCGCCCCCCGGCCCGAGCACTACGCGGACTTCGCCGCGCTCGCCGCGACCGTCGCCCGGCGCTACCCCGACGTACGCCACTTCATCGTCTGGAACGAGTTCAAGGGCTTCTGGAACGACGCCGAGGGCCGCTGGGACTACGAGGGGTACACCCGGCTCTACAACCTCGTCCACCAGGCCCTGAAGAAGGTCGACAAGGACATCATGGTCGGCGGTCCGTACCTGGTCATGGACAGTGTGGACCCGGGTGCCGAAGACGCCTCGACGGCCCTGGCGGGCCCCTGGGGCGCGCTGGACCGGCGGGTCCTCGACGCCTTCGCCTACTGGAACCGGCACAAGGCCGGCGCGGACTTCGTCGTCGTCGACGGCTCCAGCTACACCAAGGACGACGAACTGCGGCCCGACGAGTTCGGCGCCACCGACAAGCTCACCGCCGTCGGCGCCTGGGTACGACGGCAGACCGGCGGCCTGCCCCTGTGGTGGGCGGAGTACTACGTCGAACCCGCCGACGGCGACGACGACCGCAAGGGCTGGCCGGAGAACCGCCGGGTCGCCGTGCAGGCCGCCGCGATGATCGCCATGGTCAAGGGCGGTGCCTCCTCGGGCTTCTACTGGAACCCGGAGGACGAGAAGGGCCCCGGCTGCCCCGGCTGCCTGTGGACGCCGACCGACCGCGCGGACGGCGGCGCACGGCTGCCCATGTACGGCCTGGTCTCCCGGTTCGGCGAGGAGTTCCCGCCGGGCACGCGGTACGACACCGTGTCCGTCGCCGCGGACGACGTGCCCGACGTCCGGGTCCTGGCCACCGACAAGGCCGTCCTGGTGGTGAACATCCGCGACCGGCCGATCAGCGCGCAGGTCGACGGACGGCGGTTCGAGATGCGGGCGTACGAGGTGAAGTGGCTCACCGGGTGAGCACCGGGGGAGTACCCGGTGAGCACCCGGTGAGCCGTCGGTCTCCCCGGCACCCGGTGAGCCGTCGCGCTCACTTCATCGTGAGGAACCGCTGCACCAGCGCCGCGCACAGGACCGCCAGCAGCGGCAGCGCGAACCAGAAGCCGCTCCGGAGCCGGCGCAGCCGCCGTACGCCCGGCCGGCCGGCGACCCGGAGCACCTCGCGCGCCGTCAGCAGCGGGATCAGCCCGACGGCCGCCAGCGCCCCGACCACCGACCAGGGCGTCCAGGTGATCCGCGGTCCGATCGGGCCCGGATCCGCCCGGGACACCTCGCCCGCCGGCCGGTCGCGCAGCGCGTACATGGTCACGTCGTCGTTGACCAGGACCTTCCTCAGCTCCCGCCGCCCGTCCAGGTTCGCCAGCAGGCGAGGCTCCCAGGACGTCGAGTAGCCCACGTCCAGTTCGAGGTAGACGACCTGGCTGCGGTTGACCATGAGGTACGAGTTCGGGCCCGCGTCCTCGAGCGCCTCGACCAGGCCCGACACCAGGACCGGGTCGGCGGGCGCCAGGGTCGGCACGTACTGGACCTTCTCCATGTCCTCGCTGCCCCACGGCATCGCCGGGGTCACGTTGTTCTCGGTGTCGTTGCTCAGCCACAGCAGCCGCACGGTCGGATCGTCGTGGGCGTAGACGTAGTCCATCGCGGCGACCTCGCCCGGCCGGATCCGCTCGAACGACTCGTTGCCCCAACGGGCCACCAGGAAGCCGCCCATGAGGACCAGCCCCGCCAGCAGCGCCGCCGCCGGGGCGAGACCCGCCCGGTCCCGGTCGCGTTCCTCGACGCTGATCCCGGTGCGCGGGAACAGCGCGAGCCCGGCCAGCAGGGCCGCGCCCGGCAGGGCGAACATGAAGACGCGCAGCGCCATCTCCCCGCCGTACGACTGCATGCCGAAGCCGAGGAACGGGACGAAGGTGAGCACGAGCAGCGACCGCTCGCGGTACTTGTGCTCACGCCGCCGCCACCAGCCCCAGCAGGCGAACGCCATGACCCCGCCGGCCAGCAGCACCCGCGCGTACAGCACCAGCTTGTGGGTGGAGCTGCCGCCCTGGATACGGCCGGAGACGGACGTCGACACATTGCTGCCGACCCCGCCGACGCCGCCGAACAGCTCGTCGAAGTGGCCGGACCAGTACGGCTCGGCCATGAAGCCCACCCAGGCCGCCACGATCACGGTGAACAGCAGCGGCAGACCGCGCAGTTCGCAGCGGCCGAGCAGGACGAGGAAGGTCAGCACGCCCAGCATCACGAACGGGGTCAGCTGGTGGGCCGGCACGCTCGCCGCGAACAGGCCGATGAGCACCGCGAGCAGCACCGCCCGCTGACGGCGGTCGGCCGGCTCGACCTCCGCCTCGCCCGGCCGCCGCTCGGTCCAGGGCACGTGCGGGGGACGGAACCAGACCAGCAGGATCGCCACGAAGGCGAGGTACAGCAGGAAGGTGAAGCCCTGCGGGGAGAAGTAGTCCTGGCCGACCCAGCCGCCGAGCACGAAGACCCAGACGCCGGTCCACTTGGCCCGCCAGCTCGCCCGCATCGAGCGGACCAGCAGGAACATCGGTGCCAGGTAGAGGAGTTGGACGGCCGTCGGCCACCAGCGGATCAGCTCGGTGCGGTCGTCGACCCCGCACGCCTTCAGCACGAACGCGGCCGCCGCGAAGAAGCCCGGCCAGCTCCAGCGGGCGTCCAGGTCGGGCACGGCCGTGCCGGTCCGGTCGATGTGGTCGAGGAAGCCGAGGTGCTGCCAGGCGGTCGCGAACCGGGGCTCGGTCTCGATCACGGCGGGCAGCGCGTGCAGCGAGACGACGGTGGCGAGCAGCGTGACCAGCAGCAGCCCCCGGTGCTCGCGGCCGCGCCCGAGCAGTGCCGCGAAGACCACGACCAGCAGCGCCGCGCCGATCAGCGTCGCCGGCGGCAGGACCGAGATCAGCCCGAGCCCGCCCATCCCGTCCAGGTCGGCGTCGGAGAGCCGCAGCACGGGCGCCCAGTAGAGCAGCAGCGCGGCGGTCAGCAGACAGCCCAGGAGCACCCCCGGGCGGGTGGGCGGCAGCCGCTCGCGCCAGGACCACCGCGTTGCGGGTCCGCCGGGGTGCTGCCCGTCCGGGGCGGCGGGATCCTCCCGTACCGGTCCGGCCCCGACGGCACCGCCGGACCCAGCACCGCCGGACCCGGCGCCGAGGACGGGCGTACCGGTGGGCGGGGTGCCCGGTCCCGGGCGGACGTCGGGCCGGCGCTCCTGGTGGTCGAAGTCGACGTGGACGCCGAGCGCGAGCGTGTCGGGGTCCGGCGCCCGGGCGGGCCCGCGCCGCCGCGGTGCCCCCGCGGCGGGGACCTCGCACGCCCCCAGGTCGGCGAGGTCCCCGTCGGGAGCGGCGGTCGCGGGCGACGCGACGGGCGTCGCCCTGACCGTCCGGTACAGGCGTGGCGCGGTCAGCGCCACGATCACCGCGAGGCTGGAGATCTCGGCGACACCGGCGCCGACCAGTCCCATGCGCGGCAGCAGCAACAGTGTCAGGCCGAGTACCAGGAAGCACAACAGGCCCTGGAGCCACGCGAGTCCACCGGTGCGGCTCTGGGCGCGCAGCACCGCGAAGTACGTCTCCGTCACTACTCGCAGCACCGCGCCGACGGCGAACCAGCGCAGCAGCCCGGTGGCCGCGTCCGCGTAGCCCGCGCCGAACACGCCCAGGATCCAGGGCGCGCCGACGAACAGCGCACCGCAGACCGGCAGCATGATCCGCGTCATCCGCCGCAGCGCGGCCCGGGTGTCGGCGGCGAGCCGGGCCGGGTCGTGCGAGCCCTCGACGGTCAGCGAGGCGCCCATGTTGATGGCGAGCAGGTTGACCGTGCCGCCTATGGTCGTGGTGATGTAGAAGTACGCGTTGTCCTCGGAGCTGACCTGCGAGGCGATGATCACCGGGACGAGATAGACCACCGCGAGCGAGAACAGCGAACCGGTGTAGTCGCCGGAGAGGAACCGTCCGATCTCCCTCGGGGTGGGCGGGTTCGCCCGCCGCGCGGTCGCCCGGACGTGCCGGGGCACCAGCCGGCGGAACACCAGCCAGCCCAGCGGCAGCACGGAGGTGGCGATGGCGGCGACCCAGGACACGAAGACGCCCGTGGTCGGGAGCGCCGTCGCGAACGCGACCAGCAGCCCCAGCTTGACGGCCGAGAACGCGGTGTTGCCGACCGGCACCCACAGGGCGCTGCGCAGTCCGGTCAGCACCCCGTCCTGGAGGGTGAGCAGGTTCCAGGCGACGACGGCCACCACGAAACCGAGCCCGTTGAGCGGCCCGTGCAGGAAGCGGTACGACGGCCCCCACACGTCGAGAGTCAGCAGGAAGACGCCCGCGGCCAGCGCCGCGACCGCCGAACTTCCCGTGTAGACGGCGGAGATGAGACGACGCGTGGCCCGTCCGGCGATCGGGACGAAGCGGGCCAGCGCGCCCGTCAGGGTCACCGCGGTCAGGCCCGCGAGGAGTTTCATCGCGGCGATCGCGGCGGACCCCTGACCGACCGCGGACTCGGAGTAGTAGCGGGCGGCGGCCAGCCAGAAGCCGAGCCCGAGCACCGCGCTGATGCCGGTGTTGAGCATCAGCGCATAGGCGTTGCGGAACAGTTGGCTGCCGCCCGGGGACCTGCCCAGGCCGGGCAGGCGCAGCCGACGGGGTGCCCGCTCGGGCGGCTCGGTCGGGGTCGACGCCTCCTGGGCCGTGGTGGTGTCAGACACGGGAGCGGTCGGCCTTCCGGCGGATCCGGCGGGCTCTGCGGACCATCGCGTACCCCTTGGTGAGGACACGGTCCGCGGCGAAGGCGCGGGCGATCGCGCGGCCCTCGACGAGCCGCTCGAACTCCTCGATGCCGGTGTCGCGGCGCACCGTGACGCGTTGCAGGGCGTAGGGCCCCTGGCGGCGGCGGGCGAGACCGTTGCCGACGGCGAGCGCCTGGGCGAAGCCGTGGGCGCGCACCGCCTGCCGCACCCGGCGGCTGGAGTAGCCGTACGGATAGGCGAACGACACCGGCGGGGCGCCCAGTTCGTCGGCGACGACGTCCCGGCAGCGGATCAGCTCGTCCCGCAGCGCGTCCTGGTCGAGCTGGTCGAGCTGCGGATGGCTGTGGCTGTGGCCGCCGATCTCGACGTCCGCGCCGGCCAGCTCGCGCACCTGGTTCCAGTCCAGCATCCGGTCCAGGCCGCCGCCGGTGTCGTACGCGCCCCGCAGCCAGCCGGTGGACACGAACAAGGTGGCCGCGAAGCCGTGCTCGGCCAGGACCGGCAGGGCGTGCCGGTGCACGCCCTCGTAGCCGTCGTCGAAGGTGATCAGCAAGGGCCGCGCGGGCAGCGGCCGGCCGGAGCGCCAGCGGGCGGCCAGCTCGGCCGTGCGGAGCGGGGTCAGGCCCAGATCGCCGACGAGCGCCATCTGCTCGGCGAACGCCTCCGGGGCGACCGACAGGGTGCGGGTGGCGTCGTTGGGGTCGGCCGCGACCGCGTGGTACATCAGGATGGGCACGGGCGGCTCAGCCATGTGCGTCCTCCGTGTTCCCCTGGACCGTCCCGTTCCGCCGGGCCGTCCCGTTCTTCCGGACCGCCCGAGGCTGGTGGGCCGTCCCGTTCCCGTGGACCGTCCCGTTCTGCCGGGCGGTCGTCCCGATCCGCGGCACCGAGAAGACGGCGGCCCCGCCCCCACGGGTCCGGACCCGGCCCACGACGTACCCGCCCGCCGCCGTGAGCACCCCGGCGACGATCGCGCCGGCCCGGCCCGCGCCGCCCGGCCGCGCCAGCAGCGCGTCCCGCAGGCCGCGCGCCACCCCGGCCGGCAACGCCCTGGTGACGTAACGGCATTCGGACTCCAGGCCCTTGCCGGCGCCGACGCTGCGGGACACCAGGGCCTTGGACAGGCCCTCCGCGTAGGCGCGGGTGCGGAAGTACCCGAAGCGCTCGCGCGCCTCGGGCACCCGGTGGTGGATCACCGCGCGGTCGTCGATCAGCAGAATCGCGTCCGGCCTGACCCGGGTGAGCCGGATGCACAGCTCCGTCTCCTCGCAGCCCAGCGGCCGCCGGTCGCCGTCCCGGCCGATGCCGGTGGCGAAGCCGCCCGCCGCGTCGAACGCGGTACGGCGGAAGGAGGCGTTGCCCCCGAGCACGTTGCGCACCCGGACCCGGCCCGGCGGCAGGCCCCGGTAGGTGCAGCCCACCACCCAGTCGAACTCCTCCGGGAACCAGGCGGGCCGGCGCCCCGACGCCCAGATCGGCACCGTACGGCCGCCGACCGCCAGCACGCGCGGGTCGGCGTACCCCTCGGCGAAGCGGCGCAGCCAGTCCCGCTCGGCCACGGCGTCGTCGTCGAGGAAGGCGACGACCTCGCCGTGCGAGGCGGCGATGCCGGTGTTGCGGCCCGCGGACAGTCCGCGGGGGCCGGCGTTGGCGAGGACGCGCACCCCGCCGGTCTCCTCGTACTCCTCGGTCAGGCGGTCCAGGAGCGCCGCGTTGTGGTCGACGACCAGCAGCGTCTCCCGGGCCGGACGGGACTGCGCGCGCACGGAGGCGACCGCCGCGAGGATGTCCTCCCAGCGGTCCTCCGTGTAGACGCAGATCACGACGGAGATGTCGGGATCGCTCAAGACGCCTCTCCCCGGACCGGGCCGAGCATCGGGGAGCGGTGGCTCCGGCGGCGCAGCTCACGCCGGTTGGAGCGCTCGCCGAGGATCACCCTGAGCACCCGGAGTCCGTCCCGGACGGCGCGCAGATTGCTCGTGCCGTGGATGCGGAGGTACTCGTGGCTCGGGATCTCCTGCACCTTCAGTCCCGCCTTGACCACCCGGATGTTCATCAGGGTCTCGACCTCGAAGCCCGTGCAGTCCAGGTCGATCTTGTCGAGGCAGTGCCGCCAGAACGCGTTGTAGCCGTAGCACAGGTCGGTGTAGCGGGCGCCGAACTTGCGGTTGACGACCGTGCACAGCGCCCAGTTGCCGAGCTTGCGGACGAAGGTCATGTCGTCGGTGCCGCCGCCGTTGGCGAAGCGGGAGCCCTTGGCGAAGTCCGCGCCCGAGACGAGGGCGGAGACGTACGACACGATCTCGTTGCCGTCGGCCGAGCCGTCCGCGTCGACCATCACGATGATGTCGCCGGTGCACGCCTCGAAGCCGGTGATCAGGGCATCCCCCTTGCCCTTGCCGTCCTGCGCGACGACCCGGACGCCGGGCCATAAGTCGCGGGCGACCTCGACGGTGCCGTCGGTGGAGTTGCCGTCCACCAGGACCACTTCGTGGATCCAGTCCGGCAGGGTCTTGAAGACGTACGGCAGGTTCTCCGCCTCGTTCATGGCGGGTATGACCACGCTCACCGGTGGCGCGATGGCCAGGTGGGAGGAGACCGGCCGGTAATGGCCGGCCGTCGTCGGATCCTGGCCCGATGCGTGCGGGCGCAGAACTGAGCTCATGGGTCTGGTCCCTCTCGTCCGGTGGACCGCCCGCCCCTGGGCGGCCCGGCTGTGTGTCCGGTTCGAAAGGGGGGTTTCTCCCCCACGGCACGGCACGACTACTCTCCGTGCACGTGGATGAGCAGGCAAAGCTGACCGGTCCGCCGTGGTACGACGGCCGGTTGCGCGGCACGGCTCGGCGACGACTGCGCTCACCGAGCACGGCACCCCCCTACCGCGCCCCGCCCCGGTACGCCGTGGCCCTTGGTCCCTCCCCTTGGAGCCGTGTGCCGACGGACCGATGCGGGTGAGTTGTACGACGGTATTGACGAATGAACCCGTATGGCAAGACCTGGAACGAGGGCTCACCTTTTTGTTGGTTTGGCCGTTACACACTCTGTGCGGTATTACTCACCGTTTCGAACGTGCTTGCCCCAGGCGCTTGAGCAGCCGGTCGGCCGGTTCGAAGAGCTGCGGACGGGCCAGTACCGCGTTGCGCAGCGCCCGGACCGGGGCACGGTGCGCCCGGTGCCCGATCGCCACCGGATGACGCCTGGTCACCCACCCCTCGGACACGCTGAGTTCGCGTGTCTTCAGGGAGTCCTTGTACTCCTTGTGGCCCCGGCCCAGATCGAGGTACGCGATGCCGTCGGTGGCGGCCGCCTCGGCCATCCGCAGATGCATGATCAGGCCCGGGGAGTACTTCGCGTACGCCGGGTCGTACGCCGGGAACCAGCAGGCGAGCACGCGTTCGCTACGCAGTCCGAAGTGCGCGGCGATCGGACGGTCGTCCGCGTACAGCACCGACAGGATCCCCCCGGCCGGCTCGTGACGGGTGTGGAAGAGCTGTTGCACCAGCCCGGTGATCCACGCGTGCGCGAAGCGGTCGCTGCGGCCGGTGCGCCGGTACTGCGCGGACTTCCACCCCATCAGCGTCTGGAGGGCGGCCGGGTCGCGTTCGTCGTGGACGTAGCGCACGTCCCGTGCGTCCCTGCCGAGCCTGCGCTCCTTGGCGAGCGTGGTCCGGGTGAACTTGGGCGACCGGGCGCGCAGTTCGCCCAGATAGCTCTCGTAGCCCCGGTCGAGGTCCATGACCGGGGACGGGAAGGTGCCGGAGGCCCCCGCCTCGAACGGCTCCTGGCCCTGCACCAGATGGTCGAACTCCCACAGGGAGAGCCCGCAGGCCCGTAACAGCGCGCGGGCGTCCCAGGTGAACCCGGGCCGGTGCACCAGCCCCTGGGCGTCGGAGACGCCGAGGCCGACGGCCCTGCCGACACCGGCGGCGGATCTCTGGAACGGGAAGTACGCGGCCGGCTCCCCGTCCTGGCGGACGACCGCGATCCGCACGCCCCGTCTGACCCGGCCCATCGCGAGCGTGAACTCCGGTGACAGGAAGGGGTTCGCGAGGCCGGGCGCGTCGTGCAGATGGGCCTTGGACTGCATCGCCGTCCATGCCGCCCGGTCGGCCGCGGTCAGCTCGCCGGGACGGTACACGCTGATGTCCATGTCAGGAACCCTGTCTTCCCGCCGCGCGGTCGAGGCGTCGGCGCATCATGACCAGCAGCAGAGCGAGAGTGCTGAGCACGGTCACCGCCGTGACCCCGCCGGGCACCGACCAGCGGTGCACGGCCAGCATGGCCTGGGCCACCAGCATGTCGAGGGCGACCGCGCCCGCGACCGAGGCGAGCAGACGGGCGAACGGATCCAGGCCGCGCAGCGCGGCGGCGACGGCGGCCGCCGGGGCCGCGAGCAGGAAGAAGAGCACGAACGGGCCGCGCAGGGGCGAGTCGGAGTCGGTGAGCGCGAGCAGCGCGCCGATCGCCCCGACCGCCGTGGCGGCTCCCGCGAGCAGCGGCGACAGGTCCTTGTCCGGTCCCGGTCGAGCGCGCTCGGCGCCCTCCTCGGGCACCGCTGAAGTCCGGTTGCCTATGTGCTGGATGTTCTGCATGTTCTGGATGTTCCGCATGGGCGACTTTGCCCCCCGAAGTGCCGGATGCCGGGCTTCAATGTCGCGCAGCCCGAAGGCGGCCGTCAAGACGCGGAAGTTCGTCGTGGGTCCTGTCCGTCGCTGAACGGCGGGTGCGCTCCTGGTGCGCTCCGGGCGCGAGTTGTGGAGGAGGGCAACAATCTTGGCATGGACACTTCCTGTCAACACGCGTAGTTGCTACGTAAGTCGAGGCAGAGATCCTGCTAAAGGGAGGTTCCATGAGACGTTCCCGAATCGCGGCTTTCGTCAGTTCACTCCTCCTCGCCGGCGGCATCGCCCTCACCGGGAGCGGTGTGGCGCAGGCCTCGTCGACGGCCGCGGCCACCGGCTACGTGGCCCTCGGTGACTCCTACTCCTCCGGAGTGGGCTCCGGCAGCTACATCAGCTCCAGCGGCTCCTGCGACCGCAGCACCAAGGCGTACCCCTACCTCTGGAACGCCGCCCACGCACCGTCCTCGTTCACCTTCGCCGCCTGCTCGGGCGCCCGAACGGATGATGTTCTGGCCAGCCAGCTCGGCGGGCTCAACTCCTCCACCGGCCTGGTCTCCATCACCATCGGCGGCAACGACGCCGGGTTCGCCGACGTGATGACGACCTGCGTCCTGTCGTCCGACAGCGGCTGCATCTCCCGCATCAACACCGCCAAGGCGTACGTCGACTCGACGCTGCCCGGCAAACTCGACGCCGTCTACACGGCGATCAGCGCCAACGCCCCCAACGCCCGCGTCGTCGTCATCGGTTACCCCCGCTTCTACAAGCTCGGCGCCACCTGCCTCGGCCTCTCCGACACCAAGCGCGCCGCGATCAACGGCGCGGCCGACTACCTCGACACCGCCGTCGCCGCGCGGGCCGCCGCCCACGGCTTCACCTTCGGCGACGTACGCTCCACGTTCACCGGCCACGAGCTCTGCTCCGGCAGCGCCTGGCTGCACAGCCTCAACTGGCTCGACATCGGCGTGTCCTACCACCCGACCGCCGCCGGGCAGTCGGGCGGCTACCTCCCGGTGCTCACGAACGCCGCCTGAACCCTCACGGAGTGACGGCAGGCGAGGAGGAGACCTCGTCCGACGGGGTCTCCTTCACGCACGTCACCGAGAACGGCACCGGCTCGGACGTCCGGTGCACCGGGTCGCGCACCTCCACGCTGATCTCGTTCGAGAACGTGCCGCTCTCCGAGTACGTCGTCAGGATCACCCGGTCCTGCCGCGACCGCGCGCCGCCCTCGGGGAACGACAGCGTCTTCCACCCCGAGTCCGAGATCTTGCCGTTCTTCGACACCCACCGGTAGACGACCTCCGCCGGCAGCCGGCCCACCGTGAACGTCGCCGTGAACGTCGGAGCGTCGGCGTCCGACGGGGGGCAACTGCCCGTGTAGTCCGTGTGCCTGCCCGTGAGGGTGATGTCGACGGTCTGCGGCGGGGTGGCGGACGTGGGCGCACTGCTGCTGGGGGTCGCCGAGGGAGTCGGCTGTTCGGCCGAGGTGGTCGGCGCGCTCGTGCCGGGCGTGAGCCCGCCGCCGCTCCCGGTGGCGGTGTTCCGGCCGCCGTCGCCCCCGCCCTTGTCGTTGTTCAGCAGCGCGTACGTCAGCCCCCCGACGGCCAGCGCGAGGGCGATCACCCCCGCGGTCAGCACCACGGCGGCACGGCTGTCGCGGCCCTGCCGGGGTTCCTCCGGCGGCGCGACGGGCGTGGTGCGCGCGGTGGCCGCGGGCCCGGGCCACGGCGGCGTCGGCGGTTCCTGCCGGGACGGCAGCGGGCGGGTCGGGGCCGGATACGGCACCGCCCGCACGGTCTCCGCGCTCGGCGCGCCCCCGGCCCCGACGACCCGCAGGTCCCGCTCGGCCTGCTCGGCGGTCAGCCGCTCGGCCGGGTCCTTGCGCAGCAGTCCCGCGATGACGGGCGCGAGCGGTCCGGCCCGGTGGGGCGGCGGGAGCTCGTCCTCCACGATCGCGCGCAGTGTGCTCAGCGGAGTGGCCTGGCGGAAGGGGGAGTTGCCCTCGACCGCCGCGTACAGCAGCACGCCCAGCGACCACAGGTCCGACTCCGGTCCCGGGGTGCGGCCCAGCGCCCGCTCGGGGGGCAGGTACTCGGGCGAGCCGATGACCTCGCCGGTCATGGTCAGCGCCGAGCTGCCCTCGACCCTGGCGATGCCGAAGTCGGTGAGCACCACCCGGCCGTCGTTCGACAGCAGGACATTGGCCGGCTTCACGTCCCGGTGCAGCACCCCCGCCTCGTGCGCGGCCCGCAGCGCGGCCAGCACCTCGGCGCCGATCTGCGCGGAGCGCTGCGGGGTGAGCGCGCCCTCGGTCTCCAGGAGTTCGGCCAGCGAGATGCCGCGGACCAGCTCCATGACGATCCAGGGGCGGCCGTCCTCGGTGGCCACGTCGTACACCGTCACCACGTTGCGGTGCGAGATCCGGGCGGCCGCCCAGGCCTCGCGTTCCAGCCGGGCGTACATCCGCTCCACGTCGGACGTCGGCAATCCGGCCGGCGCCCGCACCTCCTTGACGGCGACCTCGCGGTTCAGCAGCTCGTCGCGGGCCCGCCACACGGTCCCCATGCCGCCCTCGCCGAGCGGGGACAGCAGGCGGTAGCGGCCCGCGACCAGACGATCAGCGCCCTGTTCTCCGGACACCGGCATCCCCCTCCGCAGCCTGGCGGACATCCTCCCCAAAATAGCTCAACCGATAACGGATGCCGCCCCCTTGAGCACCAGTCCGGCCCCGAGGAGCACGACCACCAGGGCCGACCACAGAGGGGTGGTGCGGCGTAGCGCGGCGACGACCGGGTGGGTCGTCCAGCGGGGGCCCTCGTCCAGTACCCGGGTCATACGGCTACCCAGCCGTACGACGGCGAACCCGGCCGCGGTCAGGGTGAGCGCGAGTCCGACGCCGTACGCGACGACCAGCAGCAGCCCGAACCAGGCCTGGCCCAGCGCGGCGGCGCCCACGAGCACGACGACGGCCGAGGGGCTGGGCACGAGCCCGCCGGCGAAACCGAGCAGGATCGTGCCGCGGAGGGTGGGGGCCGTGGGGTGGGTGTGGGTGAAGCCGTTGTGGGTGTGTTCGAGACCGTGGGCGTGGGCGTGGTCGTGCTCAGGGGTGTGGTCGTGGTCGTGAGGATGCCCGTGTGCGTGGTCGTGGTCGTGGTCGTGGTCGTGCTCGTGCTCATGGCCGTGCGCGGCGGGGCGCGGGGGCGTCCGGCGAGGCGCGGTCACGGTCGCGGTACGGGCGCCGATGAGGGCGAGCGGACGCTCCGGCGTCTTGTCGGGCTCCGGTTCGTGCGTGTGGGTGTGCGTGTGCCCCCCTTCGTGGCCATGCCCGTGATCGTGCCCGTGATCGTGCCCGTGCCCGTGTCCGTGCCCGTGGTTCCGGTTGTGCCAGGCCCGGCGTACGAGGCTCACGCCCGCGAGCAGTACCAGCGCGCCGCTCGCCAGGCCCAGCCAGGCGATCACCGAGGGCGCCGCGGCCGAGCCGGCCGTGACCAGGAGGCCCAGGGCGACCACGCCCAGGGTGTGGGTGACGGTCACCGACGCGGCCAGCGGCAGGACGTCCTTGAGGCGGGCCCGGCCGCCACGGGCCGCGGCCGTCGCGGCCATGATGGTCTTCCCGTGACCGGGGGCGAGCGCGTGCATCGCGCCCAGGACGACCGCGACGAGCAGGGCCAGCGCCGCGAAGCCGAGGGTGAGGTGCTGACGCGCGACCAGGTTGTCCAGGGCCTGGGTCCAGCGGTCGGCACCGCGCGGCAGCACGGAGGCGGCGGGCGCGTCGCGTCCCGTGTCGTCGGCCAGTGCCGGACCGCCGGGCCGCACCCGCAGAGAGGCGGTGGCGGTGTCGGCGGGGGAGGAGAGCAACTCCTTCGGGTAGCTGGTCAGTTCGTGCGAGACCGAGCTCTTCGGCACGTCCGTCGCGGTGAGCGTGGTCCGGTCGCCGCGGGCGGTGATCTCCCGCCAGCCGGGGCCGGTGGAGGCGCCCGCGCTGTGGAAGCCGAGCGTGACCGGCCGGCCCTCGGGCAGCGCGGCCGTCAGGCGGCATTCGACCCGCAGGGTGTGCAGTCCCGCCTGGCCGGGCCGGAGCCGCGCCTGGCTGCTGCCGACCGTGAGGGCGACGGCGTGCCCGTCGACGGTGACCCGGCTTTCCTCGGCGGCCTTCGCACAGCGCTGCCGGGCCCACTCGGCGGTGCCCAGCCGTCGCAGGGCCGGACCGGCCTGGGTGGCCGGGATCTCGGCCAGGTCCTCGACGTGGTCCACGCGGAGCCGACCGGGGGCGGCGACCAGGCCGTCGTAACGGTTGACGGTGAAGTTGCCGAGCGGGTGGGCGCCGGCGGACGCGGCGGGGACGAGCGCGAGTGCGCAGGCGGCCATGAGGACGGCCGTGACGGAGGCGAACGGGCGACGGAGCCTCACCGGGCCGCCTCCAGGGACTTCAGCGCCTCGCGGGCCGCGCGGGCTCCGAGCGGGGAGAAGCCGGGGTTCAGCTTCAGCGCGGCGGTCAGGTGGGTGCGGGCGTCCTCCGGATGTCCGGTGGCCAGCTCGATCATCCCGCGGTGGTAGAGGAAGGAGGCGTTGCGGTAGCCGGTCGCGGTGGCCTCGCGGGCGTGCGTGAGGGCCTCGGCGTCCCGCCCGTTGACGTGCAGGGCCCAGGCGAGTGCGTCCGCGGTGTGCACGGTGTGCCGACGGGCCCACTCGGCGCGGGCGGCGCGCAGCGCGGCCTTGGCGTCGCCGTGCTCGGCCGCGGCGAGCGCGGTGTCGAGGTCGGCGTCGACACCGTTGGCGCGGGCGAGCGCGATCCAGGCGTCCACCAGGGCGTACTGGTCGCCGGCCTTCGCCCGGTCGCCGTCGGCGCCACGGGCCTCGTACAGTTCGCCGAGTTCGACGAGCGGGCCGGGCAGCGGGTACCGGGAGACGACGTTCTCCATTCCGGTGATCGCGTCCGCCCGGTCGCCGCTCGCGGCCTGGGCGCGGGCCCGGCCCTCCAGGGCGGGGAGGTAGTTCTCGTCGGCGCCGAGCGCGCGGGCGTAGTAGTCGAGTGCCGACTTGTCGTCGCCCTGGTTCCAGGCGAGTTGGCCGAGCTGACTGGAGACGTACGCCACGTCGCCCGGGGAGGTCGCGGTGTCCAGCGCCTGCCGCAGGACCCGGCGGGCCGTGGCCACGTCACCGCGCAGTTCGTGGACGTACGCGTACCGGGTGAAGACGGGGACGCCGGGGTGCCGGGCGTCGGCGAGGTCGGCCGCCTGCTGCGCCTCTTCGTACCGGCCGAGTTCGACGAGCGCGTCGATGCGGGAGCACAGGGCGCGTTCGCTGTAGGGGTTCTGCTTCAGCGCCCGGTCGGCGTAGGCCAGGGCGTTCTTGAAGTCGTGGCGGGCGGCGGCGAGGGCGGCGCGGCCGGCGAGGGCCGGGTCGTTGTCCGGTGCCAGGGCGAGCGAGCGGGTGAACGCCTGCTCGGCCTGCGGGTAGCGGGAGGGATCGCCCTGGGTGCGCGCCTGCTCGACATAGGCCAGCCCGAGCGTCGCCCAGCTGCCGAAGTCCCGTGGCTGGGCGCGAAGATGGGCCTGGAGTGCGGTGATGCCCGCGTTCAGGTCGCCGCTGCCCAGCAGGGCGGGAGACACCGCCGCGGGCGCGGCGACGGCGACCGGTCGGCTGTCCCGCACCGCGCTCACCGCGATGGACCCGGCGGTCAGCGCCACCGCCAACAGAGATGCACAGGCGGCGAGTTGGCCGACGCGCCAGCGCCGCCCGGCATCGGCGACGCGCCGCAGAGCGGCGACGCGGACGTCCGTGGGCGATGCGTCCGTGGGCGGAGCGTCCGTGGGCGATGCGTCTGCGGGAGAGGCGTCTGCGGGAGAGGCGCCTGGATGGGAAGCGTCTGCGGGCGAAGTGTCCCTGGGCGAAGTGTCCGTGGGAGAGGCGTCCTCGGCGGGAGCGGCGACGGTCCCGGTCCCGTCCGGCTCCGGCGAGGCGGAGGGCGGGACGGACTCCCTCTGCGGTGCGTTGTCGTTCGTGCGCGGGGACATGCCCTCTCCTCGGTCGTCGCGTGGGGCGACGCGGCCCGCACCGTGGGGGGTGTGGAGAGGTGCGGGCCGCGCCGGTCTGTGGGGGTGCGGTCTAGTAGGGCCGCTGCGAGCGGCGGCGCCACCAGGCCAGACCCGTGCCGATCAGCAGGACACCGGCCGCGCCCGAGGCCGCGGAGGCGGCGATCAGGGTGGTGTCGGTGCCGCTGCCCGAGGTGCCGGCCGGCTGGAGCGCGTCACCGAGCTGGCTGCGCACGTCCGTGCCGCTGGTCGTGCCCTTGGCGAGCGCGCCGCGCGAGCCCTCGGTCGGGTTGGCCAGGTAGGGGAAGGAGTGCCCGAACTTCTTGTCGTTGGCGTCGACCGCGTCGCCCAGGTCGTTCTTGGAACCGACCAGTTCGCCCTCGACGACCTGGAGGGCGGCGTCGATCACGTCGTCGGTGAGCCGACGGCCGTTCGGGAAGCCCGCGTTGTCGCCGTCCAGCACGCCCAGCCGCTTGGGGGACGCGGTCGGCTTGATCGAGGTGTTCAGGCGCAGTTCCTCGGCCGGCTTCACGTACGGCGGCTGGTTGAGGCCCTTGACGCCCTTCAGGAAGACGTCGACCAGGTCGTTGCGCGGCTCGGCCGGCGCCTTGATCTTGTAGATCCCCTCGATGAGCTTCGGCAGCTCGGGGTTGGTGACGTTCTTCAGGAACTGCGCGTCCTGCCAGGGCGAGGACGCGTTGAACTTGTCCTTGTCCTTCTGCGGGTTGACGACCTCGTTGACCAGCGGGTTGCCCAGGCGCGACACCTGCGTGTAGTAGCCGCCCGCGGTCCTGCGCTGGGTCGTCGACCAGACGCCCACGATCGGCTGGTGGGCCGACTCCGTGATCATCTTGTTCGGGATCTGGAGGGCGATCGAGTTGACGTTGTAGCCCTTGAGGGTGTCCCGGCCGACCTCGGACAGGTTCCCGCCGTAGAGGAGGTCGAAGACCCGCAGGTCCAGGAAGAACGGGTCGTCGGCCTGCCCGGCGAACGTCTGCGCGCCGCTGGAGAGCTTGTGGATCGCCTGGTAGCGCAGCTTGCCGTAGTCCGGCATCGACGCCTTGCCCACGTTCGACGGCGCGACCGGGACATCGTGCGCGATCCTCGTCTTCGACACCTGGTGCTGCTTCTTCAGCCGGATCAGGTCGATGTCGTAGGACTGCGTGATGTTGAGGTCGGGGTCGTCGAGGCTCTCGACGGCGCCCGTGTTGTAGAGGAACGTCTTCTTGTTCTTCACATGCGTCTTGAAGGTGTAGCGGAAGAGCAGGTCGCCCTGCGCGTCACCGTCGTTGTCGATGTGGAGGTCGTACTGGGCGTCGTCCGCGAACGTGTAGAAGTTCGGTCCGCCGGCCGGCTCCTCGAAGGGGATCCAGTTCGCGATGATCGTCGTCGTGTCCGGCTTGTCCGGGCTCACGAAGGCGTACACGTCCGTGTTGTCGTACTGGGGGGTCCCGGAGATCAACGGTGCCTCGCGGTGGCTGGAGGCGGAGGCCGCCCCGGGCTCCAGCAGGGCCACACCGGCGGCTGTGAGCCCCCCGGCGGCCAGCGCAGCGCATATGAGGGCCGCGACGCCTCGGCGTCCCGTACCGGTCCTGGAGATAGGTGTCATGCCGTCCGTCCTCAGTCCAACTTGCTTGACGGACGGGTATACGGCGCGGGGGCACCGATCGGATTGGTCGATCGGGAAATTTCTTTTCTCCCTGCTCCACCCGCGTTTCGGGCACCCTGATCCGTAACCCCATCCGGAGGTGTGTTCGTTGCGAATGCCTGGTGTGACGGGACGGGCCGGCTGTGGCCGGGGAGAGGGGAACCGCGTGGAGGCGGACGAGTTGCTGGTGCTCGTGGCGGGTGGCGACCAGAAGGCATTCGAGGATCTGTACGCACTGGTGTCCGGGCCGGTGTTCGGGCTCGTGCGGCGCGTGGTGCGCGATCCCGCGCAGTCGGAGGAGGTGTCCCAGGAGGTGCTGCTCGAACTGTGGCGCTCCGCCGCCCGCTTCGACCCCGGCCGGGGCAGCGCGCTGTCCTGGATACTCACCCTCGCCCACCGCCGCGCCGTCGACCGGGTGCGCAGCGTCCGGGCAGCCGGCGAACGCGAGCAGCGTGAGGCGCGACGCGCCCACCACCCCGCCTTCGACCAGGTCACCGAGGAGGTCGAGGCGGGCCTGGAGCGCGAGTGGGTGCGCCGCTGCCTGGACCGGCTGACCGCCCTGCAACGCCAGTCCGTCACTCTCGCCTATTACGACGGATACACCTACCGTGAAGTGGCCGAGCGGCTCGCGCTCCCGCTGGGCACGGTCAAGACCCGTATGCGCGACGGACTCACCAGCCTGCGCAAATGCCTGGGAGGCGTCGCATGAGCGTCCTCGACCGACTGCTGCGACGCGAGGACCTGCACTCGCTCGCCGCCCCCTACGCCCTCGACGCCCTGGAGCCCGCCGAGCGACTGCGCTTCGAACGGCACCTCGACGGCTGCGAGATGTGCGCCGCCGAGGTCCGCGCCCTGTCCGAGGACGCCGTCCGGCTGGCCTGGTCCACCGCAGCCCCGCCGCCGGCCGCGATGCGCGACCGGGTCCTGGCCGCCGTACGGACGACTCCGCAGATGTCCGCTCCGGAGCCGGAGCGGGTGACGGCCCAACTGCCGCCGCACGTCTGGGGGACCCGGCCGCCGCCCGCCCGCGTCCGGGCGTCCCGGCCACGCCCGCTGTTCGTGCCGTTCGCCACGGCGACGGCCGCCGCGGCCCTCGTCGTCGCCTCGCTCTTCGCCGTCCAGGCCGGCCAGGCCCAGGACCGGTTGGACGCCGAGCGGGCCCAGTCGCGAGAGATCGCACGGGTGCTCGCCGCCCCGGACACCCGCGCGACCACCGACCGGGACGCCCAGGGGCGCAGTATCGGCGTGATCGCCTCCGTCTCGCAGGGACGGGCGATCGTCACCCTGAGCGGATACGACGGTCTGACGAGCGGGCACGTGCACCAGCTCTGGGCCATGAGCCCCGCCGGGCAGCCGCGCTCCCTCGGCCTCTTCGACGGCGACACGCCCCTGGTCACATCCGGTCTCGACAAATCCGCCACGTCACTCGCTGTCACCGTCGAGCCCGACGGGGGCTCCGCGCAACCCACTACCCAGCCGGTTGTCCAACTCGCCCTGAAATCGCTCGGATTCGGAGAGTAACCGTCAACCCCCTTGCGAAACAGGTGAATCCTGTGCCTGCGATACACGAGTGCCCCATGGGGGCGATAGGGTTACTCTGCCCGAGCTGGGTGGACTCGTACGGGTGGGGAGTGACATGGAACAGATAACAGTGCGCAGCAGGGCGAGGGTCCCTGCGATCACCTGCGGGAGCAGCGCGACAAGTTCGCGCCTCGACCGTCATCTGTCGGTGCTGGCGGGGCCCGCCATACCGCAGCGGGAGACGGTCGAGGCGACTTCGCTCATGCTCGAACTGACGGCACGCAGCACTCAGCCCGACAAGGCCAGCAGGGTTGCCCGCGTCCGTCGTGTCTCGCTCTTCGCGCCGCTGCGTCGGCTGAGCCGTTCCCTGTTCGGCGGGAACTGAGGCCCGCGCTCAGGCGGCCACACCGTCCCGGCGCAGCGCTGCGATCAGCTCGTCCGTCATCCCCACGGCGCGCAGCAGTGCCTCGGTGTGCTCCCCGAGCGCGGGCACGTCCCCCAGGTCCGCCTCCGTCCCGCCCGGCAGTGTGATCGGTGGCAGCAGTGTCCGCAGCGGCCCGACCGGCGTCCCCACCTCCCGCCACCGCTCCCGAGCAGCCAGCTGCGGATGCTCCGCCACCTCGTGCAGGTTCCTCAGTCGCGCGCACGCGATGCCCGCCGCCTCCAGCCGCGCGACGGCCTCGTCGGCGTCCAGCGTGCCCAGCGCCTTCGCCACGTGCGCGTCCGTGCCGCCCCGGTTCGCGACCCGGGCGGCGTTCGTGGCATACGCCGGATCCGCCCCCAACTCCGGCTGCCCGAGCACCTGTTCGGCCAGCCGTCGCCACTCCCGGTCGTTCTGCACCGACAGCAGCACCCGTCCGCCGTCCGCCGTCGGGTAGGAGTCGTAGGGTGCGATGACGGCGTGTGCGAGCCCGGTGCGCGCCGGGGGAGTGCCCCCGTGCATCGCGTGGTGCAGCGGATGCCCCATCCACTCCGCGAGCGCCTCCAGCATCGACACCTCCACCGGCCCGCCGCGCCCCGTGGCGCCCCGCCGCACCAGCGCCGCCAGCACCCCGGAGAACGCGTACATGGCCGCCGCGATGTCGGCCGCCGGGATCCCCGCCTTCACCGGCTGCTCCGGCGTCCCCGTCACCGACACCAGCCCGGCCTCGCACTGCACCAGCATGTCGTACGCCCGCTTGTCCGCGTACGGACCGGACGCCCCGTAGCCCGAGATGTCGACGGCGATCAGCCGCGGATGGGCCGCGCACAGGGTGGCCGCGTCCAGGCCGAGCCGGGCGGCGGCCCCCTGCGCCAGGTTCTGCACGAACACGTCCGCGTCCGCGACCAGCCGCCGTACGACGTCCAGGCCCCGCTCGTCCTTGAGGTCCAGGGCGATCGACTCCTTGCCGCGGTTGCACCACACGAAGTGCGAGGCGAGGCCGCCGGCGGCGGTGTCGTAGCCCCGGGCGAAGTCGCCGCCGTCGATCCGCTCCACCTTGATGACCCGGGCGCCGAGATCGGCGAGCTGCCGGGTGGCGAAGGGGGCCGCGACGGCCTGCTCGACGGCGACGACGGTGATGCCCTCCAGGGGCGGGGGAAGTGGCCTCATGCGCTGGATCATGTCCTGCGCCCGCCCTGTTGTCATGCCCGCAGGCACGTGTACCGGCTCACCTCCGGTCGGACGCGGCTGCCGCCCGATGGCCGGTGGGGGAAGCGGGCAACCGGCTCAGACGAGGGCGAACTGCCCCTCGGGGCCCTCCTCGTGGTGGTCCAGGACCGTCGCCGGACGGCGGGCCGCCTCCGGTACCGGCAGGACCCCCGCCGCGCGCAGTTCGGCGGCCGGGACCGGGCGCAGCGGCTCCAGTTCCGCCCGCCGCGGCTCCAGTTCCGCCGACAGGGCGAGGACCGTGATCAGTTCCAGCAGTTCCGACGTCCACGTCTGGAGCCAGGCCGCCGGACGGATCGCCGCCAGGGAGCCCGGTTCGCCCTCGGCCGTCCTGGTCGCGATCCACTGTTCCAGCACCCTGACCCCGGCCGCCTCGAAGTCCCACGCCTGCGGCGGCACCGGGGAGATCCGGCCCTCGTCGAGGTGCAGGGTCTCCTCGTCCCGGTCGTAGCGGACGTCCAGGGGCCGGGTGGGGAGCGGGGCGCGGACGTAGGGGCGGCGACCGCCGGGGAGTTTGGGGCGGTCGCCGTCGCGGCGCATCAGCCACAGCGCGCGGCGGCCCAGTTCGACGCCCCGGGACCAGAGCCCGGCGTCCCCGGTGAGCGGCACGGTGAGGTCGGCGCGGACCGCCGCCAGGGTCCAGGACAGGAAGTCCTCGGGGGTGGGGAGATGGCCGAGCCGGCCGGCCAGATGCTCCAGCAGGCCGGGGGCCAGGTTCGGTTCCGTGCCGCCGGGCCGGCGGTAGAGGGGCCGGACCCGGCCGGGGCGCAGCAGGGGCACCAGGGAGGTGGCGAGCAGGCGCGGACCGGGGCCCTCGACGCCCTCCACGAGGAGGATCTGCCGCTCGTCGCTCACCCGCCACAACTCGGGCCGGGCCGCGTCGAGCAGGCGGTGGTCGGGGATCAGCCACTGCTCGTCGAAGGGCGCGTGCAGGACGCGCACCGGCTCCGGGCACGGGCCCGAGGCGCGGGCCAGCCGCTGGGTGCCGCTGGTCTGGCCGGGCAGTCCGCCCACCGCCGAGTGCAGGGTGCGCGAGCGCGTCGGCTCGAACAGCGCCTCCCGGTCGGCCCCCTCGGCCTTCATCAGCGTGTCCCAGCGTGCCTTCAGGGACGCCGGGTCGGGGGCCGTCGGCCACCTCCGGCCGAGCCGCGGCGGTGCGACGGACCACGGCATGAGGTCCGCCAGCGGCGGAGCGTCGTCGGGCGTCACGCTGGGCATCGTACGACGGGCCGGGGCGGCGCGGGTCAGGTGGCGTCGAGCGTCACCGTGAAGGAGAAGCGGTCGCCCCGGTAGTGGATGACCGCCACGTCCAGCGGCCGCCCGGCCGGGTCGTAGGTGATGCCCGTGTAGTGCAGGATCGGGCTGAGCAGCGGGACCTGGAGCAGCCGCGCCGTCTCCGGGTCCGCGAGCCGCGCCTCCACGGTGTCCGTGATGCGGCTGATGTCCGCGCCCACCACGTCCCGCAGCACCTTCGTCATCGGCCAGCGCACCAGGTCCGCCGGATCGATGCGTTCGGCCAGATCCGGACGGACCCAGTTGCGGGCGTGGTTGGTCGGCTCGCCGGTCTTCTCGTCGCTGCGCAGCCGGTGGTAGCCCGCCACCCGCGCCAGTCCGGGGAAGAACTCGGCGAGTTCGGCCGGCACCGGCGCCGGTCCGTGCTCCAGCAGTTCGGTCGTCATGCCGGACTGCTGGGCCACGATCGCGTCCACCGAGCCCAGCAGCCGCACCGGCGTGCTGCGCAGCGCGTCCGGCTCGATGAACGTCCCCCGCCTGCGGTGCCGGGAGATGAGCCCCTCGTCCTCCAGCTCCTTCAGCGCCTGCCGCATGGTCAGCACGCTCACGCCGTAGTGCCCCGCCAACTGCTCCTCGGTGGGCAGCCGTAGCGGGTCGTGGGGCGAACGGCCGAGTATGGAGGCGCGGAGCGACTGCGACACCTGGTACCACAGCGGCAGCTTGCGGTTCAGGACGATCGAGTCCGGGGCGAAGGAGGTCACGGGCTATCCGTACCTGTCGGGACCGGTCAGTGCAACGGGCGGAAGTGACGTTCGAGGCCCTGCCAGACGTCGTCGTAGCGCTGCTGGAGGTGTTCCGCCCGCGCCGCCTGCGGGGTGAGGGTGAGCGGCCAGCGGGTCTCGAACATGAAGGCCAGTCCGTCGTCGATCTTCTGCGGACGCAGTTCGGCGGCGCTCGCCCGGTCGAACGTCTCCCGGTCCGGACCGTGGGCCGACATCATGTTGTGCAGCGAGCCGCCGCCCGGCACGAAACCCTCCGCCTTGGCGTCGTACGCGCCCTCGACGAGCCCCATGTACTCGCTCATCACGTTGCGGTGGAAGTACGGCGGCCGGAAGGTGTCCTCGCCCACCAGCCAGCGCGGCGCGAACACCACGAAGTCGACGCCCGCCAGGCCCGGGGTGTCCGACGGCGAGGTCAGCACCGTGAAGATCGACGGGTCCGGGTGGTCGTAGGAGATCGAGCCGATCACGTTGAAGCGGCGCAGGTCGTACACGTACGGCACGTAGTTGCCGTGCCAGGCCACCACGTCGAGCGGCGAGTGGTCGTAGACGGCCGTCCAGAGGTTGCCGCAGAACTTGTTCACCACCTCCACCGGCCCCTCGACGTCCTCGTACGCGGCGGTCGGCGCCCGGAAGTCACGGGCGTTGGCGAGCCCGTTGGCGCCGATCGGGCCGAGGTCGGGCAGGCGGAAGGGGGCGCCGTAGTTCTCGCAGACGTAACCGCGGGCGGTGGCGTCCAGGAGCTCCACCCGGAAGCGGACACCGCGCGGGATCAGCGCCATGTGTCCGGGCTCGGCGTGCAGCCTGCCGAACTCCGTGTGCAGCAGCAGCCCGCCGCGCTCCGGGACGATCAGCAGTTCGCCGTCGGCGTCGCCGAAGACGCGGTCCATGGAGGAGTCGGCGTGGTAGAGGTGCACGGCCATGCCGGCGCGCTGGGTCGCGTCGCCGTTGCCGCCGAGGGTCCACAGGCCCGCCAGGAAGTCGGTGCCCTCCGCGGGAGCCGGCAGCGGGTTCCAGCGCAGCCGGTTGGGGTCGGGCGGGGTCTCGGTGAACGGGCCGGTCCGCAGCGCGCCGTTGTCGGTGCGGACGAACGCCGGGTGGGCCGCCGAGGGGTGGATCCGGTACAGCCAGGAGCGGCGGTTGTGGGCTCTGGGCTCGGTGAACGCCGTACCGCTGAGCTGTTCCGCGTACAGGCCCAGAGGGGCGCGCTGCGGCGAGTTGCGGCCCTCGGGCAGTGCTCCCGGCTCGGCCTCGGAGCTGTGCTCGTTGCCGAAACCGGAGAGATAGGTCAGCCCTTCGGCGGTCTTCCGTGCGTCCCCGCTCATGATCGCTCCCTTGCAACCTCAATCCTATGGGACACCGTAGGATTGCGGTTTCCCGCGCGCAAGGGGGACCCGGGACCCACTTCCCTCCCGGGGGCGGCGGACGCCGGGTCGCGTACGGGGCGACGCCGGGGGATCCGTGCCGCGGGGCGGTGCTCTACGCTCCGGGGCATGTCGGACGGATGCGACCTTCTCGGCGTGCCCGGCGCCTTCGCGCGGACCGCCGTGGACACCGGTGCCGTCGGCCGGGGCGGCTTTGCCGGGTGCCGTCGGCCCGACGGCGGCCCGGCCGGGATGAGTGCACAGGGCACCAATCTGCGTACAGGGGGGCGACGTTCACCGGACCCCGGCGGAGAGGCATCATGAAACCCGTGCCCCACGCGACCTCGCTGCGCCGTGCGCCCGTGCAGCGCCGCAGCGCCGAACGGCTGACCAGGATCCTCGACGCCTGCGCCGATCTCCTCGACGAGGTCGGCTACGACGACCTGAGCACCCGTGCCGTCGCCCAGCGCGCGGGTGTCCCCATCGGTTCCGTCTACCGCTTCTTCGGCAACAAGCGCCAGATGGCCGACGCCCTGGCCCAGCGCAACCTCGAACGCTACTCCGAGCGCGTCACCCGGCGGCTGACGGGGGCGGAGCGGGGCGACTGGCGCGCGGCCGTGGACGCCGTACTGGACGAGTACCTGGCCATGAAGCACACCGCGCCCGGCTTCACGCTCGTCGACTTCGGCAACCAGATCCCGGTCGGCGCCCGCGACGCCGAACCCAACCACCGGGTGGCCGACCGGCTCACCGACCTGCTCTCGGACTATCTGGGCCGCACCCCGGACGACGACCTGCGCCGCACCTTCCTGATCGCGGTGGAGACCGCCGACACCCTGGTCCACCTCGCCTTCCGGATGGACCCGGAGGGCGACGAGAAGATCATCGCGGAGGCGCGGGAACTGCTGCGGGCCTATCTGGGACGGGTGCTGGACTGACGGCCCGAGGGTCTGCCGGGGGTGCTGGACCGACGGCCCGAGGAGCTGGTGAGGTCGCCGGACCGGCAGCCCGGCGGACCGTCCGCGGTCCTGGACCGACGGCTCAAGGCCCTCCCGCTCATGCATACCGGTCGGTATGCTCGGCGGCACCCGCGTGCGTCACCGTCGCCGCCACCCTCCGGGAGGACCCGTGTCCCGCACCGCTCTGCGCATCTGCCCCCTGTGCGAGGCCACCTGCGGCCTGACCCTGACCATCGAGGGCACCCGGGTGACCGGGGCCCGCGGCGATCGCGACGACGTGTTCAGCCGCGGGTTCATCTGCCCCAAGGGGGCCTCCTTCGGGGCCGTCGACGGCGACCCCGACCGGCTGCGCACCCCGCTCGTCCGCCGGGACGGCGAGCTGCGCGAGGCCACCTGGGAGGAGGCGTTCGACGCGGTCGCGGCCGGGATCCGGCCCGTCGTGGAGCGGTACGGCCCGCACGCCGTCGGCGTCGTCCTCGGCAACCCCAACGTCCACACCATGGCCGGCGCCCTCTACCCGCCCGTCCTGATCGCCGGCCTCGGCACCCGCAGCCTGTTCACCGCCTCCACGGTCGACCAGATGCCCAAGCACGTCTCCAGCGGACTGCTGTACGGCGACGCCAACGCCATCCCCGTACCCGACCTGGACCACACCGACCACCTGCTGCTCCTGGGCGCCAACCCGCTGGAGTCCAACGGGAGCCTGTGCACCGCCCCCGACTTCCCCGGCAGGCTCAAGGCGCTCAAGGCCCGCGGCGGCACCCTCACCGTCGTCGACCCGCGCCGCACCCGCACCGCCAAGCTCGCCGACCGGCACCTCGCGATCCGGCCGGGCACCGACGCCCTGCTGCTCGCGGCGATGGCGCACGTCCTCTTCGAGGAGGACCTCGTCGACCTCGGGCGGCTCGCGCCCCACGTCCAGGGCGTCCCGGAACTCCGCACGGCTATACAGGACTTCACCCCCGAGGCGGTCGCGGGGTCCTGTGACGTCGAGGCCGCCGTCATCCGCGCGCTCGCCCGGGAGCTCGCCGCCGCCCCCACCGCCGCCGTGTACGGCCGCATCGGCAGCTGCACGGTCCCGCACGGCACCCTGGCCAGCTGGCTCGTCGACGTCCTCAACATCCTCACCGGCAACCTCGACCGCCCCGGCGGCGCCCTCTTCCCGCAGGCCGCCACCGACCGCACGCCCCGCCCGGCCGGCCCCGGACACGGCTTCGCGCTCGGGCGCTGGCACTCCCGGGTCAGCCGGCACCCCGAGGCGAAGGGGGAGTTGCCGCTCTCCGCGCTCGCCGAGGAGATCGACACCGCCACCGCCGAGGGCGAGCCCGTCCGGGCGCTGATCGCCGTCGCCGCCAACCCCGTGCTCTCCGCGCCCGACGGCGACCGGCTCGACAAGGCCCTGGACTCGCTGGACTTCATGGTCAGCGTCGACCCCTACCTCAACGAGACCTCCCGCCACGCCGACGTCGTACTGCCGCCGCCCCCGCCCTCGCAGAGCCCGCACCACGACTTCGCCTTCAACACCCTCGCGGTACGCAACCAGGTCCGCTACACCCGCCCCGCGGTCCCCCTCGAACCCGGCCGGATGGCCGAGACCGAGATCCTGGCCCGGCTCACCCTCGCCGTGACCGGCATGCACGGCGCGGACCCCGCCGCCGTCGACGCGCTCGTCGTCGACCAGACCCTGGCCAAGGCGGTCAAGGACCCCGGCTCCCCGGTGCACGGCCGCGACCCGCGCGAGCTGGCCGCCGCGCTCACCGGCGACACCGGGCCCGAACGACGGCTGGACATGATGCTGCGCCTGGGCCCCTACGGCGACGGCTTCGGCGCCCGGCCCGAAGGACTGGGCCTGAAGCGGCTGCTGGACCACCCGCACGGCATCGACCTCGGACCGCTGCGCCCCCGGCTGCCGCAGCCGCTGAAGACCAGGAGCGGGCGGATCGAGCTGCTGCCGGAACCCGTCGCCGTCGACCTGCCGCGGCTGCGGCGGGCCCTCGGCGAGCGGGCCGACGGACTGGTCCTGGTCGGCCGCCGCCATCTGCGCTCCAACAACAGCTGGATGCACAACGTCCCCGCCCTCACCGGCGGCACCAACCGCTGCACCCTGCACATCCACCCCGAGGACGCCGAACGGCTGGGCGTACGGGACGGGGAGCCGTTGCGCGTCAAGGGCGCCGGAGGCGAGGTGACCGCCCGGGCGGAGATCACGGACGGCGTGCGCACCGGGGTGGTGAGCCTGCCGCACGGCTGGGGCCACGACCGGCCCGGTACCCGCCTCGCCCACGCCGCCACCGACCCCGGCGTCAACGTCAACCAGCTCCTCGACGGCACCCTGCTCGACCCGCTCTCGGGCAACGCGGTCCTCAACGGCTTCCCGGTCGAGGTCGCCCCGGTCTGACGGCGGCCGACCGGCGATCTGCCCGCCCCCGCCCGGTCGGTGGGGGCGGGCCGCTTTCCGTCCCGGACCTGCGGCTCCCCGCCGAACGTCTTGCGACTCCCTGCTGAACGCGATCGTCCGCTTTCTCACCCTGTGGACGGATCACCCCGATCGCGTCAGGTCTCTTCCCCCTGCCGGGCACGGTCCGTTAACTTCCGTGACTCACAGCCCCGTACGACCCGCACGGGACAATCGACCGCGGAGCACCAGCGCCCCAGTGAGCCCCCAGGGACACCTTCATGACACGCGCCATCTCCCTGCACGACGTGAGCAAGGCCTACACGCGAGGCGTCCGGGTGGTGGACCGGCTCTCGCTGGACATCGCGCCGGGTGAGTTCCTGGTCCTGCTCGGCCCCTCCGGCTGCGGCAAGTCCACGGTGCTCAGAATGATCGCCGGCCTGGAGGACATCGACGAGGGCGTGCTGCTCCTGGACGGCGAGCACGGCAACGACCTGCCGCCGTCCGGGCGGGACATCGCCATGGTCTTCCAGAACTTCGCCCTCTATCCGAGCATGACCGGCCGGGACAACATCGGCTTCCCGTTGCGCATCGAGGCGCCCGGCGCGGACCCCCGTCCGCGGGTGGACGCCACCGCCCGCATGCTGGGCATAGAGGACCTCCTCGACCGGTTCCCCGGCCAGCTCTCCGGCGGGGAGCGCCAGCGGGTCGCCATGGGCCGGGCCATCGCCCGGCACCCGGCGGTGTTCCTGATGGACGAGCCGCTGTCCAACCTCGACGCGAAGCTCCGCAACCACCTGCGGGCGGAGATCTCCAAGCTCACCCGGGAGTTGGGCGTCACCACGGTCTACGTCACCCACGACCAGGCCGAGGCCATGTCGCTCGGCGACCGGGTCGCCGTGCTGCGCGGCGGGGTGCTCCAGCAGGTCGACACCCCGCGCTCGGTCTACGCGCTGCCCCGCAACGTCTTCGTGGCCGCCTTCATCGGCACCCCCCGCATCAATCTGCTGCGCGGCCTGGTCCGCGCGCCGCTCGACGGGGCGATGACCGTCAGTCTCGGCAAGCAGTTCCTCCGGCTGCCCGAACCCCTTTGCCTGGACCACCAGTTGCTGCGGGTGCAGCAGGGCCGCGAGGTGATCGTCGGGCTGCGCTCGGAGGCGGTACGGATCGCCACGCGCGCCGACGCCCGGCCCGGCGAGGTGGCGATCACCGGACTGGTGGAGCACGTCGAGTTCCAGGGGCACGAGGTGCTGGTCCACTTCGACACCGGGTCGCGGCCCGCCGTCGTACCCGATCTGGAGGCTCCGCGCCCCGCCGTCCGGCCGACCCGCCGCAGACGCCGTGAGGGAACGGTCCTGGACCGCCTGCGCGGGCGGGCGGGATCCCTGCGGGCCGGACCCGTCCTCGCCGCGGACGACCCCGAGCCGCACGGCTCCGTCTCCCGCGGCTTCTTCTCCCCCGACTCCGTGCCGCAGGGTGCCGCGGTGACCCCGCCGGACGGGCGCCTGCCCGGCGATCTCGTCGTGCGCACCACCCCGGACTTCGACCTCCGGCACGGTATGCACGTCCCGCTCCTGGTCGACCTGGCCCATCTGTTCGTGTTCGACCAGTACGGCGACCGGATCTGCCCGGCCCCGGACCGCCTGCCGGACCTGGAGGAATGAGGCCGCTGCGGCATCCTGGGCGAGCGGCGTCTGGCGCACAAAAACTATCACCGCTAGTTTGTGTGCCGGAAGACGCAGCGTCACGGCCCCGCCCGGGAGGAAGCACGATGAAGGCACACGACGGCATGTACATCGACGGCGCCTGGCGCCCCGCCGCCGGCCAGGACGTGATCGAGGTCGTGAACCCGGCCGACGAGCAGGTCCTCGGCACGGTCCCCGCGGGTACCGCCCTGGACGTCGACACCGCCGTACGGGCCGCCCGCGCCGCCCTGCCGGGCTGGGCCGCCACCGCGCCCGCCGAGCGGGCCGCCCGGCTGGGCGCCCTGCGGGACGTCCTGGTGACCCGCGCGGACGAGATCGCCGCGACCGTCACCGCGGAACTCGGCTCGCCCCCGGAGTTCTCGCGGACCGTCCACGCGGGCGTCCCCGTCGCGGTCGCGGGCTCGTACGCCGACCTCGCGGCGACGTACGCCTTCGAGGAGAAGGTCGGCAACTCCACCGTCCACCACGAGCCGGTCGGCGTGGTCGGCGCGATCACCCCCTGGAACTACCCCCTCCACCAGATCGTCGCCAAGGTCGCCCCGGCGCTCGCGGCGGGCTGCACGGTCGTCCTGAAGCCCGCCGAGGACACCCCCCTGACCGCCCAGCTCTTCGCCGAGGCGGTGCACGAGGCCGGGGTGCCGGCGGGCGTCTTCAACCTCGTCACCGGCCTCGGACCGGTGGCCGGCCAGGCGCTCGCCGAGCACCCGGGCGTCGACCTCGTCTCCTTCACCGGATCGACGGCCGTCGGCAGGCGGATCGGCGCCGCGGCCGGTGCCGCCGTCAAGAGGGTGGCCCTGGAACTCGGCGGCAAGTCCGCCAACGTCATCCTGCCCGGCGCCGACCTCGCCAAGGCGGTGAAGGTCGGCGTCGCCAACGTGATGTCCAACTCCGGTCAGACGTGCAGCGCCTGGACCCGCATGCTGGTGCACACCGAGCAGTACGAGGAGGCGGTCGCGCTCGCCGCCGAGGCCGCCGCCAGGTACGGCGACCGGATCGGCCCGCTCGTCAACGCCAAGCAGCAGGAGCGGGTGCGCGGTTACATCGACAAGGGCGTGGCGGAGGGCGCTCGGCTGGTCGCCGGAGGCAGCGAACCCCCGCGCGAACAGGGCTACTTCGTCGCCCCCACGGTCTTCGCCGACGTCACCCCCGACATGGCGATCGCGCAGGAGGAGATCTTCGGCCCGGTCCTGTCGATCCTGCGCTACGAGGACGAGGAGGAGGCGCTGCGGATCGCCAACGGCACGGTCTACGGCCTCGCGGGCGCCGTCTGGGCCGGGGACGAGGAACAGGCGGTGGCCTTCGCCCGGCGGATGGAGACCGGCCAGGTCGACATCAACGGCGGGCGGTTCAACCCGCTGGCCCCCTTCGGCGGCTACAAGCAGTCGGGCGTCGGCCGTGAACTCGGCACGCACGGCCTGTCCGAGTACCTCCAGACCAAGTCCTTCCAGTTCTAGGGGAGTCACCCGTCATGGCTGTCCGTGCCGCCGTCCTGCCCGCCATCGGCTCCGCGCTGGAGATCACCGAGATCGAGCTGCCCGAGCCCGGCCCCGGCCGGGTCCGGGTCCGGCTCGCCGCCGCCGGCGTCTGCCACTCCGACCTGTCCCTGTCCGACGGCACCATGAAGGTGCCGGTCCCGGCGGTCCTCGGCCACGAGGGCGCGGGCACGGTCGTCGCCGTCGGCGAGGGGGTGACCGACTTCGCGGTCGGTGCCGAGGTCGTCCTCAACTGGGCCCCCGCCTGCGGGAGTTGTCACGCCTGCTCGCTCGGCGAGGTCTGGCTGTGCGCCAACGCCCTCAACGGCGCCGGGGACGTGTACGCCCGTACCGTGGACGGCGTCGCGCTGCATCCCGGTCTCAACGTCGCCGCGTTCGCCGAGGAGACGGTGGTGCCCGAGTCCTGCCTGCTGCCGGCCCCGCCGGGCGTACCGCTCACCGACGCGGCCCTCCTCGGCTGCGCGGTCCTCACCGGCCACGGAGCCGTCCACCACTCGGCACGTGTGCGGCGCGGCGAGACGGTGGCGGTGTTCGGGGCCGGGGGAGTGGGCCTCGCCGCGCTCCAGGCGGCCCGTATCGCCGGAGCCGCACGGATCATCGCCGTCGACGTCTCCCCGGCGAAGGAGGAACTGGCGCGCGCGGCGGGCGCCACCGACTACGTCGTCGCCTCCGACACGACCGCCCGCGAGATCCGCGCCCTGACCGGTCGGGCGGGCGTCGACGTCGCCGTCGAGTGCGTGGGCCGGGCCGTCACCATCCGCACCGCCTGGGAGTCCACCCGCCGCGGCGGCCGCACCACGGTCGTCGGCATCGGCGGCAAGGACCAGCAGGTCACCTTCAACGCCCTGGAACTCTTCCACTGGGGCCGCACCCTCTCCGGCTGCGTCTACGGCAACGCGAACCCGGCGGTCGACCTGCCCGTCCTCGCCGAGCACGTCCGCGCGGGCCGCCTGGACCTGGGCGCCCTGGTCACCGAACGGATCGGTCTGGACGGCATCCCGGCGGCGTTCGAGAACATGCTGGCGGGCAAGGGCGGGCGGGCGCTGGTGGTGTTCTGAGACCCGTTTCTCAGGACACCTGCTCCTGGTCCGGCCGCGGCGCGGCGGCCGGACCCGCGGCCGGTCCCGCGGCCGGTACGACGGCGGGCCGCCGCGACCGCGACCGCGACCGCGACACCGCCACGCCCGCCAGGCACAGCGCCCCGCCGGCCAGCGTGAGCACGCCCGGCACCTCGCCCAGGACCAGCCAGGACATCAGCACGACCAGCGCGGGCACCGCGTACGTCGTCGCGCCCATGCGGCCCGCCGTCGTACGGGCCAGGGCGTACGCCCAGGTCGTGAAGGCGAGCGCGGTCGGGAACACGCCCAGGTAGACCATGTTCAGCGTGGCGGACAGCGGGGCCTCGCCCGCCTCCCGCACCAACTGCCCGGCGAACGGCAGACAGACCACCGCGCCGACCAGGCACCCGAACGTCGTCACCTGGAGCGCGCTCGCCCGCTCCAGGGCCGGCTTCTGGGTCACCACCCCGCCCGCGTAGGCGACCGCGGCCAGCAGGCACAGCACCACCCCGAGGGTCGAGGAGCCGCCCCCGCCCGACATCGACAGGCCCACGGTCACCGCGCCCGCGAACGACACCGCCATGCCCGCGACCAGCCGCGGCGGCAGCGCGTCGCCGAGCAGTCGCGCGCCGAGCACGGCGATCAGCAGGGGGCCGATGTTCACGACCAGCGCCGCCGTGCCCGCGTCGACCTGCTGCTCGCCCCAGTTGAGCACCACCATGTAGAAGCCGAACCACAGCACCCCGGACACGGCTATCCGGCGCCAGGCCGATCGCGGCGGCAGCCCCTCCCGCCGTACGGCCCAGAGCGCCCCCAGCGCGAGTACGCCCGTCAGCAGCCGCCCGAGCGCCAGCGCGCCCGGCGAGTACGCGGCGCCCGCGCTGCGGATCGAGACGAAGGCGGAGGCCCACAGCACGACGGTGACGGCGGCCGCCCCGGCCGCGAGCAGCCCCGTACGGGCGGGGGGTGAGGTGTTCATCATGCTCCTGAGAGTAGGTGGGGAAGAGGTGGCCCCACCGGCGGATTCCGGACGGGGCGCCGAGGGCGCGGGCGCTGCTCAGCGCAGTGCCGACGCCTCGATGCCCAGCAGTTCGGACAGCGCGCGCTCGCCCGTCGCCGTCACCTTCACGGCCCGCTCGGTGCCGATGCGCACGCACCAGCCCGTGTCCAGGGCGTGCCGGCACAGCGCCGCGCCCGCGACCCCCGCGAGGTGGGGGCGGCGCTCGGTCCAGTCGAGGCAGCCGCGGGCCAGCGGCCGTCGGCCGTGCCGGTCCAGGCCGATGCCCGCGGCGGCGAACCAGCGCACGCCCGCGTCCGTGAGGGCGAACCCGGTGTCCTGGCGCAGCAGCCCGCGCGCGGTCAGCGCGTCGGTGACCACGATGCCCAGGCGCCCGGCGAGATGGTCGTAGCAGGTGCGGCCGCGGGCCATCGCGGACCCGGCGCTCGACTCCCGCAGGCTGCGCGGCCGCCGGGCGGCCCGGGGCGCGAGGGGGGCCGCCAGGTCCTCCACCAGGTGGGCGATCCGGGCGTCGGCGAGCCGGACGTAGCGGTGCCGCCCCTGCCGTTCCTCGGTGAGCAGCCCGCCCGCGACCATGCGGCTCAGATGCTCGCTCAGCGTCGACGCGGCGACGCCCGCGTGCCGGGCCAGTTCCCCGGCGGTCCAGGCACGTCCGTCGAGCAGCGCGAGCAGACAGGCCGCCCGGGTCTCGTCGGCGATCAGCGCGGCGAACCGGGCCAGGGCCGCGGCCCGCGGGTCGGTGGTGGTCATGCGTTCCAGCATGGGACACGCACGCTTCGGTGCCCGCCGAAGTGTCCGCCGCGCGCTCTGCCGTGCCCGCCGAAGTGTCCGCTACGCGCTCTGCCGTACCTGTGCGTACTGCTGCGCCAGGCCGTCCAGCAGGGCCGTCAGGCCGGTCTCGAAGGCCCGCTCGTCGATCTTCTCCTGCTGGTCGGCGAGGAGGTGGGCCTGTCCGAGGTGGGGGTAGTCGGCCGGGTCGTAGGCGCTGGCGTCGTCCACGAAACCGCCGGCGAACGAGCCGAGTGCCGAGCCCATGACGAAGTACCGCATCAGCGCGCCGATCGAGGTGGCCTGCGCGGGCGGCCAGCCCGCCGCGACCATCGCGCCGTAGACCGCGTCCGCGAGCCGCAGACCGGCCGGGCGGCGGCCGGGGCCGTGGGCCAGCACCGGGACGATGTTCGGGTGCGCGCGCAGTGCGGCCCGGTAGGAGACGGCCCAGTCGTGCAGCGCGGTCCGCCAGTCCCGGCCGTCCTCGAACATGGACAGGTCGACCTGGGCGCTGACCGAGTCGGCGACCGCCTCCAGGATCTCGTCCTTGGTGCGGAAGTGGTTGTAGAGGGAGGGCCCGCTCACCCCCAGTTCGGCGGCGAGCCGGCGGGTGGAGACGGCGGCCAGGCCCTCCGCGTCCACGAGCGTGCGGGCCGCCCCGACGATCCGGTCGGTGCTGAGGAGGGGCTTGCGCGGTCGGGCCATGGCGCACATAGTAGGGCTGCAACCTTAAACTAGCAGTGCTAATTTAAATGTCTGTGATGGGGAGTGACTCGGCGTGAACCTGGAGCTCAGCGAGGAGCAGACCGCGGTCCGGCGGCTCGCCCGGGACTTCGTGGAGCGCGAGATCGCCCCGCACGTGATCGCCTGGGACCGGGCCGAGGAGGTCGACCGGGGCATCGTGAAGGAGCTCGGCGAGGTCGGCTTCCTGGGGCTGACGATCGACGAGGAGTACGGCGGCTCGGGCGGCGACCACCTCGCGTACTGCCTGGTGACCGAGGAACTCGGCCGCGGCGACTCGTCGGTGCGCGGGATCGTCTCGGTCTCCCTCGGCCTGGTCGCCAAGACCGTCGCCGCCTGGGGCGACGAGGAGCAGAAGCGGCGCTGGCTGCCGGGGCTGACCTCCGGTGAGTACGTGGGCTGCTTCGGGCTGACCGAGCCCGGCACCGGCTCCGACGCCGGGAACCTCGCCACGCGCGCGGTCCGCGACGGCGACGACTACGTCGTCAACGGCACCAAGATGTTCATCACCAACGGCACCTGGGCCGACGTCGTCCTGCTCTTCGCCCGCTCCACCGACGCCCCCGGCCACCACGGCGTCTCCGCCTTCCTGGTGCCGGCCGACACTCCCGGCCTGACCCGGCGCGCTGTGCACGGCAAGCTCGGTCTGCGCGGCCAGGCCACCGCCGAACTGGTGCTGGAGGACGTCCGGGTCCCCGCGTCCGCGATGCTCGGGCCGGAGGGCAAGGGCTTCGCGGTCGCCATGTCCGCGCTCGCCAAGGGCCGGATGTCGGTCGCGGCGGGCTGTGTCGGCATAGCCCAGGCGGCGCTGGACGTCGCGGTGAGGTACGCCGGTGAGCGCGAGCAGTTCGGCAGGACCATCGCCCACCACCAGCTGGTCCAGGAGCTGCTCAGCGACATCGCCGTTGACGTGGACGCCGCCCGGCTGCTGACCTGGCGCGTCGCCGACCTGATCGACCGCGGTCTGCCCTTCGCCACCGAGTCCTCCAAGGCCAAGCTGTTCGCCTCGGAGGCGGCCGTGCGCGCCGCGAACAACGCCCTCCAGGTCTTCGGCGGCTACGGCTACATCGACGAGTACCCGGCCGGCAAACTGCTGCGCGACGCCCGGGTGATGACCCTCTACGAGGGCACCAGCCAGATCCAGAAGCTGGTCATCGGGCGGGCGCTGACCGGGGTCTCGGCCTTCTGAGTACCTGTCCGTACGTCCCTGAGTACCCCGGCGGATGTGGTGTGGGCCACGTCCGCCGATGCTCGTCGCATGACTGACGCATCCGGCAAGCAGCAGAACACGGCCGCCTTCTACGGTCAGGCCGTCGCCTCCTTCTCCCTCGCCATGGCCGCCACCGCGATCGGCATCTTCAAGCTGCACGCCGACCCCTGGGTGCGGGCCTTTCTGGGCACCGCCGTCCTCTATCTGGTCACCTCGGCCTTCACCCTGGCCAAGGTCGTCCGCGACCGGCAGGAGGCCTCGGCCCGGCCGTACAGCCCCTTCGAGAAGCTCTGAGCGAGCCCCCTCGAAAAGCTCTGAACGGGCACACTAAGCGAGCGCTCAGCTTCGGCGGTATGGTGTAGCTCCGGTGCCGAGAGGGGCGAGCGAGCGATGAGTACGGCGGAGGACACGGCCGGCGGCGAGGCCGAGGCGTGGGGCGAGGTCACCCCTGACGCGGCCCGGCGGCTGCTGGTGGCCGCCGTGGAGGCCTTCGCCGAGCGCGGCTACCACGCGACGACGACCCGTGACATCGCGGGCCGCGCGGGGATGAGCCCGGCCGCCCTCTACATCCACTACAAGACCAAGGAAGAGCTGCTCCACCGGATCAGCCGGATCGGCCACGACAAGGCGCTCGACATCCTGCGTACCGCGGCCCGCAGCGAGGGCAGCGCGACCCGGCGGCTCGCCGAGGCCGTGAGCTCCTTCGTGCGCTGGCACGCCGGGGGGCGCACCACCGCGCGGGTCGTGCAGTACGAACTCGACTCGCTCGGCCCGGACGCCCGCGCCGAGATCCTCGCGCTGCGCCGCCAGGTCGACGCGGAGGTGCGCGGGATCGTCGAGGACGGGGTGGCGAGCGGCGAGTTCGACGTGCCGGACGTGCACGGGACCACCATCGCCGTGCTCTCCCTCTGCATCGACGTCGCCCGCTGGTTCAACGTCGACGGCCCGCAGACCCCCGACGAGGTCGGCGCACTGTACGCCGACCTCGTGCTGCGGATGGTCGGGGCGAAGCGGCCGCCCGCTCAGACGTAGTACCGGGACACCGACTCCGCCACGCACACCGGCTTGTCGCCGCCCTCGCGCTCCACGATGAAGGCGACGGCGACCTGCACGCCACCGGGCACGTCGTCGACGCCGGTGATGGTCGCCGTCGCGCGCAGCCGCGAGCCGACCGGCACGGGGGCGGGGAAGCGGACCTTGTTGGTGCCGTAGTTGACGCCCATCTTCACGCCCTCGACCGAGATCAGCTGGGGGCCGAACAGCGGCAGCAGCGACAGGGTCAGGTACCCGTGGGCGATGGTGGTCCCGAAGGGACCCGCGGCCGCCTTCTCCGGGTCGACGTGGATCCACTGGTGGTCGCCCGTGGCCTCGGCGAACAGGTCGATCCGCTTCTGGTCGACCTCCAGCCAGTCGGTGTACCCCAGCTGCGCGCCCACCGCCGCCTTCAGCTCGTCGGCTGACGTGAAGATCCTCGGCTCTGCCATGTCCCGGCCTCTCGCATCACGGATGTCCCGTTGAGGTGTTCCCGCTTATGTCTAAGCAACTGCTTAGCATGGTCGGGTCCGGGGCGGCTGTCAACGGACCACCGGGGTGTCGGGTTTGGGTAGGCTCCGAGGAGTGCCCCAGATTCCCGAGAAGATCCACGAGCTCACCGTCGGCCAGCTCGCCGCCCGCAGCGGCGCCGCCGTCTCGGCGCTGCACTTCTACGAGTCCAAGGGGCTGATCAGCAGCCGTCGGACCGCGGGCAACCAGCGCCGCTACACCCGCGACGCGCTGCGCCGGGTGGCCTTCGTCCGGGCCGCCCAGCGGGTCGGCATCCCGCTGGCCACGATCCGCGAGGCCCTCGCCCAGCTCCCCGAGGAGCGCACGCCCACCCGCGAGGACTGGGCCCGTCTCTCCGAGACCTGGCGGGCCGAACTGGACGAGCGGATCAGGCAGCTCAACCGGCTGCGCGACCACCTCACCGACTGCATCGGCTGCGGCTGTCTCTCCCTGGAGTCCTGTGTGCTGTCCAACCCGGACGACGTGTTCGGCGAGCGGCGGACGGGCTCGCGCCTGATGGTGGAACGCCCGCCCCGGCAGCCCCTCCCGGAGCCGAAGAGCGCCGGCTCCTGACCGGATCGACGCGACGACATAAGGGGGGTGCGGCATCCCCGGCGCACCCCCGGCGTGCACTCAGGCCGACATCAGCATCGCCCGCCCCCGCCTGGCGAACGCCAGGGCCTCGGGCGTGAGTACGGGCCGCGGGACGAGTATGCCGCAGTCCGCGCAGACCGGGCCCGACGACGGTTCGTGGTCCAGGTCGTACTTCCAGAACAGGCGCTCCCCGTCGCACACCGGGCAGGTCGAGCCCGGCGCGCGCTCCAGCGCGGCGATCAGGCTGCGCAGCACCTCACCGAGCGGCGCACGGGGGTGCAGCCGGGGGTTGTCGCACCAGGCGACGCCGAATCCGCCCCAGGTCAGCCGATGCCAGTCGTCCACGCTGCCCGGCCTGCGCAGCCCGTCGTGCTTCTCCTTCCTGCGGCGCTCGGCGAACTCGCCCTCGTAGTCGAGCCACACCGCCCGTGCCTCCTCCAGCTCGTCCAACGCGGCCACGAGCCGCGCAGGATCGGGCGAACGGTCCTCGGGGCCGAACCCCGACCGGGAGCACAGGTGGTCCCAGGTCGCCCTGTGCCCGTAAGGGGCGAACCGCTCAAGGCACTTGCGCAGCGAGTAGCGCCGCAGCGCCAGATCGCAGCGCGGATCGCGCACCTGTCTCGCCAGACTCCGGAAACCGGCCATCGCCTTGCACCTCCGTCACATCTGCACCTGTACTTCGGTCACTTCGGCGTCGTCGTGCGGACGTCGCCGAATAGACGTGTCGACACCCGAATCGGCTCCATCCGATTTCCGATCGCCCCCATAAGCCGGAGCGACGACTCGAAAAAGTGACGCATGTTCATCTTCAATCCCGGGGATACCGGCGGTAACCTCCGGCCAATCCCCGTCGCTAGGAGCTGCCATGCCTGGGCGCACCCCACGCACACCTCTCGACAGACTGAGAACTCCCCGCAGATTTCCCGGGTTCCTGAAGACGGCATCCGTATGCGTCCTCATTGCCGGACTTTTGTCACCGCTTTCCCAGCTGGCGGTCGCCGCCGAGACCGCCACGGCCACCGACTACTGCGGCGGACAGTGCTCCGACATCCTGCCGCCGGGCGAGAACGGCAACGCCACCCTCGCGCAGATCCTCCTCAACCAGGCATTCGGCACCCAGCCTTCGCACGCCGAGGACCAGCTCGGCCCCTACGCCAACCTGGCCACGGGCTACTCGGCGCTCACCACCGACAAGATCAACACGTTCTTCAACGACGCGTCGTTCGGCGTCGCCTCCGGGCAGGTCGCCTCCACCGAGAGCCCCGCGGGCCGCACCGACGTGACGATCGTGCGCGACAAGAAGACGGGTGTGCCGCACATCACGGGCACCACCCGGTACGGCACGGAGTTCGGCGCCGGCTACGCGGCGGCCGAGGACCGGCTGTGGCTGATGGACGTCTTCCGTCATGTCGGACGCGGCCAGCTCACCACGTTCGCGGGCGGCGCGGCCTCCAACCAGGGCCTCGAGCAGGAGTTCTACCGCAACGCGCCGTACACCGAGGCCGACCTCCAGGCCCAGATCGACAACGCCGTGGCGAACAACGGCACCCGCGGCCAGCAGGCCCTCGCCGACGCCAACGCCTACCTCGCGGGCATCAACTCCTACATCGACGCCTCCGACAGCGGCCGCTACTTCCCGGGCGAGTACGTCCTGACCGGCCACAAGGACTCCATCACCAACGCCGGCACCATCGACCACTTCAAGATCACCGATCTGGTGGCGCTGGCCTCCGTGATCGGCTCGCTGTTCGGCTCCGGCGGGGGCGGCGAGGTCAACAACGCCGTCTCCCTGCTCGCGGCCCAGGACAAGTACGGCGTGGCGGCCGGCACCGCGGTCTGGGAGTCCTTCCGCGAGCGCAACGACGCCGAGGCCGCCCTCACCGTCCACAACGGCGAGAGCTTCCCCTACGCCACCAGGCCCGACGACCCGCAGGGCGAGGCCCTGCCCGACGCCGGCACGGTGACCCAGGAGCCGCTGGTGTACGACCGTACGGGCAGCGCGGCGACCGCCACGGCGGCGACCGCCGCCACCACCGCGGCGGCCACCGCCCTCAGCTCCGCCAGGCGCGGTATGTCCAACGCCCTCGTGGTGAGCGGCAGATCCACCGCCAGTGGCCACCCGATCGCCGTGTTCGGGCCGCAGACCGGCTATTTCGCGCCACAGCTGCTGATGCTCCAGGAGATCCAGGGGCCCGGCATCAGCGCCCGCGGAGCCTCCTTCGCGGGCCTGAGCATGTACGTCGAACTGGGCCGCGGCCAGGACTACGCGTGGAGCGCCACGACGTCCGGCCAGGACATCATCGACACCTACGCCGTCGAACTGTGCCAGGACGACTACCACTACCTCTACCACGGCACCTGTACGGCGATGGAGAAGGTCGAGCAGAAGAACGCCTGGAAGCCGACGACCGCCGACGGCACCGCGGCCGGCTCCTACACGATGCGGGTCCACCGCACGAAGTACGGTCCCGTGGAGTACCGGGCGACCGTCGGCGGCAAGAAGGTCGCCTACACCACCCTGCGCTCCTCCTACCTGCACGAGGCCGACTCGATCATCGGCTTCCAGATGCTCAACGACCCCGACTACGTCAACGGCCCGGCCGCCTTCCAGGCCGCGACGCAGCACATCAACTACACCTTCAACTGGTTCTACGCCGACTCCACGCACACCGCGTACTACAACAGCGGCGACAACCCGGTGCGCGCGAGCGGCGTCGACGCCGAGTTCCCGGTGTGGGCGCAGGCCGCCTACGAGTGGCGCAACTGGGACCCGGCGACCAACACCGCCGCCTACACACCCGCCTCCGCCCACCCCAACTCCGTGGACCAGGACTACTACATCTCCTGGAACAACAAGCAGGCCAAGGACTACACGACCGCGTCCTGGGGCGACGGCTCGGTGCACCGCGGCAACCTGCTGGACGACCGGGTGAAGAAGCTGGTCGCGGCCGGCGGGGTGACCAGGGTCGCCCTCGTCAAGGCGATGGCGGACGCGGCGCTCGCGGACCTGCGGGCCGAGGACGTGCTGCCGGACCTGCTCCGGGTCGTCAACAGCTCCACGGTGACCGACACCACGGCCGCCGCGGCGGTCGCCAAGCTCCAGACCTGGCTGACGGCCGGCGCCAGGCGCACGGAGACCTCGGCGGGCTCCAGGACGTACGCCAACGCCGACGCGATCCGCATCCTGGACGCCTGGTGGCCACTGCTGGTGAAGGCCGAGTTCGAACCCGGCCTGGGCACCCCGCTCTACACCGCCCTGACCGCCAACCTCCCGATCGACGAGACCCCGTCGGCCGCGCACGGCCCGACCGGCGCGCACGCCGGAAGCTCCTTCCAGTACGGCTGGTGGAGCTATGTCGACAAGGACGTCCGGGCGGTGCTCGGCGACACCGTGGCGGGCCCGCTCGGGCAGAAGTACTGCGGCGGCGGCAGCCTGACCTCCTGCCGGGACGTCCTCATCAGCACTCTGAAGCAGGCGGCCGCCCTGACCGCCGCCCAGGTCTACCCCGGCGACGACCTGTGCGCCGCGGGCAACCAGTGGTGCGCCGACTCGATCGTCCAGCGCACCCTCGGCGGTATCAAGCACGGCAACATCAGCTGGCAGAACCGGCCCACCTACCAGCAGGTGGTGGAGTTCACCTCGCACCGGTGACGCCCTGAGCGGCGGCGGGCCGGTCAGGGCCGGTCCGACGGACAGGCCCTAGCGGATACGGCCCGCCGCCAGCACCACCCGCGCCAGCTCCGGGTGCACGATGTCGCTGTGCGCGCCGCTCGGCGGGCCGCCGCGGCAGACCACCGCCGACGCGTCGACGTTGACGCACCCGGACCGGGGCAGCGGGCCCCCGAGCGCGTCGGCGAGCGACAGTGCCCGGGTGCCCGGCACCGCCTGCACCCCGTCGTGGCCCATCGCCCCCCACTTGGCGCCCAGCAGCCGGCCCAGGTCGAACCCCTCGGCCACGCCCTGCGCGTCGCCCGCCATCCGGGAGGCCAGCGGGTACAGCGTGCCCAGCGCCGTGTCGTGGCTGGAGTGACAGCACACCAGGGGACCGTCGACCCGGAGGTTCTGGCCCTGCAACACGCCGCCCGCACGCGGGTCGTGGGGCAGCCGGGCGGCGAACGCGTAGTGCGAGAAGGCACCTTGCAGCAGGGTCACGGACTTCACCGTGCGCACGCCCTCCGGCAGCCCGCGCAGGGCGAACGACACCAGCCGCCCGCCGAAACTGTGCCCGACCAGATGCACCCGCACCTGCGGTGCCGCGTCCGCCAGTTGGCCGAGGAACCGGCCGAGCCCGCGTTCGCCCACCGTCCCGGCCCGCCGCTTCATCGCGTAGTACGTGCCCTGCCGCAGCAGCTCGTGCGCCCCCTCCCACGGGTCGGGCATCGCGAACCGCGCCGGAGCGCCCGGGGATTCGAGGTCGGCCAGGGCCTGCGCGAAGACCTCGCACGTCCCGGCCACGGACCCGGTGAACATCTCCGGCTCGTCCTGCGGCACCCCCTCCGCCAGCGTGTCCGCCGCGAACAGCGCCTGCGGTCCGGGCGGCACCACCTCGACCAGCAGCCGCACCAGCCGCCCGAACTCGGTCAGTTCGGCCTCCTCGCGCGGCCGCTGCTCCAGCAGCCGCGCGAGCTGCTCCACCACGACCCCCCGGCCCGGGAAGGTCTCCAGCAGCGCGTGCCGGGTGTCCTTGTCGAGCGCCGGACGCCGGGGCGCCTCGGCCGCCACCGAGCGCGGGAAGTCCGGGATCGGCTCGTCGGAGAACCGCATCGACGGCCACACCACCCCCACGTACCCGAGCCGGGCCGCCGGCGCGAGCTGCGGGAACGGGGCGAAGAAGCTGCTGTAGAGCCGGGTCGCGCCCGAGCGGTCGTTGTTCCAGCCGTGCGCGAACACCACCAGGTCCCGCACACCGCGCAGGGGCGCCTCGGCCAGCAGCCGGTCCCGCTCCGGGCCGGACACGTCGCCGTCCGCGTCGAAGGTCAGCTCCCAGTACGGCGTCACGCTCATCGCCGGATCTGCCATGACGGACCCCTTCGTCCCCCGTGCCGGTGCGCTCTGGGCGCATGGTCCTGCCAACGGGGGACATTGGCCATACGTCACGGCTCATCCGTAGGACAGATACTTCTCCCGCACCCGCCGGAACACCGCCAGCTCCTCGTGCCAGCCCGCCACCACCGCGTCGGTGTCCGCGCCCGCGTCGATCGCGGTGCGCACCCGGTCGGAGCCCGTCAGCTTGTCGATCCAGTGGTCGGAACGCCAGGCGAAGCCGTCCCAGACCCGCCGGGCGGTCACCAGCAGCGCGATCCCGGTGCGCACCGGGTCGTACGTCCCCCGGTCGTGCACATGGATCTGCACGCCCCCGACGGTCTTCCCCTGGAACTTGGAGAAGGTGGGCGCGAAGTACGCCTCGCGGAAGCGCACGCCCGGCAGGCGCAGCGCGTTCACGGCGGCGGCCCACCGCCCGTCGATCCCCTCGGCGCCCAGCAGTTCGAACGGCCGGGTGGTGCCGCGCCCCTCGGAGAGGTTCGTCCCCTCGAACAGACAGGTGCCCGCGTACGCCAGCGCGGTGTCGGGCGTCGGCATGTTCGGGCTCGGCGGCACCCAGGGCAGCCCGGACGCGTCGTACCACTGCGACCGCTTCCAGCCGCTCATCAGGACGGTGTCCAGTGCCACCGGCGCCGCCAGGAACTCCGCGTTGAACAGCCGCGCCAGCTCCGCGACCGTCATGCCGTGCGCCTGCGCGATCGGCTGCCGGCCGACGAACGTGGCGAACTCCCGGTGCAGCACCGGCCCCAGGGCCGCCCGCCCGGTCAGCGGATTGGGCCGGTCCAGGACCATGAACCGCTTGCCCGCGAGCTGCGCGGCCTCCATGCAGTCGTACAGGGTCCAGATGTACGTGTAGAAGCGGGCGCCCGCGTCCTGGATGTCGAAGACGACCGTGTCGACACCGGACGCGGTGAACACGTCGGCCAGCGGCCGGCCGCTCTTGAGGTACGTGTCGTACACCGGCAGCCCGGTCGCCGGGTCGTCGTAGCGGCCCTCGGAGCCGCCCGCCTGCGCGGTGCCGCGGAAGCCGTGCTCGGGTCCGAACACGGCGCGCAGGTTCACCCGTTCGTCGGCATGCATCACGTCCACGATGTGCCGGGCGTCCCGGGTGACGCCGGTCGGGTTGGTGACGATCCCGACCCGCCGCCCCTTCAGCCGCGCGTAGCCGTCCGCGGCGAGCCGCTCGAAGCCGGTGCGCAGTTGTTCTCGGGGCGACTTCTTGACAATGGCGGGGGTCAAAGACGCTGTGGCTGCCGTGGACATTGTGGCCGCCGTGGCCGAGGCGAGCACGGTGCGTCTGGAGAGGCGCATGCGGATCCTCCGTGGGGATGACGTGACGGGCCGTCCGGTGCGGATCGTGCGGGCGGCGACGCCGCACATCGGCGGCCCCGCCGCTCCCAGCGTGCGGCAACGGCCCTTCCTCTCGCACATACCGACCGGTTAGTCTGGTGTCGCAGATCCGAATCTCGTCGCAGAGCCGATTCTCGTCGTGTCGAAGGAGACCGATGGTGGAAGCCGTGCAGGATGCCGGAGTGGTCGTCACCGGAGCGGGAGGCGGCATCGGGGCCGCACTGGCCCGCCGTTTCGCCGCCGAGGGGGCCCGGGTCGTCGTCAACGACCTGGACGCCGACAGGGCGCGGGCCGTGGCCGACGAGATCGGCGGCATCGCGATCCCCGGCGACGCCTCCGCGATCGTCGCCGACGCCCGGGACGCGCTCGGCGGCTCCGTCGACGTCTACTGCGCCAACGCCGGGGTCGGCTCCGGCGGTTCGGAGGCGGCGGGCGAGCCGGTGTGGGCCCTGGCCTGGGACGTCAACGTGATGGCCCACGTCCGCGCGGCCGAGGCACTGATCCCCGGCTGGCTGGAGCGCGGCCACGGACGCTTCGTCTCCACCGTCTCCGCCGCCGGACTGCTCACCATGATCGGCGCCGCGCCGTACAGCGTCACCAAGCACGGCGCGTACGCCTTCGCCGAGTGGCTGTCGCTCACCTACCGCCACCGCGGGATCAAGGTGCACGCCATCTGCCCCCAGGGGGTGCGCACCGACATGCTGGCCGCCACCGGCAGCGCGGGCGACCTGGTCCTCCAGCCGACCGCGATCGAGCCGCAGGCCGTCGCGGACGCCCTGTTCAAGGGCATCGAGGAGGACCGCTTCCTGATCCTGCCCCACCCCGAGGTCGCCGCCTACTACCAGGGCCGGGCCGTCGATCCGGACCGCTGGCTGACCACCATGAACCACATCCAGCAGAAGTGGGAGGCCGGACAGTGACCGCCTCCCGCTACGCCGACAAGCCCTGGGTCGCCCTCCTCAACGACGCCCAGCGCGCCCCCGTCCACCCGGCCGACTCCCTGGTGCACGCCCTGCGCCGGGCCGTCGACGAGACGCCCGAGCGCGACTTCCTCGCCTACTTCGACGGCCGGCTGACCTACCGCGAGGCCGACGAGCTCAGCGACTCCGTCGCCGGCCATCTGGCCGCCCGCGGCCTGGAACGCGGCGACCGGGTGGCCGTCCTGCTCCAGAACTCCCCGCAGTTCGTGATCGCGCTGCTCGGCGCGTGGAAGGCCGGCGCGACCGTCGTCCCCGTCAACCCCATGTACAAGTCGGGCGAGGTCGCGCACGTCCTGCGGGACGCCGAGGTGACGGCGCTGATCTGTGCCGACCGCGCCTGGGAGGCGTACCTGCGCGAGACGGCCGCCGGCTCGCCGGTGCGGATCGTGCTCACCGGCTGCGAACTGGACTTCCAGACCCGCGGCGACACGCGCGTGCTGACCTTCGAGCGGGCGGCCCAGGCCCCGGACGCCGACGACCTCACCACCGTCGCCCGGCAGGGCCACAAGGCCCCCGAAGGCCGCGACCCCGGCCCCGACGACATCGCGCTGATCAGCTACACCTCGGGCACCAGCGGCACCCCCAAGGGCGCCACCAACACGCACGGCAACATCATGTACAACGCCGAGCGCCAGCGCACCGGCCTGGACCTGCCCGGGGTGCCCGTCTACTACGCGCTGGCCCCCCTGTTCCACATCACCGGGATGGTCTGCCAGCTCGGCGCCTGCCTCGACAGCGCGGGCACCCTGGTGCTCACCTACCGCTTCGAGTCGGGCGTCGTCCTGGACGCGTTCGCCGAGCACCGGCCGCACTACACCGTGGGCCCCTCGACCGCCTTCATGGCGCTGGCCGCCCACCCGGCCGCCACCCCGGACCACTTCTCCTCCTTCGCGCACATCTCCTCCGGCGGCGCCCCGCTGCCGCCCGCCCTGGTGGAGAAGTTCCGGGCCGGCTTCGGACCGTACATCCGCAACGGCTACGGCCTCACCGAGTGCACCGCGCCCTGCGCGTCCGTGCCGCCCGGCCTGGAGGCGCCCGTAGACCCGGCCTCCGGGACGCTGGCCGTCGGCGTGCCGGGCCCCGACACGGTCGTACGGATCCTCGACGACACCGGCGCCGAGGTGCCCTTCGGCGAGCAGGGCGAGATCGTCGTGCGCGGTCCCCAGGTCGTGCCCGGCTACTGGCGGCGCCCCGAGGCCACCGCCGAGACCTTCCCCGACGGCGAACTGCGCACCGGCGACATCGGTTTCATGGACGAACAGGGCTGGCTGTACGTCGTCGACCGCAAGAAGGACATGATCAACGCGTCCGGCTTCAAGGTGTGGCCGCGCGAGGTCGAGGACGTCCTGTACACGCACCCGGCGGTGCGCGAGGCGGCCGTCGTCGGGGTGCCGGACGGCTACCGCGGGGAGACGGTGAAGGCCTACATCAGCCTGCGGCCGGGTGCCGACGCGGATGCGGATACGCTCACCGCCTACTGCAAGGACAGACTGGCGGCCTACAAGTATCCGCGCCAGGTGGAGATCCTGCCCGAGCTGCCCAAGACGGCGAGTGGGAAGATCCTCCGTCGGGAACTTCGTTCCCACGACGCGCACGACAGCCAGTAGACGCGCACGACAGTCAGTGGACGACAGCCGGTGAGGCCCGCCGACGAGGCACGGCCGACAAGGCATGGAGAAAGGCAGGTGGCGGCAGTGCCCAGGACGACGGACGGCGACGGGCCCCCCGTACCGCAGCGGCTGCTCGCCGCCGCCACCCGGCTCTTCGCCGAGCAGGGGTACGACCGTACCTCCGTGCAGGAGATCGTCGAGGCGGCCGGCGTCACCAAGGGGGCGCTGTACCACTACTTCGGCTCCAAGGACGACCTGCTGCACGAGGTGTACGCGCGCGTGCTGCGGGTCCAGCAGGAGCGGCTCGACGCCTTCGCCGACGCCGACGAGCCGATCGAGAAGCGGCTGCGGGGCGCCGCGGCGGACGTCGTCGTCACGACGATCGAGAACCTCGACGACGCGTCGATCTTCTTCCGCTCGATGCACCACCTCAGCCCCGAGAAGAACAAGCAGGTGCGCGCCGAGCGGCGGCGGTACCACGAACGCTTCCGCGCGCTCGTCGAGGAGGGCCAGGCGGCCGGGGTGTTCTCCACGGCGACCCCGGCCGACCTGGTCGTGGACTACCACTTCGGCTCGATCCACCACCTGTCGACCTGGTACCGGCCCGACGGCCCGATGAGCCCCCAGGAGCTCGCCGACCACCTGGCCGACCTGCTGCTGCGGGCACTGCGCCCCTGACGGACGTGACGCCCACGAGGAGGGCCCCGGCGACAGCGCCGGGGCCCTCCTCACGTCACCGCGCCCACCCGCGCCGTCACAGGTACTTCTTCAGCTCCCGACGGGCCAGCGACCGCTGGTGCACCTCGTCCGGGCCGTCGGCCAGCATCAGGGTGCGGGCACTCGCGTACAGCTCGGCCAGCGGGAAGTCCTGGCTCACACCGCCCGCGCCGTGCAGCTGGATGGCCCGGTCCAGGATGCCGACCACCGCGCGCGGGGTGGCGATCTTGATGGACTGGATCTCCGTGTGGGCGCCCTTGTTGCCGACGGTGTCCATCAGCCAGGCCGTCTTCAGCACCAGCAGCCGCAGCTGCTCCACGGTGACCCGGGCGTCGGCGATCCAGTTCTGGACGACACCCTGCTGGGCCAGCGCCTTGCCGAACGCGGTGCGCTCGACGGCCCGGCGGCACATCAGCTCGATCGCCCGCTCCGCCATGCCGATCAGCCGCATGCAGTGGTGGATCCGGCCGGGGCCCAGCCGCGCCTGCGCGATCGCGAAACCGCCGCCCTCCTCGCCGACCAGGTTCGACACCGGCACCCGCGCGTGGTCGAAGACCACCTCGGCGTGGCCGCCGTGCGAGTGGTCCTCGTAGCCGAAGACCTGCATGGCGCGCTTCACGGTGACGCCCGGGGTGTCGCGCGGCACCAGCACCATGGACTGCTGGCGGCGGATGTCGGCGCCGTCCGGGTCGGTCTTGCCCATCACGATGAAGATCTTGCAGTCCGGGTTCATCGCCCCGGAGATGTACCACTTGCGGCCGGTGACGACGTACTCGTCGCCGTCCCGCTCGATGTGCGTGGTGATGTTGGTGGCGTCCGAGGAGGCCACCTCCGGCTCGGTCATCGCGAACGCCGAGCGGATCTCACCGGCCAGCAGCGGCTCCAGCCACTGCTTCTTCTGCCGCTCGTCGCCGAACTGGGCCAGCACCTCCATGTTGCCGGTGTCCGGCGCGGCGCAGTTCAGCGCGGTCGGCGCCAGGTGCGGGGAGCGGCCGGTGATCTCGGCGAGCGGCGCGTACTGGAGGTTGGTCAGCCCGGCGCCGTACTCGGCGTCGGGCAGGAACAGGTTCCACAGCCCCTGCCTGCGCGCCTCGGCCTTCAGCTCCTCCACCACGGCCGGGGTGTCCCACGGCGAGGCGAGCTCGGCCCGCTGCTCCTCGGCGACGGCCTCGGCCGGGTAGACGTGCTCGTCCATGAAGGCCAGGAGCCTGGCGCGCAGTTCCTCGGTACGTGCGTCGAACGCGAAGTCCATGATGGATCAGCCCTCCTGGAGACCGTCGTGCAGCGTGGTCAGGCCGTGCTCGATGAAGACGGGGACGAGTTCGCCGATGCGGTCGAAGCCGCGGCCGACGGTCTGGCCCAGCGTGTAGCGGTAGTGGATGCCCTCCAGGATCACCGCGAGCTTGAACCAGGCGAACGCGGTGTACCAGGAGACGGCCGAGACGTCCCGGCCCGAGCGGGCGGCGTACCGCTCGATCAGCTCGGCGGGCGCCGGGTGGCCCGCGGCCTCGGCGGTGGTGGAGACCGGCGAGTGCGGCAGACCGAGCCGCATGCTGTACATCACCAGCAGGCCCAGGTCGGTCAGCGGGTCGCCCAGCGTCGACATCTCCCAGTCGAGAATCGCCTTGATCGTGTCGTCCTCGCCGATCAGGACGTTGTCGAGCCGGTAGTCGCCGTGCACGACGGCCGGCGCGGGGGAGACCGGCAGCTCACGGCCGAGCGCCGCGTGCAGCTCGTCGATGCCCGCCAGGTCGCGGCTGCGGGAGGCGTCGAGCTGCTTGCTCCAGCGCCGCAGCTGCCGGTCCAGGAAGCCCTCGGGGCGGCCGAAGTCCGCCAGGCCCACCTCGGCCGGGTCGACCGCGTGCAGCTCGACGAGGGTGTCGACCAGCGACAGCACGGCGTTGCGGGTGCGCTCGGCGCCGAGCGGGGCGAGCTGGTCGGCGGTGCGGTACGGGGTGCCCGTCACGAACTCCATGACGTAGAAGGGCGACCCGAGCACGTCCTCGTCCTCGCACAGCAGCACCGGACGCGGCACCGGCACGGCGGTCGGGTGCAGCGCGCTGATCACGCGGTGCTCGCGTCGCATGTCGTGCGCGGTGGCCAGGACGTGGCCGAGCGGGGGACGCCGTACGACCCACTTCGAGTCGCCGTCCGCGACCTCGTACGTCAGGTTCGACCGACCGCCCTCGATCAGCCGGCCGGTCAGGGGGCCGCGCACCAGGCCGGGCCGCTCGCGGTCGAGCAGGTCGCGCAGCCGGTCGAGATCGAGTCCGGGCGGGTGGTCGGGGCTCATACATCGCTCCTACGGGCGCGTGAACGGGACCCGACTTATGATGCCGACCGGTCGGTATGTCGTCCAGTGGGTGAGCCGAAGGTGATCTGGGCCACCCTAGGCCGGACGGCTTCCCGGGCGAACCACGGGGAGCCGCCGGGGGTGGCTTTTCGGCCGCCGCCGGGGCCCATCCGGAGAAGTCGGGCAGCGCTTGTCCCGTTCGGCCCGTTTCACTTCCCGGCCCCAGGGGTTACCGGTCGTGCGTATGTTCTGCCTGGCGGCTGACGGGCGCTCGTTCGTACGATCGTCGCATGCAGCTCCGGTATGCCTTCCGCCTGTACCCGGAGCCGGGCCAATGCCTCGCGCTGGCCCGGGCGTTCGGGTGTGCCCGGGTCGTGTACAACGATGCCGTGCGCGCCCGCGAGGGCGCCCGTGCGGCGGGCGAGCCGTTCCCGACGGCCGCTGAGCTGTCCCGGAAACTGATCACCGAGGCCAAGCGGACACCGGGGCGGTCCTGGCTGGGCGACGTCTCCGCGGTCGTCCTCCAGCAGTCCCTGCGCGACGCGGAATCCGCGTACCGGAACTTTTTCGCTTCCCTCAAAGGCAAGCGCAGGGGCGCGAAGACCGGTGCGCCCCGGTTCAAGTCCCGCAAGGACAGCCGTCAGGCGATCCGGTTCACGGCCAATGCCCGCTGGTCGATCACCGGTGGCGGCCGTCTGAGTCTGCCGAAGATCGGCGCGGTGAAGGTGAAGTGGTCCCGCGCCCTGCCCGCACGGCCCTCCTCGGTCACCGTGATCAAGGACGCGGCCGGGCGGTACTTCGCCTCCTTCGTCGTCGACACCGACTCTGCCGAGGACGCCGCCCGGATGCCCGACACCGAGCAGACGGTCGGCATCGACCTGGGCCTGACCCACTTCGCGGTCCTCTCGGACGGTACGAAGATCGACTCGCCTCGGTTCCTGCGCCGGGCGGAGAAGAAGCTGAAGAAGGCCCAGCGGGAGCTGTCGCGCAAGCAGAAGGGATCGAGGAACCGGGAGAAGGCCCGTACGAAGGTCGCCCGCGTCCACGCGAAGGTGGCCGATGCGCGCCGCGAGTTCCATCACCGGCTCTCCACGAGACTGATCCGCGAGAACCAAGCGATCGGTGTGGAGGACCTGGCGGTCAAGGGGCTGGCGCGTACCAGGCTGGGCAAGAGCGTGCATGACGCGGGCTGGGCACAGTTCGTGGCCATGCTGGAGTACAAGGCGGTCAGGTACGGGCGCACCCTGGTCAAGATCGGCAGGTTCGAACCGACCTCCCGGACCTGCTCCACCTGCGGCGTCGAAGACGGCCCCAAACCCCTGAACATCGGGGAGTGGACCTGCACCGCCTGCGGCACGGTCCACGACCGGGACCACAACGCCGCGATCAACATCAAAACGGCCGCCGGACTGGCGGCATCAGCCTGCGGAGCGCCGGTAAGACCAGGACTCGTCCCGGCACAGCGCCAAGAAACAGGAAGCCACGGACTCCCGGCCAAATCCTGTGCGGTGTAGCGGCACAGCAGCGGCCGAGAAGGCCAGAATCCTCGGGCGTCAGCCCGAGGAGCAAGTCAATGCTTCGTCCGCCCCGACGCCGAGGACCTGCGGCACCTGGCGGAACTGGCCGAGCAGGGCGTGATCTCGGTCCATGTCTCGCGTACGTTCCCGCTGGAGCGGGCGGCGCAGGCGTACCGGCTCAACCAGGAGGGCCGGACCCGCGGCAAGATCGTGGTGACGGTGGACCAGGAGGAGCCGACGGAGGACTGAGCGGCGCCCGGACGAGCCCTGCCCTAGACGATCAGTGCCGCGGCGCACACGGCCATCGCGACCGCGCACAGGACCGCCGCCGTGGCGTGCCGGGGGGCGAGCGTCCTCGGGCGGTGACTCGCCAGGGCGCGGATGCGCCGGTGGGCTACCGTCAGGAACGCCAGCCAGAGGACGCAGCACAGGGTGCAGACGGTGATCGCGGCGGCGGTCCGGCCGTGGTGCAGGGAGGTCTTCACGGCGAGCACGGTCGCGACGGTGCCGGCCAGCGTCGTACGCCGCCAGGCCAGCCGGGTGCGCTCGGGCTGGAGCCCGGGGTCGCGCACCGGCCGGCGGACCGGGACGGGCGGCGACGCGTCGCCGGTCATCCGTCCCAGCCGACCAGGACGACGATCACCATCGCGACGGCCACCACCGCGACGAGGACGGCGAGCAGGGCCGGGAAGCGGGAGACCGGCAGGTCCTCGCCCCGGCGCATCGCCTGCTCGCACCGCACCCAGTGGTTGACCGCGCGCAGCGCGCACAGCACGCCCGCCGCGAGCAGCGCCAGCGCGAGCCCGACCCGCCAGGCCCAGCGCAGGTCCGGCAGGAACTGGTCGACCGCGAACCCGCCGCCGATCAGCGCCAGGGAGGTGCGCAGCCAGGCCAGGAACGTGCGCTCGTTGGCCAGCGAGAACCGGTAGTCGGGCGTGCCGCCCTCCTCGCGGACCTGCTGGGGCGCGAACCACAAACGGACGTTCCGCACGAACTCGATCACGCGCAGGACACTACCGGGGGCCGTCCGGGAGGCGCCCTCCGGGCCGGACGGCCCCGCTCCCGGCCGCTCCGGCGCCGCCGCCCCGGTCCCGGCCCGTCCGGGCCCGGTCAGCCCTCGGCGCGGTACGCCCTGAGCCGCTCGTACGCGGCCAGTCCGTCCGGTACCCACTCCCAGCTGTCCAGGCGCGCCTCGACCTCCTCCTCGGGCAGGAAGTCGTGCCAGGCCACCTCCTCAACCTGGGGGTGCACCGGCAGCTCGCAGCGGACCTCGTAGACGGCCGACCACCAGCTGTGGCCGGAGCCGTCGGTGTACAGGAACTTGAAGCGGAACTCGGGGCTCGGCAGTCCGCTCACCCCGAGCTCCTCCTCGGCCTCGCGCAGGGCGGCGTCGTCGTACGCCTCGCCCGCGCCGACGACCCCGCCGACGAACATGTCGTAGAGGGAGGGGAAGACCAGCTTGGTCGGGGTGCGGCGGTGGACGAAGAGACGGCCGGCCGCGTCGCGCGCCTGGACGAAGACGCAGCGGTGGCGCAGGCCCTGTGCGTAGGCCTCGCCGCGCGGGGACTGTCCGACCACCCGGTCGTTCTCGTCGACGATGTCGAGGATTTCGTCAGCAGCGCTCATGGGCCCATCCAAGCAGGGCCCGGGGTGAGGGGGGAGAAGGGTCAGCGCGGTTGCAGGTCCCGCATCTGCTCCGGTTTCCCGGTGCCGTCGGGCATCGCCGGGTGCAGCCCCAGCAGCACGATGCCCACGACGATCGCCGCGAGCCCCGCGGCCTCCCAGGCCAGCGCTCCCGTGTCGGTGCGCAGCCGGTCGCCGAGGAAGCCCACCCCGCAGAGGATGCCGGCCAGCGGCTGGGCCGCGGTCAGGGCGGGCAGGGACATCCGCAGCGGCGCCGTCTCGAAGGCGCTCTGGACCAGCACGAGGCCGGTCACCCCGATCACCAGCACGGCGTAGGGCTGCCAGCCGGACAGCACCCCGGCCAGGCCCCCCGCGGAGAAGCGCTGCCCGCTGACCCGCGTCAGCGCGTCCTGCACCCCGTACAGCAGCCCGGCCGCCACCGCCAGCAGCACCGGGCCCACGCTGAGCCTGGACCGCTTCGCGTACGTCGTGAGCAGCAGCGCGGCACCGACCATGGCGCCGATGATCAGCCAGTGCCGTACCGGATCGGTGACCGCGTTGCCGCCGCGTGGCTCACCGGCCACGATGAACGCGGTCACCCCGCCCGCGAGCAGCCCGAGGCCCGCCCAGCCCTGGCGGCCCAGCGGCTGCCGGGTCTGATGGCGGGAGAGCGCGAGGGCGAACAGCAGATTGGTCGCGAGCAGCGGCTCGACCAGGGAGATCTCACCCTTGCCGAGGGCTATCGCGCCCAGCACCATGCCGGCCGCCATCAGCGCGATCCCGCCCAGCCAGCGCGGTACCCGCATCAGGTCCAGGAGCAGCCGCGGGGAGAGGAAGTCGCTGAGCGGTGCCCGCGCGGCGGCGTTCTGCTGGAGCACGAACCCGAAACCCAGGCAGCAGGCGGCGCCCACGGCGAGAACGAGAACCAGAACCGACACGCTGTGTACCTCGATCATCCGGCCGGGCCACGGGTCGTCGATGGCCGACTCTAGCGGTCCGGGGCGGTCGGCGCCCCGGAAGCGCCCGGAACATCGCCTGGGGCGAGACCCGGAACCGGGGCGGTGGACGCGGCCGCGCCGCCCGGTCGATCACGGGCGGTGGCGCGGCCGTAGCGTCATCGTGCGCCGCCGGGCGCCGTGACGCCATGGCGTGCGCCACGTCGGGCGGGCCGGAGTCCACCGGCCGCCCGCCGCCCCGCCCGTCGGCCCGCACCCCAAGTGCCGCCGCGCCGGGTCCGGTTGACGGATCCGTGTGATCACGCGGCTTGACGGTGCGCGTCGGCTGGGGGTTTGCTGTCCCGATCGGCCGATGGTGTGCCGGTACCCGGCCGTGCCGCGCGAGGAAGCGGGCGCGGCGGCGCGAGGCGGCACGACGGCGTGCGAGGCTGCACAGAGGCGTGCGAGCGACCAGAGGAGCACGAGGTACGACGCGCGGTGTCCCCTTTATCACCCTTATCCACGCCTCCTCCCGATGACGACTCCGGCCGCGAACCCGGCCGTGAACCCGGCGCCGATCCCGGCCGCGACCCCGCCCCCGCCCCCGGGGCCGATCCCGGACCAGGCGCTGATACCGGCCGCTTACCCGCTTCCGGCGCCGGACCCGGTCACGATCCCGGCCTCCATGGCCCCGGCCCGAGCACCGGCGGGGGCCGCCGTGCCGGGCATCCGCGCCTGGCCCTCGACGCGGCCCTCGACGACACCGACCTCGCGGCCGCCCGTGCCGCGCTGGCCGAGGGGCGCTGGCAGGCCGCCCGCTCGCTGCTGGTCCGCACGGGTGACGACTGGGAGCGCCGGGGCCATCGCGTCGCCGTGCTCGCCCGGCACCCCCGCAGCGCCGCCCGGGCCCGCGACTGGCTGAGCGCCGAACCCGGCTCCGCCGACGCCTCGGTCCTGCTCGCGCTGGCCCTGGTCAGGCGTGCGGTACGCGGCCGGGAGCGGCAGGACCGGGTGCGCGACGCCTGTCACACCGCCGCCGGACTCGCGCCCGCCGACCCCACCCCCTGGCTCGGCCTGCTGATGCTGGAGCGGTCCCGCGGCGGCGAGGCGGACACGGCCGCCGCCTTCGAGGAGGTGCGCAAGCGCTGCCCCGAGCACCACCACGCCCACCATCTGATGGTCGCCCGGCTCGCCGAGCGCCACGCCGACGCGGGCCCAGACCCGCGGCACGCGGTCCACGACTTCGCCGAGACGTCCGCCCGCCGGGCCCCCGCCGACTCCCCGCTGGCCGTCCTGCCGGTGGTCGCGCGCGCCGAGCGCTACCGCGTGCTGGCCGCCACCGGGGCCGAGCCCGCCGACCCGGCCGCCTCGGACCACTGGACCGGGCTCCGGGCCCGGCAGGTGGCGCGGGCCGCCTTCGAGTGGTGGCTGGAGTGGGAGCACGACGGCCACCCGCGCTGCCTGGTCGACCTCAACTTCCTCGCCCACGCCCAGCACCACGCGGGCCATGCCGCCGAGGCGGCCGCCCTGTTCCAGCGGATCGGGACGTACGCCACCCCCGCACCCTGGACGTACCCGGACCGCGACCCGCGCGCGGCCTTCCGGGCCGCCCGCGACCGTGCGTTCGGCACGGGGTGAGGCCCGGCCGGCCGTCCCTGAGGACAGGGTGAGAAGTGGTTACGGAAATCTGACCGCTCCGGAGAATCCTGGCCCCGCCGGGGTCGCGGGTGTTCGAATGAAGGGGTGACTTCCGAACCACCCGGACCACCCGAACCCCGCGGGGAACCCGAACGCGGCGCACCGGTGGGCCGCCGGGTCTTCCTCGGCACCCTGGGCCTGGGCGCCCTCGGCGTGCTCGCGGCACCGAAGCTGCAACGCGGTCTGGAGGCCTTCCTCGGCGGCGCGGCCGACAAGGACCCCACGGGCCTGACCGGCCTGCTCCCCAACGGCGGCGGGTTCCGCTACTACTCGGTCGCCGCGTCCGTCCCGCACAGGAGCGCCACCGACTACCGCCTCACCGTCGACGGCCTGGTCGACCACCCGGCCGAGTACACCCTCGCCGACCTGCGCGCCATGCCCCAGACCCGGATGGTCAAGGACGTCCAGTGCGTCACCGGCTGGCGGGTCCCCGGGACGCCCTTCGAGGGCGTACGGCTGTCCCGGCTGCTGGACGCGGCCGGGGTGCGCGCGAAGGCCGGGGCCGTGCGCTTCAGCTGCTTCGACGGCACGTACACCGAGAGCCTCACCCTCGACCAGGCCCGCCGCGCCGACGTCCTGGTGGCGCTGCGCATGCAGGACGAGGACCTGGGTCACGCGCACGGCGGCCCGGTGCGCCTCTATGTCGCGCCGATGTACTTCTACAAGTCGGCCAAGTGGCTCTCCGGCATCACCGTCACCGAGGACGTCCACCCCGGCTACTGGGAGGACCGCGGCTACGACGTCGACGCCTGGGTGGGCCGTTCGAACGGACGCGACGATGCCCCTACGAGCTGACCCGGCCCCCGCCACGGGCCGCCACCACCGTTTCACCCGCGCCGAGCGGTGGACGCACCGCGCCACCGCCGTGCTGATGGGCGTCTGCGTCGTGACGGCGTCCTTCCTGTACGTCCCCGAGTTCGCCGAGCTGGTCGGCCGCCGCGAGCTGGTGGTGCGGGTCCACGAGTGGGCCGGGCTCGCCCTGCCGGTGCCCGTCCTGGCCGCGCTGGCCTCCCGGGCCTTCCGGGCGGACCTGGGCCGGCTGAACCGGTTCGGGCCGCACGACCGGGTCTGGCTGCGCGCGGCGCTGGTCCGGGACCGGCGCCGCGCGTCGCGTCCGGCGGGCAAGTTCAACGCCGGCCAGAAGATCTACGCGGCCTGGATCGCCGGGGCGGTGCTGGTGATGCTGGGCACGGGCCTGCTGATGTGGTTCACCCACCTCACGCCGTTGGCCTGGCGGACCGGCGCGACCTTCGTGCACGACTGGCTCGCCCTCACCGTCGGTGTCGTGCTGGCCGGCCACATCGGCATGGCGCTGGGCGATCCGGAGGCCCGCCGGGGCATGCGCACGGGCTCGGTGAGCCCGGAGTGGGCGGAGCGGGAACATCCGCTGTGGCGGCCCTGAGGACGGGCCCGCAGGGGGTACGGCATGCAAGGAGGCCCACCCGCTCCCCGGCCGGGCGCTGTGACGCCGGTGCCGGGGAGCGGGTGGGCCGTGGTCGCCGTACCGCCCAGGGCGCGTGCCGGGCGTCGCCGGGCAGACGGGACTTTCGGAACACGCCCTAGATCACCAAGGACAGCAGCAGCACCAGGCCGCCGCCGACCACGGAGATGATCGTCTCCATGACGGACCACGTCTTGACCGTCTGGCCGACGCTCAGTCCGAAGTACTCCTTCACCAGCCAGAAGCCGGCGTCGTTGACATGGCTGAAGAAGAGCGAGCCCGCGCCGATGGCGAGGACCAGCAGCGCCGTGTGGGTGGTGGACATGTCGGCCGCCAGCGGGGCGACCAGTCCGGCCGCGGAGATGGTCGCGACGGTCGCCGAACCGGTGGCCAGCCGGATCGCCACCGCGATCAGCCAGGCCAGCAGCAGCGCCGGGATCGACCAGTCCTTGGAGATGTCCAGGATCATCTGGCCCACCCCGCAGTCGATCAGGGTCTGCTTGAAGCCGCCGCCCGCACCGACGATCAGCAGGATGCCCGCGATCGGCGCGAGGGACTTCTCGACGGTCGTCGACAGCCGGTCCTTGGTGAAGCCCGCGGCCCGGCCCAGCGTGAACATGCCCACTATGACGGCCGTGAGCAGCGCGATCAGCGGCGAGCCGATGACGTCGAAGACACGCTGCACCTGGTGCGTGGGGTCGTCCACGACGATGTCGACCAGGGCCTTGGACAGCATCAGGAAGACCGGCAGCAGCACGGTGGCCAGCGTGGCGCCGAAGCTCGGGCGCCGCTCCAGCTCCTCCGAGGCGCGCGGCGGGAGCATCCGCTCCGGGGCCGGGACGTCCACCCAGCGCGCGGCGACCTTCGAGAACAGCGGACCGGCGATGATCACCGTCGGGATCGCGACGACTATGCCCAGGGCCAGGGTGACGCCCAGGTTGGCCTTGACCGCGTCGATGGCGACCAGCGGGCCGGGGTGCGGCGGGATGAGTCCGTGCATCACCGACAGGCCGGCCAGCGCGGGGATGCCGATCCGCATCACGGAGTAGTTGCCGCGCTTGGCGACCATCAGCACCACCGGGATCAGCAGCACGATGCCGACCTCGAAGAACAGCGGCAGACCGATCACCGAGGCGATCAGCACCATCGCCCACGGCATGGCCCGGCCGCCCGCCTTGGCGAGGATCGTGTCGACGATCTGGTCGGCGCCGCCGGAGTCGGCCAGCAGCCTGCCCAGGATCGCCCCGAGCGCGATCAGGACACCCACCCCGGCCACGGTCGAGCCGAGTCCGGTGGTGAAGCTGGATATGGCCTTGTCGAGCGGCGCTCCGGCGAACGCCCCCAGCGCGAGCGACCCGATGGTCAGCGCCAGGAAGGCGTGGAGCTTGAACTTGGTGATGAGCAGGACGATGACGGCGATACCCGCCAGCACGGCGAGGCCCAGCCGGGCGTGGCCGGCCGAGGTGATCGGCCCGACGACGTCCGCTGCCAGCATCTCGACGCTGAGTCTGGTCACGGTTGTTCCTTGTGAAGGGTGGGGACGGGGAAGGAAAAGGGGTTACGCGAGGGGTGACGGCCCGGTGGGTGACGGAGCGGTCCGGCCGAGGGCGTCCAGCGCGGCCGTGGCGCGCGCGGCGATGTCCTCGGGGCCGCCGACGACGTCCACGGTGACTCCCGCCTCGTCCGCCTGAAGCGGCTGGAGCGTGGCGAACTGGGAGTCCAGCAGTGCCGTCGGCATGAAGTGACCCTGCCGGTGCGACATCCGGTCCTCGATGAGGGCGCGGTCGCCCGCGAGGTGCACGAAGACGAGGTCGGGCGCCGAGGCCCGCAGCCGGTCGCGGTAGGACCGCTTCAGAGCCGAGCAGCTGACCACCCCGCCGAGACCGGCGCGGCCGTGGGCCCAGCCGCCGATGGCGTCCAGCCAGGGCCACCGGTCCTCGTCGGTGAGCGGGGTGCCGGCCGACATCTTGGCGATGTTGGCCTGCGGGTGGAAGTCGTCGCCCTCGGCGTACGGAACGCCGAGTCGGGCCGCTAGCAGGGGGCCGATGGTGGTCTTGCCGGTACCGGCCACCCCCATGACCACGACGACCTGCGGGGTACTCATGACTGCCTCACTGTCTTCGTCGACACCTGGTGTCGACCACACTGAAACCGATTAGGTACGACAAATTCAAGAGTCTGTGACGTATAAGTCTGACTTTTTGGCTCTGTGATCCACCCCGTACGCTGAGTGCATGACCACTTCGGACCGGGGGCTGCACGGCCGCGTACTGGAATCCCTCGGCCCCGCGATCACCGCGGGCGAGTACCCGCCGGGCAGCGTTCTGCGCACCGACGAGCTCGCGCAGCGCTTCGAGGTGTCACGGTCGGTGATGCGCGAGGCGGTCCGGGTGCTGGAGTCCATGCACCTGGTCGAGTCCCGTCGCCGGGTGGGCGTGACCGTGCTGCCCATGGCCGCCTGGAACGTCTACGACCCGCAGGTCATCCGCTGGCGTCTGGCGGGCGCCGACCGGCCGCGCCAGCTGCGCTCGCTGACCGTGCTGCGCTCGGCGGTCGAGCCGATCGCGGCGGGCCTGGCGGCGCGGAACGCCACGGCCGAGCAGTGCGCCGAGCTCACCGAGTGCGCGCTGGGCATGGTGGCCAACTCGCGCGGCCACCGGCTGGAGGGCTACCTCGTCCACGACGTCGCCTTCCACCGGGTGATCCTGACCGCCTCCGGCAACGAGATGTTCGCCCGGCTCGGCGACGTCGTCGCCGAGGTCCTGGCCGGCCGCACCCACCACGAGGTCATGTTCGAGGACCCCGACCCGGCCGCCGTCACCCTGCACGTCCAGGTCGCCGAGGCCGTCCGCGAGGGCGACGCGGCCCGCGCGCAGGAACTGACCCGGCAGATCGCGGAGGGCGCGCTCCAGGAACTGGACATCCTGGCACCCTGAACCCACCCGAACGGCCCCTGCCGGTCCGGGCGTTCGGTCAACGGCTCCTGCGGAAACCGGGTGTTCGGCCAACGGCCACCACCGGTCCGGGCGTTCGGCCAACGGCCCCTGCGGGACCGGGCGTTCAGCCCAGGAAGTCCCCGTCCACATAGACCCACGCCCCGTCGACCCGCTCGAACCGGCTGCGCTCGTGCAGCGAGCCGCCCCGGTAGGAGGCCCGGAAGGTCACGGTCCCGGTGGCGTGGAAGCCCGTACCGCCGCCGGTCTCCAGGATCTCCAGCCCGCTCCACCGCATCCCCGGGTCGAAGTCGACCCGCTCCGGCCGCGTCCGCGGATGCCAGGTCCGCAGCAGGTAGGGCGCGTCGAGCCGCACGAAGGCGCAGTAGCGCGAGCGCATCAGCGCCTCGGCGGTGGGGGCCGCGGCCTCACCCCGGTGGAACCGGCCGCAGCACTCCTCGTACGGCTTCGCCGTGCCGCAGGGACAGGAGGGCCGGGAGGCCGGACCGGCGGCGCTCGGCCGCCGCGGGTGCGAGGTGCGTCGGGACATGACACCCATTCTGCTGCACCCCTCGCCACCCTGCCCCGACCCGCCCCGCCGGGCCCCCGCGGACCACGCCGGACGGAGCCGGCACCCTGCTACGGATTGGGCGGTGCCAGCGGCATCGGAGGCATGGACTGCGTGGGCAGCGGCGGCAGCTCCGTCCCGTACACCCAGGCGTCCAGGACCTCGTCCAGCGGCTCCGACGCGAAGCGCGCCGCGTGCGCGGCGAACGTCGCCGTCGTCACCGCCCCGCCCCGGTGCAGCAGGGTCCAGCCGCGCAGCATCCGGAAGAACGCGTCGTCGCCCAGCGCGCACCGCACGGCGTGCACGGCGAGCCCGCCACGCTCGTAGAGCCGGTCGTCGAACATCGACTTGCGACCAGGATCGGCCAGCCGCAGATCCTGCGGCAGCGACGACACCAACCGGTGGGCCGCCGCCGCGAGTTGCTGCGCGCTGCGGCCGCCCGAGCGCTCCGACCACAGCCACTCCGCGTACTTCGCGAAGCCCTCGTTCAGCCAGATGTGCCGCCAGTCGGCGATGGACACGCTGTTGCCGAACCACTGGTGCGCCAGCTCGTGCGCCACCAGCCGCTCCGAACCCCGCGCCCCGTCCACATGGTTGGCCCCGAACAGCGACAACCCCTGCGCCTCGACCGGCACATCGAGTTCCTCCTCCGTCACGACGACCGCGTACTCGTCGAACGGATACGGCCCGAACAGCCGCTGGAACAGCTCCATCATCATCGGCTGGCGCGCGAAGTCCCGGGAGAACGCGGGCAGCAGATGCGCCGGGATGTGCCCGTGCTGCGGCACACCGCCGAGCCCCGGGTCGCCCAGCAGCACCGTCTGGTACTTGCCGATCGCCAGCCCGACCAGATAGCTGGAGGTCGGCGCGGACTGCTCGTAGACCCAGGTGGTCGTCGACGCCTTCGTGGTGCGGGTGAGCAACCGCCCGCCCGCCACCACCGCGTACGAGGACGGCGTGGTCACGGAGATCTGGTACGAGGCCTTGTCGGCGGGGCGGTCGTTGCACGGGTACCAGGACGGCGCCCCGATCGGCTGGCTGGCCACCAGCGCCCCGTCCGTCAGCTCCTCCCAGCCGAGCCCGCCCCACGGGCTGGCCACCGGCTTGGGGTTGCCGGACCACTGCACCTCCACCGTGAAGGCGGCGCCCGGCCGGATCGGCTTGGCGGGACGGATGCGCAGCCGGTCGCCCCGGTGGGTGTAGTGCGGCTGCCGCCCGTCCACCCGCACCCGGCCGATCCTGAAGTCGGCCAGGTTGAGCTGGAACTCCGACAACGACGCCCGCCCGGCTATGGCGTTGATCCGGGCCGTGCCCGCCAGCCGGTTCGGCCCGGGACGGTAGTCCAGGGCGAGCTCGTAGCGGTGCACCCGGTAGCGGGGGTCGCCGTTGGCCGGGAAGTACGGGTCCGGGCCCACTGACTGCTGTACTGCCACTGCCGTGTCCGCTCCCTGCGCTGTACTGTCCGCCGTGCCGGTGCTGCACCGCCCACCGGGTCCGAACGGCCGGCGCTCAGGTACGCCAAGCCTCGATCGGGTTGCCCAGCCAGCGGGTGTCGTCCGGGACGGACTCCGCGGCCATCACGAGCGACGCGGGACCCAGGGTGGTGCGGGCCCCGATCGTGCTGCCGGGCAGCACGATCCCGCCAGGACCCAGGGTGGCGCCCTGACGGAGGACCACCGTACCCGTGCGCAAGATCCGATCGTGAAAAAGGTGGGTCTGGAGCACACAGCCACGGTTCACGGTCACCGCATCCTCCAAGGTCACCAGGTCGGTCTCGGGCAGCCAGTAGCTCTCCACCCAGACCCCGCGGCCGATGCGCGCGCCCAGCCCGCGCAGCCACGCCGTCGTCACCGGCGTGCCCGGAACGGCGCCCACCAGCCAAGGCACGGCCACGACCTCGACGAACGTGTCCGCCAGCTCGTTGCGCCAGACGAACCCGCTCCACAGCGGATGCTCCCCGCTGCGGTGCCGGCCCACCAGCAGCCACTTCGCGACCAGCGACACCACCGCCGCGACCGCCCCCGTGGCCAGCAGCACCAGCCCCGACAACGGCGCGGCCCAAGGGCCCAGCACGCACAGCGCCGCCACCGTGCCCACGGCCAGCGCGGCCGAACAGAACACCGGCACCAGCCGGCACAGCTCCACCAGACCGCGCGCCCACAGCAGCCGGGCCGGCGGGTCGTAGGTCCGGTCCTGGTCGAAATCGGCCACCGAACGCGGCAGCCTCACCGGCGGCAGCCCCAGGTACGAGCTGCCCTTCTTCGCCTTCTTCGGGGTCGCCGACAGCACACCGACCAGACCGCCGTCCGGCACCGACCGGCCCGGCGCGGTCATCCCCGAGTTGCCGAGGAAGGCCCGCCGCCCGATCTCCGCGCGCCCGATCCGCACCCAGCCGCCGCCCAGCTCGTACGGCGCCGTCAGCGTGTCGTCGGCGAGGAACGCGCCCTCCCCGACCGTGGTCAGACTGGGCAGCGCCAGCACCGTGGACACCTCGGCACCCCGGCCGACGCGCATCCCCAGTATCCGCAGCCACACCGGCGTCGCCAGCCCGGCGTACAGCGGGAAGAGCGTCTCGCGGGAGCGGTCCATCAGCTGGGTGACGGTCCAGGCCTGCCAGCCGACCCTGCTGTGCGTCGGATGCGTGCCCTCGCGCAGCCCCAGGCTCAGCAGCCGCACGGCGACCAGGAGCAGCAGCGCGTACGCCAGGCCGTAGGCGAGCGTGGCCGGCACCAGCGCGAGCGCGGCACCCCGCAGCGCCGCGCCGAGACCCGCGCCGGGCTCGACGAACCGCCGCGCGACCAGCAGCGCGGCCCCCGCCGACACCACCGGCAGCAGGGTGAGCCCGGCGCCCGACATCCCGTACATCGCCCGCCAGCGACGCCCTCGCGACGGACGGTCCTTGGGCCAGTTGCGCTTGGCCTTGCCGAGCTTGACCGCGGGCGCGCCCGCCCAGCGCTGACCGGTCGGGACCTGCCCGGTGACGGCCGAACCGGGGGCGACCTCGGCCCGCTTGCCCACCCGGGCCCCGGGGAACAGCACGCTGCGCGTGCCGACCACGGCGTGCGCGCCCACCTTCACGGGACCGATCTCCAGCCGGTCGCCGTCCAGCCAGTACCCCGACAGGTCGACCTCGGACTCCACGGCCGCGCCCCGGCCCAGCTTGAGCAGACCGGTCACCGGCGGCAGCGAGTGCAGGTCGACGTCCGGGCCGATCCTGGCGCCCAGCGCCCGGGCGTAGCGCTCCAGCCAGGACCCGGTCAGCGAGGTCGCCCCGGTGTACTCGGCCAGCCGCTCGGCGGTCCACAACCGCAGATGGACGCTGCCGCCACGCGGATGACGGCCGGGCCTCACCCCCCGCAGCAGCAGCCGGGCCCCGCCCGCGGCGAGCGCGAGGCGGCCCGGCGGACTGAAGAACAGCACGGCGCCGGCCACCACCAGCCACCACGGCGCGGTCGGCAGCCAGGCGTAGCCGCTCAGCACATTGCCGAACGCGGCCAGCACCACCGTCCAGCGCAGCCCGAGCAGCGTGAACAGCGGAACCAGCAGCAGCAGCTGGACCAGCCGGGCGCGCACCGGCACCGGGGCGACCGTACGGCTCTCGCCGGCCCGCTGCGCGGAGGTCTCCAGCCGCTGGGCCAGTTTGCGCAGCGTCGGCCGCTGGTAGATGTCGAGGACCGCGGCCTCCGGATAGCGCTCGCGCAGCCGGGTGGTGAGCTGGGCGGCGGCGAGACTGCCGCCGCCGATCGCGAAGAAGTCGTCGGCGGGCCCGGTCACCGGGATGCCGAGCACGGCCGTCCACTGCTCGGCGAGCCAGGCCTCGGTACCGTGCAGCAGCTCGGCCGCGCCGCCGGTCTCCAGACCCTCCAGAGGCCACGGCAGAGCGTTGCGGTCCACCTTGCCCGAGGTACGCGTCGGCAGGTCGGCGACCGGGGCGAGCAGCGGCACCAGCGCGGCCGGCAGCTCGGCGCGCAGCCGCTCGACGGCCGCCGCCCTGTCCCAGCCGTCCTGGGTGACGACATAGCCGACCAGCAGCTGGTTGCCGCTGCGGGCGGTGCGCACGGCGGCGGCCGCGCCCGCGACCCCGGGCAGGGCCTGGAGGGCCGCGTCGACCTCGCCGAGCTCGATCCGGCGCCCGCCGAGCTTGATCTGCTCGTCGGCCCGCCCCAGGAACACCAGCCCCTCCGGGTCGGCCCGCACCAGGTCGCCGCTGCGGTACGCCCGTTCCCAGCCCAGCGACGGCAGCGGCGCGTACTTCTCCGCGTCCTTGTCGGCGTCGAGGTACCGGGCGAGCCCGATCCCGCCGATCACCAGCTGCCCGCTGCCGCCCATCGGCACCGGATCACCGGCCTCGTCGACGACGGCCAGCTCCCAGCCGCGCAGCGGCAGCCCGATCCGCACCGGCTCCTCGGGGGAACCGGACATCAGGGCCGCGCAGGCCACCACGGTCGCCTCGGTCGGCCCGTAGGTGTTCCAGACCTCGCGGCCCTCCGTCACCAGCCGCTGCACCAGCTCGGGCGGGCAGGCCTCCCCGCCGAAGATCAGCAGCCGTACGTCGTTGAGGGTCTCCGGCTCCCACAGCGCGGCCAGCGTCGGCACCGTGGAGACCACCGTGATCTCCTGCTCGACCAGCCAGGGGCCGAGGTCGGCGCCACTGCGGACCTGGGAGCGGGGGACCGGCACCAGGCAGGCGCCGTACCGCCAGGCCAGCCACATCTCCTCGCACGACGCGTCGAACGCGACCGACAGGCCCGCCATGACCCGGTCACCGGGCCCGATCGGCTCGTCGGTGAGGAAGAGCGCGGCCTCCGCGTCCACGAAGGCGGCGGCGCTGCGGTGACTGACGGCGACCCCCTTGGGCTTGCCGGTGGAGCCGGAGGTGAAGATGATCCACGCGTCCTGCCCGGTGCCGGGACGGGCCGCCGGGGTGCGGGAACCGCCGTCCAGGGTGAGATCGTGACCGGCGCCGACGACCGCCCGCACCCGTGCCTCGCCGAAGACCAGCTCGGCCCGCTCGTCCGGGTCCTCGAAGTCCACCGGCACATAGGCGGCGCCGGCCGCGAGGACGGCGAGGATCGCGACGTACAGGTCGTTGGTGCCGGAGGGCACGCGGACACCGACGCGGTCACCGAGGCCGACACCGGCGTCGGCGAGCCGGCGGCGCAGCCGCTCCACCTCGCCGGCGAGCGCCCGGTAGGTCAGGCGGGTCGTGCCGTCGTCCAGGGCGAGCTCGTCCGGGTGGGAGCGCACTGTGGCGTCGAAGATGTCGACGAGGGTGCGCGCGGCGGCGGCCGGGCCCCCGGAGAAGCGTGCCCTGTCGCCGAATCGCGCGTGGATCTCGTCGTCGAGCAGGCCGAGAGCACTGCTCTCGTGTGTGGCTGCCATCGGTCCTCGCGTCTCGAATCCCGGAAGCATCCGGGGCGCCGACGGGCCCGCAGGTGTGCCTGGGGTTGTCCAGCTCGGCACCGTAACAAGCCGGAAATGCTAGTACGACGCTAGGATCGCGGCCCTGCTCCAGCCACCGGGGAGGGCCGAACGGGGGGCGATCGAGAAGGTACGCAGAGTATGGGGACCCTATCTGACCTGGTGGTTTTCCAGGGCAGGGAGAGATGGCCCACACAACTGCCCAGCGGACCCCGGCTGTCGGGGCGAGCGGCGCCCGAACTCGTCCGAAACCGGACTCATGTCCCCTGTGTCTCCTTGTTCACCTGCTCGTCCAGCCGCCGCCTCGCCTCGTCCCGGGTGACCGGGAGCCGGTCCCGCTCGGTGCCCCGGAACGCGAACACCGAGCTCTTCGTCCCCGGACGCGGGCGGCGCACGTGCTTGGCGTGCGGGTCGGTGCGGTCGAAGGTGTTCAGGGCGTCCTGGTCCCGCCATGCCGACAGCGTCCAGAACGTCCGCTTCAGCGGCTCCGCCCGGAGCGAGGTGCCGATCGGCCCCGGAGAACGCCTGACCTGCTGGAGGACGACGAGCGACAGCAGGAAGAACCTGGGCACGGACCACAGCGACCGCAGTTCCGGCCGGGAGGCCATGACCAGGGGCGGGTCCGTGGCGCCCTCGGGAGCCGCCGCGTTCTGGTCGGTGCCGGGCAGCCAGGGAATCGTGGGCATCGGGGCTCTCCTCCGCTCGTCGGTGACGGCACGGACCGCCGTCGCGGCGGGGTCGCCCGCCACCCGGTAAGAGTCCACGCGGCCGTACTCGCGAACACCCCCGCAGGGGTGAATTCCGGACCGTGGTGTGGAGGTGCGATCCCGCTGCCGCGCAGGGCCGTCGACGCCGGTGGAGCCGCAACGACGAATCCCCCGGCCGCTGAGCGGCCGGGGGATTCGGCTGGTGTCCGAGGGGGGACTTGAACCCCCACGCCCGATAAAGGGCACTAGCACCTCAAGCTAGCGCGTCTGCCATTCCGCCACCCGGACAAGGTGTCTGTCGTGCGGGGTTCTCCCCGCGGCGACGTCGTAAACATTACCAGGCTTTCGGGGGTGGCCGATCACAGGTGGTCGGGCGGCCACGCTCCTGTGCGTGAACGGCATGTGTCGGTCCGGGACCGGCCTTGGGCCCCGGACCCGGGAGGGGGAGGATGAGGGCAACCACCAGCAGTGTCAGCGGGAGGAAGCAGCGTGAGCCAGACGGACACGGCCAAGGGTGTCACCGGCGAGGACGAGGTCGTCGACCTCTGCCGCGAGCTGATCCGGATCGACACCAGCAACTACGGCGACCACTCGGGCCCGGGTGAGCGCAGGGCGGCCGAGTACGTCGCCGAGAAGCTCGCGGAGGTCGGCCTCGAACCGCGGATCTTCGAGTCGCATCCGGGACGCGCCTCCACCGTGGCCCGCATCGAGGGCGAGGACCCCACGCGGCCCGCACTGCTCATCCACGGCCACACCGACGTCGTGCCGGCCAACGCGGCCGACTGGACCCACCACCCCTTCTCCGGCGAGGTCGCGGACGGGTGCGTCTGGGGCCGCGGGGCCGTCGACATGAAGGACATGGACGCGATGACCCTCGCGGTCGTGCGGGACCGGCTGCGCAGCGGGCGCAGACCGCCCCGCGACATCGTCCTGGCCTTCCTCGCCGACGAGGAGGCGGGCGGCACGTACGGCGCCCGGTACCTCGTCGACCACCACCGTGACCTCTTCGACGGCGTCACCGAGGCGATCAGCGAGGTGGGCGGGTTCTCGTTCACCGTCAGCGAGCAGCGGCGCCTCTACCTCATCCAGACGGCCGAGAAGGGCATGCACTGGATGAAGCTGACCGTGGCCGGCACGGCCGGGCACGGCTCGATGATCCACCGGGACAACGCGATCACCGAGCTGTCCGAGGCCGTCGCCCGGCTCGGCCGGCACAAGTTCCCGGTGCGGGTCACCAAGACCACCCGGGCCTTCCTCGACGAACTCGGGGACGCGCTCGGCACCGAGCTCGACCCGGAGGACATGGAGGGCACCCTCGCCCGGCTCGGCGGCATCGCCAAGCTCATCGGCGCGACCCTGAGCAACACCGCCAACCCCACCCAGCTGAACGCCGGCTACAAGGTCAACGTGATCCCGGGCGAGGCGACGGCGCACGTCGACGGGCGTTTCCTGCCCGGCTTCGAGGAGGAGTTCCTCGCCGACCTCGACCGGATCCTCGGGCCGAACGTCCGGCGCACGGACGTGCACTCCGACAAGGCGGTCGAGACCACCTTCGACGGGGCGCTGGTGGACGCCATGCAGTCCGCGCTGTTGGCCGAGGACCCGGCCGCCAAGGCGATCCCGTACATGCTCTCCGGGGGCACGGACGCCAAGTCCTTCGACGACCTGGGCATCCGGGGCTTCGGTTTCGCGCCGCTGAAGCTGCCGCCGGAGCTGGACTTCGCCGGCATGTTCCACGGCGTCGACGAACGGGTCCCCGTGGACGGCCTGAAGTTCGGCGTACGGGTGCTCGACCGCTTCATCGACGCGTCCTGACCGCGCCCGCCTGGACAGCGCGGCGGAATTCGTCAACGCGTGCGGTGAGCACTGAGAAGAGTGAATGGTCCCATTAGCTCGTAGCCTCGCCGGAGCCTCCTCGTTGTTGGTGGTGTGATCCGTGGTTTTGGATCGCATTGCCAACAAGGAGGAACAATGATCAAGAAGGTCGTCGCTGCTGCGGCTGCCACCGGTGGGCTGGTTCTCGCGGGCGCGGGCCTGGCCGTGGCCGACTCCGGCGCTCAGGGTGCGGCTGCGCACTCCCCGGGCGTCCTGTCCGGCAACGTCCTCGAGGTGCCCGTTCACGTGCCGGTGAACGTCTGCGGCGACACGATCTCGGTGATCGGGCTGCTGAACCCCGCCTTCGGCAACACCTGCGTCAGCGACTGACGTCGCCTTTCTGAGGGTCGTCCATGCCGTCGGTCCCGGAGCACGCGCCATGCGCTCCGGGGCCGCTCGGCCTTTCCAGGCAAGGTCCAAGGACAAAGGCAGGGATTCAGCATGCGAGAGGTCACGCGTAAAGGCCTCATGACCGTGATGGCGGCGACGGGAGCGATCGCGGCCGCCGGCGGTTATGCCCACGCCGACTCGGGAGCGAGCGGCGCGAGTACGAATTCTCCGGGCGTCCTGTCCGGCAATACGATCCAGGCACCGGTGGACATTCCGGTGAACGTGTGCGGGAACACGGTCGACGTGATCGGGCTCCTCAATCCGGCCATGGGCAACAAATGCGCCAACGAGGGCGGGGGCACCTTCCGCTCCGGTGGACATGACCGGGGCGGCTACGGCGGCTACGGCGGCCACGACGACGACGGCCGAGGCGGTCGCGGTGGCTACGGCGACTCCGGCGGCTACGGTGACTCCGGTGGTCACGGCGGCAAGGGCGGCTACGGTGACTCCGGTGGTCACGGCGGCTACGGTGACTCCGGTGGTCACGGCGGCTACGGCGACTCCGGCGGCAAGGGCGGCTACGGCGGCCATGACGGTCGCGGTGGCTACGGCGGGCACGGTGGCTACGGCGGTCACGACGGTCGCGGTGGCTACGGCGGGCACGACGGCTACGGTGGCCACGATGGCGCGTACGCCGGCGGTCACACCGGCGGTTCGCCCGGCGTGGGCTCCGGAAACGACGTCCAGGTGCCGATCGACGTGCCGGTCAACCTCTGCGGCAACAGCGCGGACGTCATCGGACTGCTGAACCCCGTCTTCGGCAACGACTGCGACAACGGCTACGGCTACGGCGGGCACCACCACACCACGCCCCCGCGCGACACGGGCCGTACGACGCCGCCCCGGACGCCGGACCGGCCGGTGCACCCGACCACCCCGTCCGGCCCGGGCCGGACCACCGGGTCCGGCACCCACGTCGACGAGCAGGGCACCCGGTCCGTGACCCCGGTCGCCGACACGGCACAGCTCGCGCACACCGGCTCCGAGCTGCCGATGGGCCTCGTCCTGCCGGTCGGCGCGGGCGCGCTGCTGGCCGGTGCCGTCCTCTACCGCAAGGCGCGTGCCTGGGCGTGACGGCCCGGGGCAGAAGCCCGGCGGCCGACGGCCGACCCAACGGAGCGGGCCCCGCCTCAGGCGGGGCCCGCTCCGATTTTCCGCCGCTTCAGCTCACCAGGTGGCGCGCACCTGGCGGATGATCCGTCGGCGCAACCGCACCCTGCGGCTGCCGTCGCGCAACAGACTCAGGCGGTCCAACTCCCAGTTTCCGTACTCGGCATGGTCCGTCAGCAGACGCGTGGCGTCCTTGCGGGAGACCCCGCGAGGTACGTACACGTCGACAAATTCGTATTCCGGCATCGCATCTATTGTGCGGGCTGGGGCCCGGTACGGATAGCGTCTGCACTATGTCTGATGCTGCGCAGCCCACCGCTGCCGAGGTACGAGCCGCCGCCGAGGCGGTCAAGACCGCGCTCGACCGCCACCTGGCCGCGGTCGAACGCAGGTCGGGGGAGGACGACCCGGCCGTCTACGAGGCGTTCAACGAGCTGGCCGCGGCCGCCGAGGTCTACGACGAACTGCTCTACGACCGCTACGACGAGGTCACGCCTTTCGAGATCCCCGGTGCGGACGACTCACTGCCGCCGTACACGGGCCCCGCGGAGCCCAACGCGATCAGCGTGCTGATCCGCCGCGACTACGCCGTGGCGGAGCCCCAGCGCCTGCTGGCGCAGGCCCAGCGGGTCGAGGCGGTGGAGTACGAGGACGGCGAGGGCACGGGCGAGGACGCCGCGGGCACCGTCCACGGGGCGCTCGGCATCCTGTTCGGCGAGTTCGAGCCGGACGAGATCGCTTCCCGGCACAAGGAGTTCGGGCTGGAGGAGGGCGACTCCACGCTCTGGGTGACGGCCGCGGACGATCAGGCCGACCCCGGAGAGTGGCTGGAGGCCCCGTTCGAGCAGGCGGACCCGGAGCGGGTGGTCTGCCGCTTCGACGTCAGCGCGGTCTTCGACGACGACATCGACATCGACGTCGAGGACGAGGCGGAGGACGAGGACGTGACCGACGACGACCCCGACGCGGATCCGGCCGACGACGAGGACGAGGACCTGGACCTGGGGCGGCTGGAGGCCGACCGCCAGGACCGGTAGTCCCACGCGCGTGGGTCGCCCGGCGACGGCCGGGAGCACGGCTGTGGAGACGGCGGCGGCCGGGAGGCATCACCTCCCGGCCGCCGCCGTCCGTCGTCTCCGTCCCGCGAACTCGTGTCGGTCCGGGTCGGGTCAGTCCGCCGTGGGCACCTGGGCGCGCAGCAGGGTGGGCAGCCGCGTGGTGCGGGGCTTGGCCAGGACCTCCGCGACCGCCCTCGGCAGCGCCTGCTCCACGCCGTGGACCACCGACAGATGGCGCTCCGCCCGGCCGAACGCCGTGTGGATCCACGGACGGCTGAGGGCCTGCGCGGCATCGCCGGGCAGCACCACGACCGCCGCGGGCCACCGGCTGCCCACCGCCTGGTGCGCGGTCAGCGCCCACCCGTGCCGCACGGACCGCTCCACCAGGTCCTTCGGTACGACGACGGGCTCGCCCGCGCACTCCAGGTGCAGCCCGTCCGCGTCGGCCTTCACCACCAGGCCCGGCAGCGCACGCCCCGGCACGGGGGAGTGGACGACCCGGTCACCGGGGTCGAAGCCGCCGAACCGCCCGGGGCCGGGGTTGAGCCGTTCCTTGAGCGCGGCGTTGAGGGCGCGGGTGCCCGCCGCGCCGCCGTGCCCGGGAGTGATCACCACCGTCTGCTCGGCGGGGACGCCGAAGGCGCGCGGCACCGAGTCGGCGACCAGTTGCACGGTCCGGTGCACGGCCTCGCCCGCGTCCCGCACCGGCACGATCACGATCTCCTTGCCGGGCGCGTCCACCTGGTTCAGCTCGCCGACGCCGACGCCGGAGACCAGCTCGCCGAGCGGACCCGGGTCCGGGGTGCGCGAGGCGATCTGGGGACAGACGCGGGCGGCGAGCAGATCGGCGAAGACCCGGCCGGGGCCGGCCGACCAGAGCACCGCCGGATCACCGCTGAGCACCAGCCGGGCGCCGTCGGGCAGCGACTCCACCACCATCGCGGCGCTCTCCACATCGAGCTGCGGCGCGTCCGGCAGGACCAGGAGATCGAGCTCCAGGGCCCCTTCCGGGTCCCGCCCGGGGCCCTCGGCGCCGGAGAGCAGCCCGGCGACGGTGACGACGTCGGGGGCGGCCGGCGCACCGGCATCGGCGCCCGCGTCGCCGACGGCCCCGGAACCGCCCTCGGCCGCAGCGAGCGCGGCGCCGAGCCGACGACGGCCGTCGGCCGTGTGACAGGCCGCGACGGCACGCAGGCCCAGGGCGCGGGCGGCGGCGATCAGGGCCGCCGGTTCGGCGCGGGCCGCCTCGCCGCCCGTGTGCAGCACCAGACCGTGTCCGGCGACGGCGCGGATCAGCTCGGCGGCGCTGCCGGGCACCGAGGCCGCGGCCGCCTCCCACTCCGCGGCGGCTTCCTTGGGCAGGGCGTTGACCACGCGGGCCAGACCGTCGGCGAGGCTCTCCTCGGCGAGCGCGTACCGCTCCAGGCCGACCAGGACCCGGACCGGGCGGGGCTGCGCCTCCTCGCCGTCCTCCGCCGTTTCCTCCCGGCGCCCGCCCGCGGCCGCGGGCTCCTCCAGCGCGTCCTGGAAGACGAGCGCCTCGCCCTCCGCGAGCGCGCTCTGCACGGCCGCGTCGCCGTCGGGCACGCCCCGCTGGGCCAGTGCCGCGGTGAGCGCCGTGAGCTCCAGGGCGGTGTGTCCGGCCAGCGCCGCCTGCTCCAGCAGCCAGCCGGTGACCGCGCGGCCCCGCCGTTCGTCGTCCGGACGGCAGTCCGCGCCGAGCAGCGCCCGCGCGAACCCGTCGGCCTGCTCGGGCCGCACGCCCGCGACCCGCAGCAGCTGCCAGGGATCGGCGCGCAGCTCGTCCTGCGCGCCCTCGCCGAGGGCCGCGCCGACCTGGGGCGCCAGCGCCTCGGGCGCGCCGCCCTCGGCCAGCACCCGCCGTACGGCCTCGACGGTCTCCGGAGCCGGGCCGGCGGCGGGACCGGCGCCCGGGGCGGCCACCGGCTGCGGGCGCCTGACGGGTTCCGGAGCGGTGCGGCGCGGGGTGGGCTCGGGACCGGCGAACACGGCGGCGGCCGGCTTCTCGCCGCTCTCCACCGCCCGCACGGCCGCCAGCAGGTCGGCGGCCGTCCCGCTCAGCTTGCCCCCGCTGGCGATGGGCCCCTGCTTCTCGGCCTTCCGCCGCTCGATCCGCTCCCGCTCCAGCCGTTGCGCCGCGAGCTCGGCCTCGGCCTCCGACCGCTGTGCGGCCTCCCCTTCGCCCTCCGCGCCCGCGCCGCCCGAGTCCGTCACGTCACCGCCGTCACCGCCGTCACCGCCGTCACCGCCGTCACCGCCGTCACCGCCGTCACCGTCGGCCCCGGTGGCCGCGGAGGAGTCGCCTCCGGCCACCTCCGCGCCGTCGCCCCGGCCCTGCGCGGTGCCCGGCGACGGCTCGCCGGCGTCCTGGGTCCCGGGGGCTGCGGTGGTCGGTGCCCCGGCGTCCCTGGTGGTCTCCGGTTCCGTGCTCACAGCGTGCTCCAGTCGTGATCGGGATAGCGGTGCACGGGCGCCGACACGTCGTCGAGCGCCCGGCAGATCTCGTCAGGAAGAGTAAGGGCCTCCACTGACAGTGCCGCCGTGAGCTGCTGCGCGTTGCGCGCGCCGATGATGGGGGCGGTCACTCCGGGGCGGTCGCGGATCCAGGCGAGGGCGATCTGGAGCGGGGTCACGGCGAGCCCGTCCGCCGCGGTCGTCACGGCGTCGACGATGCGGCTCGCGGTGTCGTCGAGGTAGGGCGCGACGAAGGGCGCCAGGTGCTCCGAGGCGCCGCGCGAGTCCGCGGGAGTGGAGTGGCGGTACTTGCCGGTGAGGACTCCGCGGCCGAGCGGCGAGGACGGCAACAGTCCTATCCCGAGATCCATGGCGGCCGGCAGCACCTCACGCTCCACGCCCCGCTGGAGCAGCGAGTACTCCAGCTGCGTGCTCGCCAGCCGGGTGCGGGTGCCGGGCGCCGCGAGCTGCCAGGTCCCCGCCTTGGCGAGCTGCCAGCCGCAGAAGTTCGAGACGCCCGCGTAGCGCGCCCGGCCGCTGCCGACCGCCAGGTCGAGCGCCTGGAGCGTCTCCTCCAGCGGGGTGTGGGGGTCGTAGGCGTGGATGTGCCACACGTCGACGTAGTCCGTGCCGAGACGGGCCAGCGAGGCGTCCAGGGCGGCGAGCAGATGGCCGCGTGAGCCGTCGAACCGGCGGTCGGGGTCGGGCACGCTGCCCGCCTTGGTCGAGATGACCAGGTCGCGGCGCGGCACCAGGCCCTCCATCAGCCGCCCGAGCAGGTATTCGGCCTCTCCGTCGCCGTACACGTCCGCGGTGTCGACCAGGCTGCCGCCGGCCTCCCAGAACGTCTTCAAGAGGTCCGCGGCGTCATGCTCGTCGGTGTCCCTGCCCCAGGTGAGGGTGCCCAGTCCGATGCGGGACACGCGCAGGCCGGTCCGGCCGAGATGCCTCTGCTCCATGAACGCCGAGATTACTGGCCAGGGGTGGTGCGTGGGTTGCCTGTGGATAACCGATTTCATGGGGACGGAGCACTTCGGGGGCCCCGTCCGGGCCATCGATCCGGCCATATGCCCGCCCCGGCCCGCCCCACCGCCCCCGTCCACGCGCACCACCCACCCCTCACCTCACCCACCACCCGGCCCCACCCGCCCGCCTCGTCGAAGGGCTCCGCGCTAAGGTCTCCGCACAAGGGACGTTACTGAGCGGTAAGGGGATCTGGCATGCAGCTCGGGATCAACCTCGGCTACTGGGGCGCCGGGATGGACGCGGACAATCTCGCCGTGGCACAGGAGGCCGACCGGCTCGGCTACGCCGTGTGCTGGGCCGCCGAGGCCTATGGCTCCGACGCGGCCACCGTGCTCACCTGGGTCGCCGCCCAGACCGAGCGCATCGACGTGGGCTCGGCGATCTTCCAGATCCCGGCCCGCCAGCCCGCCATGACCGCGATGACCGCGGCGACGCTCGACTCGCTGTCGGGCGGCCGCTTCCGGCTCGGCCTCGGCGTGTCCGGACCACAGGTCTCCGAGGGCTGGTACGGCGTCAAGTTCGACAAGCCGCTGGCCCGCACCCGCGAGTACGTCGAGATCGTGCGCAAGGCGATGACCCGGGAGCGGCTGTCGTACGAGGGCGAGCACTGGACGCTGCCGCTGCCCGGCGGCCCGGGCAAGCCCATCAAGCTGACCGTGCACCCGGAGCGCGAGCACATCCCGCTGTACATCGCGGCCATCGGGCCGAAGAACCTCGAACAGACCGGCGAGATCGCGGACGGCGCCCTGCTGATCTTCCCCTCGGCCGACCACATCGAGGACACCGCGATCACCTATCTGCGCGCCGGGCGCGAGAAGGCCGGCAAGACCCTCGACGGGTTCGACGTCTGCCCGACCCTCCCGCTGGCCGTCGGCGACGACAAGGACGTGGAGCGGCTCGCCGACACCTTCCGCCCCTACACCGCCCTGTACGTCGGCGGCATGGGCAGCCGGAAGCAGAACTTCTACAACCAGCTCGCCCAGCGCATGGGATACGAGCAGGCCGCGGCCGAGATCCAGGACAAGTACCTGTCCGGCGACAAGCAGGGCGCCGCGGCCGCCGTACCGCACGACCTGATCGACCGGACCACGCTGCTCGGCTCGGTGGAGCGGATCGCGGACCGGATGAAGGCCTACGCGGCGGCCGGCGTCACCACCCTGACCCTCGCCCCGGCCGGCTTCACCCTGGACGAGCGGCTGGCCTCGCTGCGGGCCGGCACCGAGGCCATGGAGCGCGCCGGGCTCGCCTGAGCCCCGTCCGTCGGCGCCCGTGCGGCGCCGGAAGTCACCACGGCCGTGGTGGGGGCTCGGGGGTCTTCCCCGCCACGGCCGTCACAGGGAACAACGCGCCGGCCGCCCGCGCGGTTACGCCTTTGCGGTGACCGCCGTGGTCCTTCTTTCGGCCGGGTCCGCGGACGCAGCTGTTGCGCCTCCTTGCCCGCCGGATTTAAATCGTTCTCTGCGGAATTTTGCAGAATCTGTATGAATTCTGCGGAGTTGTGCGAGTCGGGCAGAGAGGTGCGCGCCATGCTGTCGGCCAAGAGCCTGTTCCAGGAGATCCTCGACGACGACGAGTCCTTCCGGCTCTTCTGCTCCATCGCGGCCGGCGGCGAGGCCCAGGGCGGCTGGGAGAACGCGCGGATCGCCGCACTCGTCCCGGAGAGCGAACGAGGGATGGCCCCCAAGATCACCCGCCACGGCGCCGACGAGGACAAACACGGACGGATCTTCAACGCCCTGATGCGCAGGCGGGGCCTCGAACCCGTCCCCGTACCGCCCGACAGCGACTACACCATGCTCCTGGAGCGGCACGGCATCGGCCTCGCCCACGACCGGCTCAGGAGCGACGAGCCCCTGACCGTGGGCGACGTCGTCGTCTACCTCGCCCACAGCCGGGTCACCGAGCAGCGCGCCTCCGAACAGATGGAGCTGCTGCTCAGACACTTCGCCGACCACCCCGACATCGGCCACGCGGTCAAGCTGATCTCCCACGACGAGGACAACCACCTCGCCTACTGCCACGAGGAACTGCTGCGGTACGCCCGCGCCGGCCACGGCCCGGCCATCCAGCGGACCCTGCGCGACTGCGCGCTCGCCGAGATCCGCGTCTACCGGGACGTCAGCCTCGCCGTCATGACCCACATGGGACGCATCCTGCGCTGGCCGACCGCCAAGTCGGCGGCGCTGGCGGCCGGCATCCACACCGTCTACGCCTGGGAGCGCTTCGCCGGCTGGCGGCGGATGGTCTCCCTGGAGACGCCCCCGCGGCGCGGCGCGCTCGCTACAGCCAGCCCCGCGCCTTGAACGTCCGGTACAGCAGCACCTCCAGAATGGCCATCGCCGCGATCACCGCCGGATACGACCACAGCCAGTGCAGCTCCGGCATGTGGTCGAAGTTCATCCCGTAGATCCCCGCGAGCATCGTCGGCACCGCCGCCATGGCGGCCCACGCCGAGATCTTCCGCATGTCGTCGTTCTGCCGCACGCCCGTCTGCGCCAGATGCGCCGACAGGACGTCCGAGACCAGCCGGTCCAGACCCTCCACCGACTCGTTCACGCGCGTGAGGTGATCGTTGACGTCACGGAAGAAGGGCCGCGACCCCTCGTGCACGAACGGCACCGACGTGCCGGACTGAACGGTGCCCGAGAGCCGGCCCAGCGGCGGCGCCAGCGGCCCGGTCGCCCGCCGGAACTCCAGGACCTGCCGCTTGAAGGTGTAGATACGGGACGCGGTGTGCCGCGAACCGCCCCCGTCGGGCGAGAACACCTCCGCCTCCACCTCCTCCAGGTCCGTCTGGAGCTCGGCCGCCACCTCCAGATAGTGGTCGACGGTCGTGTCGGAGATCGCGTACAGCACGGCCGTGGGGCCCTTGCGCAGCAACTCCGGCTCCTGTTCCAGCCGGTGCCGCACACCCGCCAGGGACGAGCCCTCGCCGTGCCGCACGGTCACCACGAAGGAGTCGCCGAGGAAGACCATGACCTCGCCGCTGGAGACGGCATCGCTGCGCGGCTCGTACACGACCGGTTTCAGCACCAGGAACAGCGAGTCGTCGTACACCTCCAGTTTGGGCCGCTGGTGTGCCTTCAGGGCGTCCTCGACCGCCAGCGGATGCAGCCCGAACTCCCGGGTGACCAGCTCGAACTCGTCCTGGGACGGCTGGTGCAGCCCGATCCAGACGAATCCGCCCGCGGCGCGCGCCTCGTCCAAGGCCTCGGACAAGTCCCCGGGACGCTCCATCCGGTGCCCGTCGCGGTAGACGGCACAGTCCACGATCACGGTGTGCGTTCTCCTTTCCGTCGGCCCTCTGCCCACCCTCCGGTGCGCCTACCCTGGTCCGCATGCCCACGCTGATCCTCGTCCGGCACGGACGTTCCACCGCCAACACCGAGGGCCTGCTCGCCGGCTGGACGCCCGGCGTCGCCCTCGACGAGCGCGGCGCCGCGCAGGCCGCCGCACTGCCGGAGCGGCTCGCCGGCATCCCGGTCTCCGAGGTCGTCACCAGCCCCTTGCAGCGCTGCCAGGAGACCCTGCGGCCGCTGCTCGACGCCCGCCCGGAACTGACCGCGCACACCGACGAGCGGATCGGCGAGTGCCACTACGGCGACTGGTCCGGGCGCAAGCTCGCCGAACTGAAGGACGAACCCCTGATGGAGGTCGTCCAGAACCACCCGTCCGCCGCCGTCTTCCCCGGCGGCGAGTCCATGCGCGCCATGCAGACCAGGGCCGCCGAGGCGGTCCGCGAGTGGAACGCGCGCGTGGAGCGCGACCACGGAGCCCAGGCCGTGTACCTCATGTGCTCGCACGGCGACATCATCAAGTCGCTGGTGGCGGACGCACTCGGACTTCATCTCGACCTGTTCCAGAGGATTTCCGTAGAACCCTGTTCCCTCACCGTGATCCGCTACACCAGGCTCCGGCCGTTTCTCGTGCGCCTCGGGGACACCGGCGACCTCGCCTCCCTCGTACCGCACGAGGAGCCGGCCGGCGGCGAAGCCCCGGTCGGCGGCGGCGCGGGCGCACCGTGATCGTCGGCCGCAGTAGGGTGAAGCGGTTCACGCAGTCACGTTCACGCACGGACGTTCACGCACTCACGAATCCAATGGAGACAGGACGTGTCCCGTCAGGTGTACCTCTACGACCCGCCGGAGCGCTTCGTGGCCGGCACGGTCGGTCTGCCCGGGCGCCGTACGTTCTTCCTCCAGGCCACCGCCGGATCCCGGGTGACCAGCGTGGCCCTGGAGAAGACCCAGGTCGCGGCACTCGCCGAGCGCATGGACGAACTGCTCGACGAGGTCGTACGCCGTAGCGGCGGCAGCGCCGCCGTGCCCGCCATGGCGCCCACCGAGATCTCCGACACCGCCCCTCTCGACACCCCGGTCGAGGAGGAGTTCCGGGTCGGCACCATGGCGCTGGCCTGGGACGGCGAGGAACAGCGCATGATCGTCGAGGCGCAGGCCCTGGTGGAACTCGACGCCGAGTCCGACGAGGACCTCGCCGAGGCCGAGGAGCGGCTCCTCCAGGACGAGGAGAACGGGCCCCCGATGCTGCGGGTCCGGCTGACCGGCGCGCAGGCGCGGGCCTTCGCCAAACGAGCCCTCGACGTCGTCAACGCAGGCCGGCCGCCCTGCCCGCTGTGCAGCCTGCCGCTCGACCCGGAAGGACACGTATGTCCGCGCCAGAACGGATACCGCCGCGGGGCGTGAGCACCGAGGTGACGCCCGCCGAGCTGCTCGCGCGCGGCGAGCTGACCGTGCGCGGACGCATTCGCGACGCGTCCAACGCGGCGCTGTACTGCACGGTGACGTACGACGGCCGGGAAGCGGCCTGCGTCTACAAGCCCGTCGCCGGGGAGCGGCCCCTGTGGGACTTCCCCGACGGCACGCTCGCCGAGCGCGAGGTGGCGGCCTACGAGGTCTCCGAGGCGACCGGCTGGGGTCTCGTACCGCCCACCGTGCTGCGGGACGGGCCGTACGGCGAGGGGATGTGCCAGCTGTGGATCGAGGCGCTCCCGGACGCGGAACTGCTCGCCCTGGTGGACGAGGAGGAGCCCGCCCCCGGCTGGAAGGCGATCGGCTTCGCCGAGGTCGGTGAGGGCAGGACCGCGCTGCTGGTGCACGCCGACGACGAACGGCTGCGCCGCCTCGCCGTCCTGGACGCCGTGATCAACAACGCGGACCGCAAGGGCGGCCATCTGCTGCCCACGGCGGACGAGCGCCTCTACGGCATCGACCACGGGGTCACCTTCAACGTCGAGAACAAGCTGCGGACGCTGCTGTGGGGCTGGGCGGGGGAGCCGCTGACCGGGGAGGCCGTGACGGCGCTCAAGGGGCTCGGAGCGGCCCTGGAGCCGGACGGCGCGCTCGCGGTCCGGCTCGCCGAGCTGCTCACCGCCGCCGAGGTCGACGCCACCCGGGCGCGGGTCGACGCGCTGCTGCGTTCCGGGACCCACCCGGAGCCGAGCGGCGAGTGGCCGGCCATCCCCTGGCCCCCGGTCTGACCCCCGGCCGGGCGGCCCCGGCCCCCTGCCGGGCGTCCCGCCCCGGCTCCTGCCGCCCCGGCCCCTCCCGAGCCGCCCGGTCCGCCGGTACGGGCGGCCCGGATGTGTGCTTGAGCACAGACGGGCGCTCAAGCACACCGGGCCGCGGGCGCGCAAGGACGCCTTCCCGGCCATACGGCCCGCTCCGGTTCGTATGCGGAACTTCCGTCCGGTTAGGCTCATGACATGCATGCCTGGCCCGCTTCCGAGGTCCCCGCCCTGCCTGGTCAGGGCCGCGACCTGAGGATCCACGACTCCGCGACCGGCGGCTCGGTCACCCTCGCCCCCGGTCCCGTCGCCCGTATCTACGTCTGCGGCATCACGCCCTACGACGCCACCCACATGGGTCACGCGGCGACCTACAACGCGTTCGACCTGGTGCAGCGCGTGTGGCTCGACACCAAGCGGCAGGTTCACTACGTCCAGAACGTCACCGACGTCGACGATCCGCTGCTGGAGCGCGCGCAGCGGGACGGCGTCGACTGGGTCGCCCTCGCCGAACAGGAGACGTCGCTCTTCCGCGAGGACATGACCGCGCTGCGGATGCTCCCGCCGCGGCACTACATAGGCGCCGTCGAGGCGATACCCGGCATCGTGCCGCTCGTCGAGCGGCTGCGGGACCAGGGCGCCGCCTACGAGCTCGAAGGCGACGTCTACTTCTCCGTGGAGTCCGACCCCGACTTCGGCAAGGTGTCCCACCTCGACGCCGCCGCCATGCGGCTGCTGTCCGCCGAACGCGGCGGCGACCCCGACCGGTCCGGCAAGAAGAACCCCCTCGACCCGATGCTGTGGATGGCCGCCCGGGACGGCGAGCCGAGCTGGGACGGCGGTTCGCTGGGGCGCGGGCGGCCCGGCTGGCACATCGAGTGCGTCGCCATCGCCCTCGATCACCTAGGCATGGGCTTCGACGTCCAGGGCGGCGGCTCCGACCTCGTCTTCCCGCACCACGAGATGGGCGCCTCGCACGCCCAGGTGCTGACCGGCGAGTTCCCCATGGCCAAGGCGTACGTCCACGCCGGCATGGTCGCCCTGGACGGCGAGAAGATGTCGAAGTCGCGGGGCAACCTCGTCTTCGTCTCGCGCCTGCGGCGCGACGGCGTCGACCCGGCCGCCATCCGCCTCGCCCTCCTCGCCCACCACTACCGCCGCGACTGGGAGTGGACCGACGAGGTGCTGCCGGCCGCCGAGGCACGGCTCGGACGCTGGCGCGCCGCCGTGTCCCGTCCCGACGGACCGCCCGCGGACACCCTCGTCGAGGAGATCCGCGAGGCCCTCGCGAACGACCTCGACGCCCCGGCCGCGCTGCTGGCCGTGGACCGCTGGGCCGCCGCGCAGCAGGAGCGGGGCGGTACGGACATCAGCGCCCCCGGTCTGGTGTCCCGGGCCGTCGACGCGCTGCTGGGCGTCGCCCTGTAGCGGTCGCGGACCTACCGGACGCACGAGAGGGGCGCTTCCTCCCCGCGGAGGAAGCGCCCCTCTTGCGTACGCGGTCGAGGCCCGCGCGGTCAGTCCTCCGACGAATCCTCGTCGTCCGCGCTCGGCTTCGGGGGCTTCGGCGGCCGGGTCCGCTCACTGGGGCTGTCGCGCAGATAGGAACCCGGCGACGACGGCCCGTCGCCGCCCTCCGTGGCGTGCCCCCCGGGTGCCCCGGGCGGTCCGCCGCCGTCCCGCCGCCGCAGATACCGCTCGAACTCACGGGCGATCGCCTCGCCGGACGCCTCCGGCAGCTCCGCGGTGTCCCGGGCCTCCTCCAGCGTCTGCACGTACTCGGCGACCTCGCTGTCCTCGGCGGCCAGCTGGTCCACCCCCACCTGCCAGGCGCGCGCGTCCTCGGGCAGTTCGCCCAGCGGGATGCGCACGTCGATGAGGTCCTCCAGCCGGTTGAGGAGAGCCATCGTGGCCTTCGGGTTGGGCGGCTGCGACACGTAGTGCGGGACGGCCGCCCACAGCGACACCGCCGGCACACCGGCGTGCGTGCACGCCTCCTGCAGGACGCCGACGATGCCCGTCGGGCCCTCGTACTTGGTCTCCTCCAGGTCCATGCGCTGCGCCAGATCCGGGTCGGACGTGGTCCCGCTGATCGGGACCGGACGCGTGTGCGGGGTGTCGCCGAGCAGGGCGCCCAGGATCACCACCAGCTCCACGCCCAGCTCGTGCGCGAAGCCGAGCAGCTCGTTGCAGAACGAGCGCCAGCGCATGGACGGTTCGATGCCGCGGACCAGCACCAGGTCGCGCGGCTTCTCGCCGCCGACCCGGACCACCGACAGCCTCGTCGTCGGCCAAGTGATCTTGCGCACGCCGGCATCCATCCACACCGTGGGCCGGTTCACCTGGAAGTCGTAGTAGTCCTCGGCGTCGAGCGCCGCGAACACCTCGCCCTTCCACTCCCTCTCCAGATGCGCGACCGCGGTGGAAGCGGCGTCGCCGGCATCGTTCCAGCCCTCGAACGCGGCCACCATGACCGGGTCGATCAGCTCGGGAACCCCCTCGAGCTCGATCACCCAGCGCCTCCTTCCGACGTGCCCTCGCGTACGTCCCAACCTTACGGCGTGCGGCGGGGGCGCCCGCAGCCCCCTTGCACGGGGGAGTGAACGGATCACTGCCCCGATCACCACCCCCGAACACCCTCGACGGGCGACGGCCGCCCACCTCCCGCACCCCGGATCCACAGGAGATTCACAGCGTGCTGCGCAGCCACTGCTCCACACTCGCGATGTGCACCGTCGCCCAGGAACGCGCCGCCTCCGCGTCCCGGTCGCGCAGCGCGGCCAGGATCGCCCGGTGCTCGCGCAGCGTGCGGGCGACCGCGTCCTCCTGGGTCAGCCCGCGCCAGATCCGGGCCCGGGTGGTGGGCCCTGACAGCCCGTCGAGCAGCGAGCACAGCACCGAGTTGCCCGCGCTGCGCACGATGTCCCGGTGGAACTCCAGGTCGCAGGCGACGAGTTCCTCCACCGAGGGCGCCGCGCCGAGCGCGTCCAACCGGGCCGAGAGCGCGTCCAGTTGCCGCTCGCCGATCCGCGAGGCCGCCATCGCCGTGGCGGCCGGCTCCAGGATGCGGCGCACGGAGAGGAACTCCAGCACCGTGTCGTCGCGGTGGAAGTCGACGACGAAACTCATCGCCTCCAGCAGCAACTGCGGGTCCAGACTGGTCACATAGGTGCCGTCGCCCTGCCGTACGTCCAGGATCCGGATCAGCGACAGCGCGCGCACCGCCTCCCGCAGCGAGTTGCGCGACAGCCCCAGCCCGGCGGCGAGTTCGCTCTCCTTCGGCAGGCGGTCGCCCGGGCGCAGCGCACCGGAGACGATCATGTCCTTGATCTTCTCGATCGCCTCGTCGGTGACTGCCATGGGAGGGCCCCCTGTCGCTCAGGCATCCGAGACATCCGATGTCTCAGGGGCATTATGGAGGCCCGGCCCGCCCGACGCGGCCAAGTCGCCGATCACGGCCCGCCCGTCGAGCCCGGTCCGCGCCCGAGAACGCCTGCGCCCGGGCGGAGACGTCGAGAGGGGCGGCTCCGGTGACGTGGAGCCGCCCCCCTCCCGGCGGCGGGCGCAGGACCCGGCGCAGGACCCGGTCAGGCGGGGCCGGCGCCGGGCCTACTGCCCGTCGAGCACGTCCTGGACCTTCGCCCGGACCTCGTCCGTGGCCAGACCCCGGATCGTCAGCGTCGTACGACGGCGCAGCACGTCGTCCGGCGTCTGGGCCCACTCGTGGTCCCGGGCGTAGACGACCTGCGCCCAGATCTCCGGCGCGTCCTGGTGGACGCGCTCGCCCAGCCGCGGGTCCTCGTTCGCCAGCCGGGCGATGTCGAAGGCCAGCGAACCGTAGTGGGTGGCCAGGTGCCGGGCGGTGTCCGCCGCCATCCGCGGCCCCGGCGCCGGACGGTCGGTGAGCAGCCGGTGGGCGACCGCGCGCGGGTTCGCGACCCCCGGCAGCGGCAGCTTCTTCGGCAGCGCGGCGACCGGCTCGAAGTCGTCGCCGAGCGGATGCCCCGGCAGTTCCTGGAGCTTGCGCATAACCGTACGGCCGATGTGCCGGAAGGTGGTCCACTTGCCGCCCGCGACGGACAGCATCCCGCCCCGGCCCTCGGTCACCACCGTCTCGCGCTTGGCCTTGGCGGTGTCGCCGGGGCCGCCTGGCAGCACCCGCAGACCGGCGAAGGCGTACGTGATGAGGTCACGGTCGAGCTGCTGGTCCCGGATGGAGAACGCGGCCTCGTCGAGGATCTGGGCCGTGTCCTTGTCGTTGACCGCGACGTCCGCCGGGTCGCCCTCGTACTCCTCGTCGGTCGTGCCCAGCAGCAGCATGTCCTCCCAGGGCAGGGCGAAGGTGATGCGGTACTTGTCGATGGGGGTGGCCAGCGCGGCCTTCCACGGCGCGGTCCGCTTCAGGACCAGATGCGCGCCCTTCGACAGCCGTATCGACGGCGCGGCGCCGGCGTCCTCCATCCGGCGCAGGTGGTCCACCCACGGGCCGGTCGCGTTCAGCACCAGCCGCGCGTTCACGCCGAACTCGTCACCGGAGAGGCGGTCGCGCAGCTCGGCGCCCGTCACCCGGCCCCGGGTGAAGCGCAGTCCGGTGACCTCGGCGTGGTTGAGGACGACGGCGCCCGACTCGACGGCCGCGCGGACCGTCATCAACGCCATCCGGGAGTCGTTCATCTGGTCGTCGCCGTAGACGGCGACGGCCTTGAGGTTGTCGGTGCGCAGCTCGGGCACGTCCTGCGCGGCCTTGGCCGGGCTGAGCAGGTGACCGACGCCGTCACCGAACGCGGAGAGCGCGGAGTAGGCGAAGACGCCCGCCCCGAGCTTCGCCGCGCCGTGCGGCCCGCCCTTGTACACGGGGAGGTAGAACGTGAGCGGGTTCGCCAGGTGGGGGGCCACCTGGCGGGAGACCGCACGGCGCTCGAAGTGGTTCTCCGCCACCAGTTTCACCGCGCCGGTCTGGAGGTAGCGCAGACCGCCGTGGAGCAGCTTGGAGGAGGCGGAGGAGGTGGCACCGGCGAAGTCGCCGGAGTCGACCAGAGCCACCCGCAGACCGGACTGCGCGGCGTGCCAGGCGGTGGAGATGCCCAGGATGCCGCCGCCGATCACGAGGAGGTCGTACGACGCCTTGGAGAGCTGCTCTCGGGTCTCGGCACGACTCGGGTTCGAGCCGGCGGCCGGGCGCGTACCGAGGGCAGGCACGGACTGCAGGGTGGGCTGACTGGTCATCGGTGGTTCTTACTCCTCGTCCTCGAGCCAGCCCATGGTCCGCTCGACGGCCTTGAGCCAGCTCTTGTACTCACGGTCGCGGTGCTCCGCGTCCATGCGGGGGGTCCATTCGGCGGCCCGGCGCCAGTTGGCGCGCAGGTCGTCGGTGTTGTTCCAGAAGCCGACGGCGAGACCGGCGGCGTAGGCGGCGCCGAGGCAGGTCGTCTCGGCGACCATCGGACGCACCACGGGGGCGTCCAGGAAGTCCGAGAGGGTCTGCATCAGCAGGTTGTTGGAGGTCATGCCGCCGTCGACCTTGAGGGCCGAGAGCTCGACGCCCGAGTCCTTCGTCATGGCGTCGGTGATCTCACGGGTCTGCCAGGCCGTGGCCTCCAGGACGGCGCGCGCGAGGTGCGCCTTGGTGACGTACCGGGTCAGACCGGCGATCACACCGCGGGCGTCGGAGCGCCAGTACGGGGCGAACAGGCCGGAGAAGGCCGGCACGAAGTAGGCGCCGCCGTTGTCCTCGACGGTCAGCGCGAGCGTCTCGATCTCGGCGGCGGTGGAGATCAGGCCCATCTGGTCGCGCATCCACTGCACCAGCGAACCGGTGACGGCGATCGAACCCTCCAGGGCGTACACCGGCTTCTGGTCGCCGATGCGGTAGCCGACCGTGGTCAGCAGGCCCGAGTAGGAGTTGATGATCTTCTCGCCGGTGTTCATCAGCATGAACGTGCCGGTGCCGTACGTGGACTTGGCCTCGCCCTCGGAGAAGCAGGTCTGGCCGAACAGGGCCGCCTGCTGGTCGCCGAGCGCGGAGGCGACCGGGATGCCGCCGAGCAGCTCGCCCAGCCGGCCGCCGGTGACCTCGCCGTACACCTCGGCGGAGGAGCGGATCTCGGGCAGCATCGACAGCGGGACGCCGATGGACTCGGCGATCTTCTCGTCCCACTCCAGGGTGTGCAGGTTCATCAGCATGGTGCGCGAGGCGTTGGTGACGTCGGTGACGTGCTTGCCGCCGTTCGCACCGCCGGTCAGGTTCCAGATGACCCAGGTGTCCATGGTGCCGAAGAGGATGTCGCCCGCCTCGGCGCGCTCGCGCAGGCCCTCGACGTTGTCGAGCAGCCAGCGCGCCTTGGGGCCGGCGAAGTACGACGCGAGCGGCAGGCCGGTCTCGCGGCGGAAGCGGTCCTGGCCGACGTTGCGGCCGAGCTCCTTGCAGAGCGCGTCGGTGCGGGTGTCCTGCCAGACGAGGGCGTTGTGGACGGGCTCACCGGTGTTCTTGTCCCACAGCAGCGTGGTCTCGCGCTGGTTGGTGATGCCGATGGCCTTGATGTCGTCGCGGGTGATGCCGGCCTTCGCGATGGCTCCGGCGACGACCTCCTCGACGTTGGTCCAGATCTCGGTGGCGTCGTGCTCCACCCAGCCCGGCTTGGGGAAGATCTGCTCGTGCTCCTTCTGGTCGACGGAGACGATCCGGCCGTCGCGGTCGAAGACGATGCAGCGGCTGGAGGTGGTGCCCTGGTCGATGGCGGCGATGAACGGGCCGGCGGTGTGCGCGTCGGTCACTGTCTGCTCCTGGGAGTTCCGTGGTTGGGGGCGGTACGTACGGCGCGTGCGGTGAGGTTCGGTGCTTCGGGCCCGGACTCCCGGTGCGTGCGGTGCACGGAGCGGGAGTCCGGAGGACCGGCGTTCTCAGGCGAAGGCGACGTTGTATATGCCCGCGGCGATCGCCCCGCCGATCAGCGGGCCGGCCACCGGTATCCAGGCGTAGCGCCAGTCGGAGCCGCCCTTGTTGGGCAGCGGCAGGAGCGCGTGCACGATGCGCGGTCCGAGGTCACGGGCCGGGTTGATCGCGTAGCCGGTCGGGCCGCCGAGGGACAGACCGATCGAGACGACGACGAGGGCGGTGATCAGCGCGCCCAGCGTGCCGAGGCCGTTGCCCGCGTCGTTCAGGCCCTGGGTGAGGACGGCGATGACGAGCACGAAGGTGCCGATGATCTCCGTGGCCAGGTTCTGCCAGACCACACGGATCTCGGGACCGGTGGAGAAGACGCCCAGCACCGGGCCGGCGCCTCTCTCCCGGGCCTCGACGGACTTCACCTCGGCGGGCTGCCCGCCGAGGTCGCCGACGATCTCCTCGTCCGTCAGGTGCGCCTGGAACTGGCCGTAGTAGGCGACCCAGACCAGCGTCGCGCCGATCATGGCGCCCAGGAGCTGGCCGCCCCAGTAGACCGGAACGTTGCTCCAGTCGCCGTCCTTGATCGCGAGTGCGAGCGTGACCGCCGGGTTGAGATGCGCGCCGGACAGCGGGCCGGAGGTGTAGACGGCCGTGAGAACGGCGAAGCCCCACCCGAAGGTGATGGCGAGCCAGCCGGCGTTGCGGGCCTTGGAGGCCTTCAGCGTGACGGCGGCGCAGACGCCACCGCCGAGCAGGATGAGTATGGCGGTACCGATGGTCTCGCCGATGAAGATGTCGGAGCTGGACACCCGCGACTCCTTTGTCCTTCGTCCAGGAAGCCGAATCCCGGGTCCCGCCGGGAGTTCGACGCCCTCGGGGGTGAGAGCGATGCCGGCCGTGGACGTTGCCACACCTTAGCGCGTATTGCCGTCAGGTGTTCGACAATGTCGACCGGTGGACGGGAGTCTTGCTCCGGCGTCACGCGTGCGTCAAGGGTTCTGTTGTCGAAAGCGCGATCGTTATTCGCGATCGTCACTGATGGGCGGGGGATGGCGGGCCTGGCCGGGGGCCGGCGGGCCGGGCGACGGCGATGCGGCCACGACGCGCACACGACCTGGCGTTTGTCCCACTTTGTACACCTTGGGACATGGCGAGGACCGGAGCGCCACCGGGCGGTCCGGTCCGTGAGGCCGAAGGTGCGCGGGGCCGCGCCGGCTCAGGGCCTGTCCGGCGGATCGAGTCGCAGGAAAGCGGCGGTGCCGTACCGACCCCGCGTCTGCGGCATGATCCCGGCAACGCGGCGAGCGTGCGCGCCGGGCGTCGCCGGGCGGACGGGACTTTCGAAACACGCCCCGGAAGCGGGCCGATCCGCCGGGCAGGCCGCTAGAAGCGGGCGGCGCCCAGGTCCCGCGACACCGCGCGGGCGCAGTCCCGCACCGCCGCGATCAGCTCGGGACGCAACTCCCCGTCCCGGCCGAGCCGCTCCACGGCCCCGGTGATGCAGACCGCGCCGACCGGCATGCGCCGCCGGTCGTGGATGGGCGCGGCGATCGACGCGACGCCCTCCCAGGTCTCCTCGACGTCGGCCGCGTACCCCCGCGCCCGCGTGAGGTCGAGGACCTGCTCGAACGCCGCCGACTCGCACACGGTCCGGTCCGTGAACGGCTTGCGGTCGGCTTCCATGACCTCGCTGTGCGCCACCGGGTCGTACGCCGACAGCACCTTGCCGAGCGCGGTGGAGTGCAGGGGCTGCATGGCCCCGATCTCCAGCACCTGCCGGCTGTCGTCCGGCCGGAAGACGTGATGCACGATCAGCACGCCCTGCTGGTGCAGGACCCCCAGGTGCACGCTCTCCCCGCTGGAACGCGCCAGGTCGTCCGTCCACACCAGGGCCCGGGCGCGCAGTTCGTGCACGTCGAGATACGTGGTGCCCAGCCGCAGCAGCTCGGCGCCCAGCTGGTAACGCCCGGAGGTGTCCTCCTGCTCCACGAAACCCTCCAGCTGAAGGGTGCGCAGAATGCCGTGCGCGGTGCCCTTGGCGAGGCCGAGCGCCGAGGCGATGTCCGACAGGCCGAGCCGCCGCTCGCCGCCCGCGAGCAGCCGCAGCATCGCGGCCGCCCGTTCGAGCGACTGGATGTTCCGTGCCATCGCCGTCCTGCCTCCGTCCCCATGACCGACAATGCGCGGCCTTAAACTGCCAACGTTCGGCAATGCCGAACACTACCGGTCCAGGTGGACGTCCCGCCAATGGTCCGTCGGTACCTGTTGCGCCACGCGTCCCCCGGCAGAGACCCGCGCGCCGTCCTCGTCCGCCTCGTGGACGCCCCGACCATAAGCCCCCGGTCCCGGATACCCTGACGGGGTGCGCCCGCCCAGGGACCCTTCCCGGTACTCCCCGGGCGGCGCAAAGCCGACAGCCGTCGCACCAAAAGGGAGCCCCTTCATGGCCTCTGTGCCGCCGACCCTTGCCGACAGCCGGACCCGCGTGTCCGCGCTCCGAGAGGCCCTCGCCACCCGTGTGGTGGTCGCCGACGGAGCCATGGGCACCATGCTCCAGGCCCAGGAGCCCACACTCGAGGACTTCCAGAACCTCGAGGGCTGCAACGAGATCCTCAATGTGACCCGGCCCGACATCGTCCGTTCGGTCCATGAGGCCTACTTCTCCGTGGGCGTGGACTGCGTCGAGACGAACACGTTCGGAGCCAACCACTCCGCGCTCGGCGAGTACGACATCGCCGACCGCGTGTACGAGCTGTCCGAGGCGGGCGCCCGCGTCGCCCGCGAGGTCGCGGACGACTTCACCGCCCGCGACGGCCGACAGCGCTGGATCCTGGGCTCCATGGGCCCCGGCACCAAGCTGCCCACCCTGGGCCACGCCCCCTACACCACCCTGCGCGACGCCTACCAGCGCAACGCCGAGGGACTGCTCGCGGGCGGCGCCGACGCACTGCTCGTCGAGACCACCCAGGACCTGCTCCAGACCAAGTCCGCGGTCCTCGGCACCCGCCGCGCGCTCGACGCCCTCGGCCTCGACCTGCCGCTGATCGTCTCGGTGACCGTCGAGACCACCGGCACCATGCTGCTGGGCTCGGAGATCGGCGCCGCCCTCACCGCGCTGGAACCGCTCGGCATCGACATGATCGGTCTGAACTGCGCCACCGGCCCGGCCGAGATGAGCGAGCACCTGCGCTACCTCGCCCGCACCTCCCGCATCCCGCTCGCCTGCATGCCCAACGCGGGCCTGCCGGTCCTCGGCAAGGACGGCGCCCACTACCCGCTGAGCGCGCCCGAGCTCGCCGACGCCCAGGAGACCTTCGTACGCGAGTACGGCCTCTCGCTCGTCGGCGGCTGCTGCGGCACCACCCCCGAGCACCTGCGCCAGGTCGTCGAGCGCGTCCGCGGCCTCGCCCCGGGCGAGCGCCGGCCGCGCCCGGAGCCGGGCGCCGCCTCCCTCTACCAGACCGTCCCCTTCCGTCAGGACACCTCCTACCTGGCGATCGGCGAGCGGACGAACGCCAACGGCTCGAAGAAGTTCCGCGAGGCGATGCTGGAGGGCCGCTGGGACGACTGCGTGGAGATGGCCCGCGACCAGATCCGCGAGGGCGCGCACATGCTCGACCTGTGCGTCGACTACGTGGGCCGCGACGGTGTCGCCGACATGGAGGAACTGGCCGGCCGTTTCGCCACCGCCTCCACGCTGCCGATCGTCCTGGACTCCACCGAGGTGGAGGTCATCCGGGCCGGCCTGGAGAAGCTCGGTGGCCGCGCGGTCATCAACTCCGTGAACTACGAGGACGGCGACGGCCCCGAGTCCCGCTTCGCCAAGGTCACCAAGCTCGCCCAGGAGCACGGCGCCGCGCTGATCGCGCTGACCATCGACGAGGAGGGCCAGGCCCGTACCCCCGAGAAGAAGGTCGAGATCGCCGAACGGCTGATCGAGGACCTCACCGGGAACTGGGGCATCCACGAGTCGGACATCCTGATCGACACCCTGACCTTCACCATCTGTACGGGCCAGGAGGAGTCCCGCGGCGACGGCATCGCCACCATCGAGGCGATCCGCGAGCTCAAGCGCCGCCACCCCGACGTGCAGACCACGCTGGGTCTGTCGAACATCTCCTTCGGCCTCAACCCGGCCGCCCGCATCCTGCTCAACTCGGTCTTCCTCGACGAGTGCGTCAAGGCCGGACTGGACTCGGCGATCGTGCACGCCAGCAAGATCCTGCCGATCGCCCGCTTCGACGACGAGCAGGTGCAGACCGCCCTCGACCTCATCCACGACCGGCGCCGCGAGGGCTACGACCCGCTCCAGAAGCTCATGCAGCTCTTCGAGGGCGCCACGGCCAAGTCGCTCAAGGCCGGCCGGGCGGAGGAACTGGCGGCACTGCCGCTGGAGGAGCGCCTCAAGCGGCGGATCATCGACGGCGAACGCAACGGCCTGGAAGCCGACCTGGACCTCGCCCTGGCCGAACGCCCCGCCCTCGACATCGTCAACGAGACCCTGCTCGACGGCATGAAGGTCGTCGGCGAGCTGTTCGGCTCGGGCCAGATGCAACTGCCGTTCGTCCTCCAGTCCGCCGAGGTGATGAAGGCCGCCGTCGCCCACCTCGAACCGCACATGGAGAAGTCGGACACCGAGGGCAAGGGCACCATCGTGCTGGCCACCGTGCGCGGCGACGTCCACGACATCGGCAAGAACCTGGTCGACATCATCCTGTCGAACAACGGCTACAACGTCGTCAACCTCGGCATCAAGCAGCCGGTGTCCGCGATCCTGGAGGCCGCGGAGGAGCACCGGGCCGACGTCATCGGCATGTCGGGCCTGCTGGTGAAGTCCACCGTGATCATGAAGGAGAACCTGGAGGAGCTCAACCAGCGCGGCCTGGCCGCCGACTTCCCGGTCATCCTCGGCGGCGCCGCCCTCACCCGCGCCTACGTCGAGCAGGACCTGCACGAGATCTACGAGGGCGAGGTCCGCTACGCCCGCGACGCCTTCGAGGGCCTGCGCCTGATGGACGCCCTGGTCGGCGTCAAGCGCGGAGTGCCGGGCGCGAAGCTGCCGGAGCTCAAGCAGCGCAGGGTCAGGGCGACGCCCGCGGTACAGGTCGAGGAGCACCCCGAGGAAGGGCACGTGCGCTCCGACGTGGCCACCGACAACCCGATCCCCACCCCGCCGTTCTGGGGCACCCGGGTCGTCAAGGGCATCCAGCTCAAGGAGTACGCGAGCTGGCTCGACGAGGGCGCCCTGTTCAAGGGCCAGTGGGGCCTGAAGCAGGCCCGCACCGGCGACGGCCCCACGTACGACGAACTCGTCGAGACCGAGGGCCGGCCGCGACTGCGCGGACTGCTGGACCGGCTCCAGACCGACAACCTGCTGGAAGCCGCCGTGGTCTACGGCTACTTCCCCTGCGTGTCCAAGGACGACGACCTGATCCTGCTGGACGAACAGGGCAACGAACGCACCCGCTTCACCTTCCCCCGCCAGCGCCGCGGCCGCCGCCTGTGCCTGGCGGACTACTTCCGCCCGGAGGAGTCGGGGGAGACCGACGTCGTCGGACTCCAGGTCGTCACCGTCGGCTCCCGCATCGGCGAGGAGACGGCCAAGCTGTTCGCCGCCGACTCCTACCGCGACTACCTCGAGCTGCACGGCCTGTCCGTACAGCTCGCCGAGGCGCTCGCCGAGTACTGGCACGCCCGCGTCCGCTCCGAGCTGGGCTTCGCCGGAGAGGACCCGGACCGGGTCGAGGACATGTTCGCCCTGAAGTACCGGGGCGCCCGCTTCTCGCTCGGCTACGGCGCCTGCCCCGACCTGGAGGACCGCGCCAAGATCGCCGACCTCCTCCAGCCGGAGCGGATCGGCGTCCACCTCTCGGAGGAGTTCCAGCTCCACCCCGAGCAGTCCACCGACGCCATCGTCATCCACCACCCGGAGGCGACGTACTTCAACGCCCGCTGACCTGCGACGCCCTGCCGCGACGACCTGCGGCGGCAGGGCGGGAGGACCCGCGACGCGCCCGGCCGTGAACACCGCGACGCACATTGATCGGACAAGTCGTACACTGGTCGGTCCACTCCAGGCCGGTTCCCCGTGAGGGAACCGGCCTGGTCGTCCCTTCAAGGAGGTACGTGGATGACCAGTACGGTCCCCGCACTCGGAACCCGAACGGCCGAAGGATCAGCCCTCCAGGCGGTGCTCCTGGACATGGACGGCACCCTCGTGGACACCGAGGGCTTCTGGTGGGACGTCGAGGTCGAGGTCTTCGCCGGCCTCGGTCACGCCCTCGACGACTCCTGGCGCCATGTCGTGGTGGGCGGCCCGATGACCCGCAGCGCCGGGTTCCTCATCGAGGCCACCGGCGCGAACATCGCCCTCGCCGAACTCACCCTCCTGCTGAACAGCGGGTTCGAGGCCAGGATCGCCGAGACCCTGCCGCTGATGCCGGGAGCCGCCCGGCTGCTGGCCGAACTGTCCGAGTACGAGATCCCCACCGCCCTGGTGTCCGCCTCGCACCGACGCATCATCGACCGCGTCCTGACCTCGCTCGGCCCCCAGCACTTCGCCCTGAGCGTCGCCGGCGACGAGGTGGTCCGCACCAAGCCCCACCCCGACCCCTATCTCCTCGCCGCCGCCGGACTCGGCGTCGACCCCGCCCGCTGCGCGGTCGTCGAGGACACCGCGACCGGCGTCGCGGCGGCCGAAGCCGCGGGCTGCCATGTCGTGGCCGTGCCGTCGATCGCCCCCATCGCCCCCGCCGCTCGCCGCACCGTCGTGGGCTCCCTCGAAGAAGTCGACCTGGCCTTCCTGCGGGGCCTGGTGACACACGCGGTCTGAACCGTCACCCGGTGGGCCGACCCCCGCCGCCGGACCCGGAATCCGGACGGAAGACACCTCCACGACGCGCCAGGAGACCGGCCGGCGACACGCGCCCGGCCGGGCGCGTATCCCTACCCGACCCCGAACAGTCGACTGTGTGACATTCGCCACCCCGAACGGGGTCGACAGGTAGGGCGGCGTGTGCAGATCCCCCCGCTTTCCCCAGCGCCGAAGCGCCTTTGTGTCCTGATTGGGGAGACCGTGCACTAATCCTTCCACTGTCGGGTTTTCGGTGTGTCCGCGCCCGGTTTCACTCCGTGATGGAGCTGCGCTCCTCCGCCTGTGAACCGTCCCGCCGGTCCGGACTAATCTCATCGCGAAACATCGGCCTACCCCCGTGACCCGTCGCAACACCCCTGCATGCCGGGTGCACGGACTTGAACAGCTGGAGAAACCCGAGCATGAACCGCAAGACTTTGGTGCTGCCGGCCGTGATCGGTCTCATCGCGCCCGTGCTCGCCGCCTGCGGCGGGTCCGACAGCGGGAGCAGCGGCGGCGACGCCATCGTCGTCGGCACCACGGACAGTTTCACCGCGACGAAGGACGCGCCCGCGCCGCTCGACCCGGCCTACGCCTACGACGTCGGCACCTGGAACATCCTGCGCCAGACCGTGCAGACGCTGATGGTCCAGCCGAAGGGCGACGGCGACCCGGTCCCCGAGGCCGCCGAGAGCTGCAGCTTCACCGACACCGGCAACGAGCGGTACGCCTGCAAGCTCCGCAGCGACCTGAAGTTCTCCAACGGCGACTCCGTCACCGCGGCAGATGTGAAGTACTCCATCGACCGCGCCCGCGCCATCAAGTCCGACTCGGGCGTCTTCGCGCTGCTGTCGACCATCGACACCGTCGAGACGCAGGGCGACGACCAGGTGATCTTCCACCTGAAGACCGCCGACGCGACCTTCCCGTTCAAGCTGTCCACCCCGGTCGCGGGCATCGTGAACCCCGACGACTACCAGAAGGACAAGCTGCGCGACGGCTTCGAGGTGGACGGCTCCGGCCCCTACACCCTCAAGGCCGAGGTCCAGGGCGACAAGATGGTCAAGGCCGTCTTCACCAAGAACCCCAACTACAAGGGGTCGCTCAAGGTGAACAACGACAAGGCCGAGATGGTCTCCTACGACGACTCCGACGCCCTCGGCGCCGCGCTCGACAAGGGCGACGTCGACATCATCTCCCGTGGTCTGACCCCGGCGCAGGTCAAGAAGTACACCAACGCCGGCGGCGACATCGACGTCGTGGAACTGCCCGGACTCGAGATCCGCTACCTCGGCTTCAACACCGACGCCCCGTCGGTGAAGGACAAGGCCGTCCGCGAGGCGATGGCCCAGCTCATCAACCGCAGCGAGATCGTCTCCAAGGTCTACGGCTCCCAGGCCGAGTCGCTGTACTCGCTGGTCCCGGCCAGCGTGACCGGCCACTCCAACGCGTTCTTCAACAAGTACGGCGACCCGAGCGTCGCCAAGGCCGCCTCCCTGCTGAGCAAGGCCGGCGTCACCACCCCGGTGAGCCTGACCCTGAACTACACGACCGACCACTACGGCGCGGTCACCAAGCAGGAGTTCGAGGTCATACAGAAGCAGCTCAACAACAGCGGCCTGTTCAAGATCGACATCAAGGGCACCCCCTGGGAGTCCTACGTCCCGGCCGAGCGCAAGGGCAAGTACGACGTCTACGGCATGGGTTGGTTCCCCGACTTCCCCGACGCGGACAACTTCCTCGCCCCGTTCGTCGACAAGGACAACTTCCTCAAGTCGCCGTACTCCAACAGCCAGATCATCAACGAGCTGATCCCGGAGTCCCGCCGCCAGGCCGACCGGCTCACCGCCGCCTCCAGCCTGAACGACATCCAGGACATCGTGGCCCGGGACGTCCCGGTGCTGCCGCTCTGGCAGGGCAAGCAGTACGTCGTCGCCCGCGACGACGTCACGGGCACCGCGTACGCCCTGAACTCCTCCTCGACGCTCCAGCTCTGGGAGCTCGGCCGAGGCGCCGGCAGCTGACGCCCACCCCCGGGAACCCGAGGCCCTGACCGGCCCCGGGAGCAGAACGAACAACGACACGTCAGCAGCACGTGGACCCGCGCGACCAGTGGCCGGTCCTGCCCCCGCGGCAGGACCGGCCACCGGCTTTCCCCGCCGACACCGGCATCGGCGAGTACCGACCGCACACGACGAAAGGGCGCCCCCGCACAAGGGGCGCCCTTCCATCCGTACGTCACACGGCCCGACAGACCGTCCCTACTGCGCGCCGGGACGCACCAACCCGCTCTCGTACGCGTACACCGCCGCCTGCACCCGGTCACGCAGACCCAGCTTCGTCAGCACATGACCGACATGCGTCTTGACCGTCGTCTCACTGACGAACAGATCCGCCGCGATCTCCGCGTTCGACAACCCCCGCGCCACCAGCTTCAGCACCTCGACCTCACGGTCGGTCAACGTGTGCAGCGTGTTCGGCACCGGCTCGTCCCCGGACGGCAGATGCGTGGCGTACTTGTCCAGCAGCCGCCGCGTGATACTCGGCGCGAGCATCGCCTCACCACCCGCCACCACCCGGATCGCCTGCACCAACTCGTTCGCCGGCGCGTCCTTCAGCAGAAACCCGCTGGCACCCGCCCGCAACGCCTCCACCACGTACTCGTCGAGATCGAACGTCGTCAGCACCAGCACCTTCGCCGGACCGTCCCGCCCCGGACCCGTGATCTGCCGCGTCGCCTCCACACCGTCCATCCGCGGCATACGGATGTCCATCAACACCACATCGGGCTGCAGGGCCCGCACCTGATCGAGCGCCTGCAGACCGTCGCCCGCCTCGCCGACCACCGCGATGTCCTGTTCCGCCTCCAGAATCATCCGGAAGCCCGTACGCAGCAGCGGCTGGTCGTCGACCAGTAGGACGCGGATGGCCACGTAGATCTCCTTCGCTAGTCCGGCCCCATTCTGCCCTGCTCCCCGTCCCCGGACGCCTCCGCCCTCACCGGCAGCGGATACGGCGGAGGCGTACCCCCGAACTCCGGACAATGCGCCTGGTGATCGCACCAACCGCACAACTTCGTCGGCCGCGGCCGCCACTCACCCGTCTCCGTCGCCAGCCGGATCGCCTCCCACAGCGCCAACAGCTTGCGCTCCACCCGCTCCAGATCCGCGGGCACCGGATCGTAGGTGACCACATCACCGCTGCCGAGGTACACCAGCTGCAACCGCCTCGGCAGCACCCTCTTCAGCCGCCACACCACCAGCGCGTAGAACTTCATCTGGAACAACGCGCCCTCGGCATACTCCGGCCGCGGCGCCTTGCCCGTCTTGTAGTCCACGATGCGCACCTCACCCGTGGGCGCCACATCCACCCGGTCGATGATCCCCCGCAGCGTCAGCCCCGACTCCAGCTCCGCCTCGACGAACAACTCCCGCTCGGCCGGCTCCAGCCGCGTCGGATCCTCCAACGTGAACCAGCGCTCCACCAGCCGCTCCGCCTCACCCAGCCAGCGCGCCAGCCGCTCGCCCCCCGGATCGTCCGCGAACAGCTCCGCCACCTCGGGACGGCTCTCCCGCAACCGCTCCCACTGACCCGGCACCAACGACCTCGCCCGCGGCGCCGTCCGCTCCACGGCCGGCGCGTCGAACAACCGCTCAAGCACCGCGTGCACCAGCGTGCCCCGCGTCGCCGCCTCACTCGGCCGCTCCGGCAACCGGTCGATCACCCGGAACCGGTACAACAACGGACACTGCATGAAGTCACTCGCACGCGACGGAGACAGCGACGCGGGCGGCCGCGCCCCGGGCACCGACGCCCCCACGACCCCGGCCTGCGGGTCATGCCCTGCCGTACCACCGCCGTCGGACGGCCCGGCGCCCTGCGCACTCGTCTCCATGCCCACAGACCATACGGCCAGCCACCGACAACGACCCAGCCACCGCCGCGACCGCCGCGACGGGCGACCGGGCAAACACGGGGGGTGCCGGGGCCGAACGCGTCACCACGGCCGCATACCATCGACCACAGACCTTCCGTCCGGCAGGCGCGGAAGACGCTTCGAACGAGGGGACATCGTGGACGAGAGCGGCGGGAGCGGGCAGCCGCGGTCGGGCAACGACGAACCGGCCGAGCGCCACCCGGGCCACCCGGCCCCGGCAGGCGGTTCCGCACACCCGGACCCCACCCCACGCGAGCGGACCACCGGACCGGAACCCACCGGTCCCGGCGCCCCCCCCCCCCCCCGCCCCCCCCCCGGCCCCCGGCCCCCCGGCCCCCGGCGCCCCCCCCCCCCCCCCCCCCCCGCCCCC